>JAEYUG010000104.1 GCA_023432805.1 Bacteroidota bacterium | reverse complement strand
CCGTGTCGGCATCGCGCAGCGCGTAGAGGAAGTAGGGTCCGTAGCGGTTTTCGCCCTGGAGGGGCTTGTCGAACAGCAGTTCGAGCGTCACGGGCGTGTTCAGTTCGAGGTCAAGCCTCGGTCGATCTGTTGCCAATTGATGCTGTCTCTCTTTCCCCAATGAGCCGCTTGCAAGGGCGGCTCTTTTCATTTCTCCCCATGACGATCCACGAATGTTCCACGCCATACTCGCCGACGTTCCACGAACGACCGTCATAAAAGTGTCATGGATCTATTCAAATCAGGTCGTTTCAGGTGTCTGGAGAGCATAAAAAATGGCGAAAACCGTGTGATTTTCGCCATATGAACCATGTTGCGGAGAGGGAGAGATTCGAACTCTCGATACCCGTGAGGGTATAACGGTTTTCGAGACCGCCGCATTCAACCACTCTGCCACCTCTCCGGGATGATGCGAACGCCTGAAATTCAGACGTCTTTAAATATACGGCGATTTCAAGAGGATTTCAAACAAGTTCTGCGGGAACCATGAACCCGGCGGGAACCATGAAGCTGGCGTGCAGCCGGGCTTCGAGCTGCGCAAGATCCTCGCGCATGCGCTCACGCACATGCTCCGCTTCCTCGATGATCTGAGGGATCAACTCCTTGTAGTATGCGATCCCTTCGCACAGGCTTTCATAGAAGCTGAGAAAAAAGGCCTCTGTATGATTGGAACCCTGACGCGCGTGCTCATCTTGCTTCTTCTGCAGATAATCGATGTACAGGCTCAGTTCCTTCATGAACATGTTCGGACGTTTCGGGTCCGTCATCAGATTCATGCGCCCGTAGATGTGGTCCACCATCTCACGCAATGTCGCGCGACGGGAGTAATAGGCGAGGTTGGGACCGGGACAGATTGACGCCGCCATGCTCTGCTTGTACAGAGACATCCCGTGACGCGACAAGGCAGAAGCAATCAGGCCCTCGCAGAGACAGACCTTGTCGACAATGGTGTCATGTTCAAGCCGATGCTCTTCTGCGGGAAGAAAGCGTTCCTTGAGCTCCTGCAGCTTGTTTGCGATGTATCCCGTCGATGCCGTGCAAACAGGCTTCTCCGTGAACTCGGTGTTGAACGAAAGAAATTTCTTCTTGCAAGGACTCCCGGGCCTGCCATCTTCAACGCGCTGAAATTTCTCCACATCCTTTGCATTGTTGCGCAAATTATTGAACGGTACACCCAGGGGCGAGATCCCGCTCAGATAAATGTCAGCCTCCCCCGCGTGACACAGTTTCTCGAGGGTTTCGTCATCCACGTTCGTGGCCTCCGGAACGAGCAGGAATGGACTGCCCCATCCAACACTGCTCACCTTGTAATGGCGTATGAGGAAATCGTGCTCGCTCGCCGTCCCCACACCACCTTGTACCGTCACCTCCATCGGAAGCCGTGCAGCGTCCATCTCCATCCCACGGGTACGCATGGCTTGCACGAACAGCTCCGAGGTCACGTCGCGCAGCTCCTCCCGCCGTGTGCGGAACTCCTCCAGTATCGGCCCGAGCAGAAGCCCGTCGGTGGCGAAGGCATGACCGCCGCAATTGAGTCCCGACTCGATCCGGTACTCGGAGACCCAGAGTCCCTTCTTTGCAAGAAACTTGCCCTGGATCAAGGCCGAGCGGAAATCCGACACCTTGATGATAATCCGCTTGGCGAAGGTTCCATCTGCTCGGGGAGCGAATCCATCGAGCGTCGCGGCATACGCGTACAGACGAGGATTCATGCCTGCAGAAAACACGATGCTGCTCTCGAGGCGGCTGTTCGCGAATCCCCGAAGTGCCGCATGTGCATCATTGAACTGTACAGGCAACGGCTCGCCCCGGCGGTTCTCATTTGCCTTGTCGATCTTGGTCATGATGTTCACATCGAGCGAACCGGGAATCACACTCGACAGCAAGTGCTCCTTCAAACGCGCCACAAGCTGCGGATCATCGGAAGCCAGCATCGTGCGATATATCGCCTTGACAGCCGAGGTGTCCGGCAGGAGTTCGAAGTACTGCCGCAGATCGCCACCCTCGACGAACCCCTCCTCCTTCATGGCACGCACCTGGTCCTTCACGATATCGTCGACCATGTCGAGATAGGCTGTGATACGGCGCGCACGTGCATCTTCGTCACGCGTTTCGATGGCCAGATAGGGTCTGCCTCGCTCAGCTTCATAGTGGCCACGCAGACGCTCAAGGAGCGTGTCGTCGATGATCGACATGACCGAAGAAATGCCGAAACGTGCGACCTTCAGCGGCGTATCCACTGAATAGGCCACCCCGAGTACGGGAATGTGAAATGTATGTGCGGACAACTGTCCTCCGTGATGCAGGATTTTGATACATGAAACGAGAAAGCTGCTGACGCAGCATCAAACCGTGACCGGCGTCTGCGGTCGTAGAGACGGTGCGAGGGATGTAACGATTGCTTCGGCGAACTCACGTGCCGCAGTGGGACCACTGGCCGTCACCAGTGTGTCGTCGACATGCACAGGTGCGAGCATGTACTGCGCACCAGCGGATTCGAGATCACGACGCGCCGATGGGTGGCACGAAGCCTGCCTGCCCTTGAGTATGCCGGCACGGGCGAAAATCACGGGAGCGATGCAGATGGCGGCAAGCAGTCGGCCGTGTTCGTGCATCGAGCGCACGACGTTGTGTACACGGGGATGCGACCAGTAGTCGCGTGCACCGTTGCCGCCAATGAACACGAGGGCATCACACGCGTCGATGTGCAGCTCACTCAACAACATGTGCGGACGCACAGTCGTTCCATGCACACCGAGCGCAGGTTGCATGGACGTTCCCGCAATGCGCCAGCGGGCACCTTCACGCGTGAGAATGGACGTGACCGCAGCGAATTCGTCGTCATTGAATTGACGATGCGACACGACCACCACGATATGATGCGCGAGCAGACGCAGGAGCTTACTTCCTCCCGCCGGATTTCCTGCTCTTCTTCGCGGGAGTGGAAGGTTGCGGGGCTGCCGATCCACTCCCTGCATCACCTGTGCCGACGCCGACAACGCCAGACAGCGAGAGAAATACACGAGCCGTGGGTGACTTGAACTCGATGGCTCCGTAGAGCTGTCCCGATGCGGACGGTGTGACCGTCACCCTCACCTCGCGCTTTTCACCGGCCTTCAAGTACAGATCCGTAGGTTCGATGCGTACGGCGGAATGCGGGATGGGAGTGGCGGCTCCTGTCGAACCACCCACGTCACCCGCATACACTGTCATCGTATTGATGATCGGTTCGACCACGAAGGGGCGGTCTCCTGTATTGCGCAGGGTGACCGTGGCGGTCATCGCACTGCCGGGCGTCCCTTCACCGAACCGTGCATTCGACGGGGTGATCGTGAGATCGGTCTTGACCGTTGCACTGATCGTCATGTCGATGATGGGGGCGGCCGGTTGTCCACGCTCATACACGCTGACCGTCTTGGTCACGAGACCCGCGCTTCCCGTGGTCGGCGTATAGCGCACATTGATTCGCGCCGTTCCACCCGGTGGCACCGACTTCTCGGAGACCACTGCGGCAGTGCACCCGCAACTCGTTTTCGCGCCGTCGAGCTCGATCGTCTCCGAGCAGGTGTTCTTGAGCACGAAGGTATGTTCGACCGTCTGCGTTTGCTCCATCTTTCCGAAGTCATGTGCACGACCTCCCTGCACAACCAGGCAACCGGTGTGCGGACCAGGCTGTGCGACGACGACACCGCCCCCGGCCCCGGCAACGCACACGATCATGCATGCGAGCGCTGCGACACGCAGCGACCATCGACGGGAGGTCATCATGCGGGGTCTCCGTCCTCAGCGAGGTCTCCGTCCTCGGCGGGTTTCTCGTCGTAGCTCGACAGAATCCCGTCGATGACAGTCTGATCCGCCCGCAGGGAATCCAGACGCCGGGCGAGCATGAGCGCATGCTCCTTCTCCATTGCCGCCATATCGAGAAGAAACTCCTTTACCTCTGCATTCTGTGCCAGTTCGGCTGCTTCGGTGTAGAACTGCTCCGCATCGTTTTCCTTGTCGATGGCATCCTGAAGAATATCGACCAGGCTTTTATATGCAGGGATGACGCGCTTCATGCATGCTCCGCTGTTGCGTTGGGAATTGGGGGATTACTGCGTTTTCGACGCGCCGGTCGAGGCAGGGCGCACGATGCTGAACACCTGCAGGAAGCCTTCGCTCTTTGCAGTCTTGAAGCGGACCGACCCATTGACCTGCCCCTTCCACTCGGGTGTCAGCGACACGGTCACATCCTTCGATTCGCCCGGCTTGAGCGTGAACGACGAGGGCTCGACCTTCCCGTTCGTGACAGGCTTCATCACCGACGAAGGTGCCGCACCCGCCACCGTGTTCGTGTCGGCGTAGGCTGTCAGCGAGAGCGTCATTTCGGTGATCTCCACGGGCTGATCCGTCACGTTCTTGAACGTGGCTGTTCCGCTCGCCAGCTTGCCGACCTCGGAACCGAGGATATTCACGTACGAAGGATTGATCTCGATGTCGGTCTTCACATCTGCGTTGAAGCGAAGCACGTGAATCGGATTTGCGTCGCCCTTGACGAACACGCTCACCGTCTTCGACGTCTTGCCCCGCGTGCCCTGTGGCGGCTTGAACTTCACCTGAATCTTGGCCTCGCCACCGGGGGCGATGACCTTCTCGGTCATCAGCGCGGCGGTGCATCCGCAGGAGGCACGGGGATTGTCAAGTTCCACCGTGGTACCGCAGGTGTTCTTCAGAATGAAGGTGTGTTCGACACTGGCATCCTGATCGATCTTGCCGAAGTTGTAATCGGACGTCCCCTGCACTTCCATGCATTTTGTGTAGTCCAGCGTGGTGGTGGCCTTCTCCTGCGCACGCATGGGCGATGCGATGGCGAGCATGGCCGCGAAACCGAGAACAAGCACTGTTGCTTTCTTCATGACTGCAACTCCTCTATGAGTATATACGATATTCAGATCCGATGGTCCACATCAAGGTCACTTCCCCGCGGAAGCCCCCGGTGAACGATTCCGGTGAACGACTCCGACGACGGGAATCCGCAGTTCGGAGTTTGGCAGCACGAGGCGGATCTGACCGTTGATCTGGCCCTTTCCGCTGGTTTGTATCTCCAGCACGATGTCGGTTTCCCCGCCCGGCTCGATCTCCGGATCGGAGGTCGTGATTGCGAAATCGGTCAGGGGACGCGATATGATCTTTTCAACATGGTATTCCCGGCCCGCAGTCGTGTCGACATACTCCATCGCCGCGAGGGTGATGTTGTCGAGCATTACGCGCACGTCGGTGTTGGAGCGCACCGGCATGCGCAGGCGCACACGTTCTCCGGCTTCGGTCGTGAAGCGCAGCATGCCCGAATCGGGCATGACCTCTGCGACGATGTGTGCACGGATGCGCAGCGTTGCCGATTGTGTCACCCCGAGCGAGCCCTGCTCGAAGGCATCGATCGTCTTCTCCACGACGCCGGTCACACCGCTGAAGGCAGTGAAATCGACCGAGATGCGTCCCGTGTCGCCCGGTGCGACATGCGTCGTGCTCAGCAGCGTGGCCGTGCATCCGCAGGACGCACGCGGCGGCGGCAACTGCAGCGTCTCCCTGCCCGTGTTCGTGAACACGAACTCCGCCGTGCGACGCTCCTTCTGCAGCATCTTCCCGAAGTCGTGCACGGTCGAGACGAAGCGCAGATCCTGCGCAGGCGCCACCTGCCACACGGCCGCCACCAGCCACACGGCCGTCACAAGCAGGCAGACGCGGAGGCACGTCCGCAGACAAGGCGGGAGGGCGCGCAGCGAATGGAACAAGGGGGGAAACGTCATGACGTGCATCGAAACGGATGGGTGTCTTTCATACGTTGTAGCAGACAACCCCGGCGGAAGTTTCCTGACGGACGCCGGAGGGCGGAAAACGCACCCCGCACCTGAATGGATTGCATGGTCGAGTATACGGGCATCTCACAAAATATGACGCAGGGAATACTCGCGCAAACCAATAAAAACGGGATCCGAAGATCCCGTGTGGGTACCGCATCGTGAACGACGGCGACGGTCAGACAGGCACGGCTGCCATTGCCAGGTCGCGGCCGGTTTGAAGGGCCTTCTCATTGAGCGGAATCAGGTGATGATGACGTTCGGGCAGCACCTTGCGCAACGCGGCGAGGATGCTGTCGATCGGCAGGGTGTTCCGCTTGGCAAGGAAGGCACCCAGCACGATCATGTTCATGATCTTCGTGTTGTTGAGTTTGACGGCCGCCTCGCTGGCGGGAATCGGGACGACATCGATGTCAGTACGCGTCGGCGGTTCGATGATGTTCGTTGAATCGTAAATGAGCGTACCACCCGGCTTGACCGCATCCTGAAACTTGTCGAGCGAGGGCTGGTTGAGCGCGACCACTGTGTCGAAGCGACCGATGATGGGACTCGAGATCTCATTGTCGGACACTGTCACGATGCAATTGGCGGTTCCTCCGCGCATTTCAGGACCGTAGGAAGGCATCCAGCAGACTTCCTTCTCCTCGATCATGCCCGCATAGGCCAGCACCTGGCCCATCGAGAGCACACCCTGACCGCCGAATCCGGCAAAAATCGCTTCCTCATGCATGTTCGAGATCCTCCTTCGACGGAACCTTGATATCGCCCAGGGGATACATGGGCAGCATGTTTTCCACCAGCCAGTCGTTGGACTTGGTGGGGGGGAGTCCCCAGTTCGTCGGACAGTTCGAGACGATCTCGACGAAGCTTGTACCGCGCCCGAGTTCCTGATACTTGAAGCCGTTCAGGATGGCCTTTTTCGCCTTGCGCACTGCGTTGGGAGTGTGCACGCTCTGGCGGGTGACGTAGTACGCACCGTCGAGCAGGGCGAGCATTTCGGTGATGCGCAGGGGATTGCCGTTGACTTCCTGGTTGCGGCCGAAGGGCGAGGTCGAGGTCTTCTGGCCGAGCAGCGTGGTCGGGGCCATCTGTCCGCCGGTCATGCCGTAGATGGCGTTGTTGATGAAGACGATGAGAATGTTCTCGCCGCGGTTGACCGTGTGGATGGTTTCGCCGGTGCCGATGGCAGCCAGGTCACCATCACCCTGGTATGTGAAGACATAGCGGTCGGGGCGGCAACGCTTGATGCCGGTGGCCACTGCGGTGGCGCGGCCGTGGGCGGCTTCCTGCATGTCGATGTTCATGTAGTGGTAGGCGAACACCGAGCAGCCCACGGGAGCAACGCCGATGGTCTTGTCCTGAATCCCCAGTTCTGCCACCACCTCCATGATGATGCGGTGGGCGACGCCGTGGCCGCAACCGGGGCAGTAGTGCATGCGCGCGTCGAGCAGCGTGTCGGGCCGCTCGCAGACGATGGACATGCCTTCATGCTCTTCGAGCACGTCGAGTTCTATTTCCTGCATGGATGGCTCCGCGCTTACAGTGATGAGTAGATCTGTTCGACCACGCCGACGATTTCCTCGGGCGAGGGGATGATGCCGCCCATGCGGCCGTAGTGCGAGACGGGGCAGCGGCCGTTGACGGCGAGGCGCACGTCTTCCACCATCTGTCCTGCATTGAGTTCGACGGTAAGGAAGGCCTTCGCATGCGCGGCCACATCGCTGATCACCTGGTACGGATAGGGCCAGAGTGTGATCGGTCGGATCACACCGACCTTGCGACCCTGTGCGCGACAGAGTTCCATGACCTTGCGCGAGATGCGCGCGGAGAGTCCGTATGCAACGAGCACGACATCGGCATCGTCGACGTCGATGGTCTGACAGCGGATTTCGTTCGCCTCGATGACCTTGTACTTTTCCTGCAGGCGCAGGTTCACGACTTCCATCTCCTCGGGCTTGATGAAGAGCGAGGTGATGACGTTGTGCTCACGATCCGTCGGCTTCCCCACGGTGGCCCAGTCGGGCACGACGCGGGTGCTGCGATCGAGCTGATCGCGCAGCTCGACTTTTTCCATCATCTGTCCGAGTGCCCCATCGGTGAGAATGAGTACGGGATTGCGGTACTTCTCGGCGAGTTCGAATCCTTCCAGCACATGATCCGACATTTCCTGCACGGTGGCGGGAGCGAGCACGATCAGGCGGTAGTCGCCGTGGCCGCCACCCTTGGTGCTCTGGAAGTAGTCGCCCTGTGACGGCTGGATCGTGCCGAGACCGGGACCGCCGCGGTTGACGTTGACCAGCAGGCATGGAAGTTCCGCACCGGCGATGTAGCTGATGCCTTCTTGCATGAGACTCATGCCGGGACTCGACGACGAGGTCATCACGCGTGCGCCTGCGCCGGCAGCGCCGTACACCATGTTGATCGAGGCGACTTCGCTCTCGGCCTGGAGAATCACCGCGCCGGTGCGTGCGCGCGCCTCGCGCGTCAGATACTCGAGGACCTCCGACTGCGGGGTGATCGGATAGCCGAAATAGGCATCCATCCCGGCTCGGATGGCGGCTTCCGCGAGTGCCTCGTTACCTTTCATGAGTCGTAGCTCACCCATGGAATGTGCTCCTTCTGCGACGCGGCATGCGCGTCATTTCTATGAATGCGATTAGTTGACGGCGGGTTCTTCGATGCCGACCTTGACGGTGATGTCGCCGGTCACATTGCGGATCTCGGCGACGGGGACCTTCTGCTTGGTCTTCTTGTCTTCACGATACACCGTGATGACGGCGTCGGGGCACACGAGTGCACAGTTGGTGCAGCCGGTGCAGACGTCTTCTATCAGCACTGCAAAGTGATACCCCTGCTTGTTGATGTCCGGAGAAAGCGCAAGCGCCTGCTGGGGACAGGCGACCACGCACAACTCGCATCCCTTGCAGTTCTCGAGTTGAATCTGGACATCGCCGCGAATGGAAGCCATACCGACCTCTCTCAGCTTTGGTGAATGGAAGAGCGCGTAAAAACCATCTGTGACGGAGCGGAATATCCGCATTCGCACGTATGCTAAAATAGCGGGAATTCGCTACTCACACAAGGATATTCGCATCCCAAACCCTGAATCCCCTCTGCATGGGAAACGAAACGGGCGGCCTGAGGCCACCCGTCGAGCATTTTCGTGAATTATTTCACTATCACCAGCCGAGGAGATAGGCGAATATGAGGGGAGCCACGATGGTGGCATCGCTTTCGACGATGTATTTCGGTGTATCGATACCGAGCTTGCCCCAGGTGATCTTCTCGTTTGGCACTGCTCCGGAGTAGGAACCGTAGCTTGTGGTCGAATCGCTGATCTGGCAGAAATAGCCCCAGAGGGGAACATGATCGCGCTGCAGATCCTGATGCAGCATCGGCACGACGCAGATCGGGAAGTCACCGGCGATGCCTCCCCCGATCTGGAAGAAGCCAAGCGAGGCTTCCGCAGTGAGTTCGGTGTACCAGTCCGCCAGGCGCATCATGTACTCGATGCCGGTACGCACGGTGTGCACGTTCGAGACATCCCCCGCAATGCAGTGGCCGGCGTACATGTTTCCGAGCGTGGCATCCTCCCAGCCCGGGACGAACATCGGCAGATTCTTCTCAGCGGCGGCAAGCATCCAGCTGTCCTTCGGGTCGATCTGATAGTACTGCTCGAGCTTGCCGCTGCGAATCACGCGGTACATGAATTCGTGCGGAAAGTAGCGTTCGCCGGCCCTGTCGGCGGCCACCCATTCCTCGAGCACGGCCTTTTCGAGGCGGCGCATGGCCTCCTCTTCGGGGATGCAGGTGTCGGTGACGCGGTTCATGTGCCGGTCGAGCAGGGATTTCTCATCGGTTGGTGTCAGGTCCCGATAGTGCGGCACGCGTTCGTAGAAGTCGTGTGCAACGAGGTTGAACAGATCCTCCTCGAGGTTGGCACCGGTGCAGGAAATGCCGTGCACCATGTCCCGCCGAATCATCTCGGCCAGGCTCAGGCCGAGTTCGGCCGTGCTCATCGCGCCGGCAAGCGTCACGAACATCTTGCCGCCGGCGTCGAGATGCCGGCGATATCCTTCGGCCGCATCGACAAGCGCGGCGGCATTGAAATGGCGGTAATGGTGTCGTATGAAGTCGCTGATCGGACTGCTCATGGTTCACATGGTGTGATGTGTGTATCGTGACAATATGGGGGCTGTGCTCCTGTTCCGCAAGACGGGAGCTATACGGCGCGCACAAGCATGGCGCGCACGAGCATCACGGCGATGAGCGCGGCGTGCATGCTCCACACATTGGCGCGCACGCAATTGCCTGCCATGAGGCGTCGGAACGCGCGCGCCTCGAAGGCCTCGGCAAGTCGCCGGCTCGCACGCCGCATCACGCCGAGCGTCACACCTGTGACGAGCAACGCAGACAGTGCCCCGCACCACACGAAGATGGTTGTGACAGGATCATGTGGCAGGAGGAGAAGGATCCACGATGTGAGGAAGTCTGCCAGCACAAGCGGCGCGAGCACCAGAGCCGTTGCACCGCGATGCGCCCGAAGGTACCGGGGGAAGCCGCTGCGGCCGACACGAAGGTGGAGCGGATAGCCCGCCAGCTGCAGATGCCATGCGACACCTGCAGCACCGAACACCGCGGCCGCGTTGAGCACGACGAGTATCGGCACAAGTTCCGAAGGCGACGGGAGGTGCATGCTCATGCGGTGAAATCTGCGTGCACCGCGTCGGCTGCCCGGCGTCCGCTGCGCAGGGCACCATGAATCGACGCGGTCTCGACATGATCGCCACAGATGTAGCGCGCCCGCGCAAGGCGGACAGGTCGCTCCATCTCCCGCAGCACGGGCGGCATCTGGTCGGGATGCGCATGCGGAATGTCGTAGGTGCGCAGATGGCGCCATTCGCGCACAACGACTCCGTACCAGCGTTCGAGCTGCGCGCGCACACGGGATTCGAGCGCAGCGTTCGTCTCGCGCGGCGTGCCGATCACGGTGACCGAAACGAGCGCACGCGAGGAAGGCGCCACGGCCGATGAGACGTCGCTGACCACATGCAGGTTGTTGACGGGACCCACACCTTCGCTGTCGAGCACGATCACCGGCTCTCCGACCGGAGACTCGGGCGCGTCAAAGTAGAGGCAGGTCACTCCCCGGAAACTGCGCTCGGGACCACCCCTCTGCAATCGCGCCGCGTCGTGGGCGTCTGTGGCAATCACGACCGCTGCAGCCCGGACATCCTCCCCTTCTGCTGTGCGCACGCAGCCATCGGACACCTCCACCACACGCGTGTTGCAGCGGAGCGCACCCGCCGGCAGGCGGGCGGCGAGCTGATCGGGAATCGCCTGCATGCCTTGCGCTGGGACGACCGTATCGCCACTGGCAAACATGCGGAATGTGAAGTCGAAGATGCGGCTCGACGTCTGCAGGTCGAGATCGAGCATGATGCCCCCGTAGAAGGGACGAAAGAATCGGTCGATCATCGTGGGGGAGACGCCTGCGAGCGCGAGCGCATCGAGTGTGGTGGTCTCCGGCCGACGGGCAAGATCGCGGAGACTGCCCGCACAGACCGCCCGGCGGATCTGAGAAATCTTCAGCTTGTCGGTGAGGCTGCCAATCGGTGCGAACACCGAACGCACACCGTCAAGGGGATGCCGCCAGGGATCGGCAATCCGGTGAAAGGACTTGCCCTGGCGGATGAGCGCACCGGGATAGAAGGGACGCAGATCGAGGGTCCCGTAATCGAGCAGACGCTGTGCCTCGGGGTAGGCCGTCAGCAACACCTGGAAGCCGCGGTCGAGGAGAAATCCGTCGACCTCGTCGGTGCGCACGCGACCACCGGGCGCATCAGACGCTTCGAGCAGCAGAGGCGTGATGCCGTGTTCGAGAAGACGCAGGCCGCAACTGAGTCCGGCAAGACCGGCGCCGACAATGATGACGTCAGGGCGCGACATAGGGAGCGGCAACCGGCACGGGAGAAAGAGGATCGATGGAAAGCAATGCATCGGCCGCGGCGAGTCCTGACAGATATGCACCTTCCACACGCGCGGCGCCGAAGGCGTCACCGGCCAGCACGAGTGGTGGCAGACCGGGGATGACCAGGCAGCGCTCGCCGACATTGTTGACGGGCAGACTGTAGAGCCAGCGATGCAACTGGTACTCCTGCACCTTGGCACCGAGCCACTCTGCAGACGCTGCGATCAGCGCGCGTGCCACATCTCCCGGGTCATCGTCGAGATGCTCGCGACTCCACGCGGCGCCCGCGTGAATCGTCGCCGCAGGTACGGTGGAGATGCCCTTGTGCGTATTGTCGGAAATCAGCGAAACCGGCGAGCCCGACAGCACAATCGTGCCGGGATGCGGCACGGCACTCGGTCCATCGAGCACGGCCATCACCGCAAAACACGGCTCGTAGACAACCGCACGGATGAGCGCCACGGCATCCTGTGGCAGCGGAACCCGTGACTCCCGCAGCAACGCACAGACCTGCGGCAGCGGTGGCGTGAGCACCACCGCCTGCGTGTTGAAATGCTCCCCACTCTCCGATACGAGTTCCCATCCCCCGTCCCACTCGTTGAGCTCGACCACGCGCGTCGAGAGTCGCACGTCGAGTCCGCGTGCCAGATGTTTGGGGATGGCGGTCATACCGTTGCGTCCGATGTAGCGCAGCTTCGCCGCGGCCTCCGCCGGGGAAGCATCCTGCGGTCGCAACCCCGGCCAGGGCAGCGCGGCATCGGCGTCGAGCCAGCGTTCGATCTCGAGCTGGAAGGCGGAATGCCTGGCGGTGAAACTCTGCGCGCCATGGTCGAACACGGCTTCCCCGATGCGGCGTGTCGCCAGACGTCCCCCCACCCCGCGCCCCTTGTCAAGCACGGTCACCTGCAGTCCGCGCGCCGCCAGCGCGCGTGCGCAGGCGAGCCCGGCCACACCTGCGCCGACCACGACGCAGGAACGCAGCGCGGATGCAGCACTATTCTTCGTCGTCATCAGTGATGCCTTCCTCGGTGTCGTCACTGTGGTGCGTGCTGATGTGGAATTCGGGATTGATGAGCGTGATGATGCGACCGACACGCGCGGCCTCATCTGCGTCTCCCCCCTGCTGAAGGGCCAGATAGAGGTTGCGCCACATGCGTTCGATGATGTCGCGATGACCGACCGCGCGCAGGATGTCGGTCGCAAACTGCGCGCCACTGCTCGTGATCATCGTGCGGCATTGATCCTCGGTCAGGATGATCCCGCCGTTGAAGGCATCCACGTAGAAACTGCGGACAGCATCGTCGTAGCGCAGCAGGAAGTGCATCGGCATGCCGATGCCCGTGAGGGGAATCGACAACCGTGCACCGACCAGGATCAGCAGCACCGACAGGGTGATCGGAATCCCCCGTCGATGCTCGAGCACCTTGTTGAAGTACGTGTTGTCGGGATCGTAGTAATTGGTCCTGTTGCCGGCATACCCGAGATCGTTAAACACGAACGCACGCAGTTTCATGAAGCGCTCGACCGCCGTCGCACGCACACCGGCCAGCACGCGCACATCGTCGGCGATCTCATCGAGCACCGCGCGGCATTGCCGGATATTCGCATCTGGATATCCGAATCGCATGATGCCGTAGACGGCCTCCTCCAGATCGATCGGATCGTCGCCTGCCGCCGCGACCGGCTGCATGCGTGCAAGCGCCCGCGCGAGGCGGAGTTCCCCGATGCGTGCCTCGAAGACTGCTGCCGGCACCTGCCCATCGGCATTCAGGCTGCGCAGCAGGGGAATCGCCTCGTCACCCAACTCCACCAGGCGCGACCGCACGGCCTGCTGCACGGGGGGAGCAGGATCGTCAAGCAGCGCAAAGAGCGCGTGGATTTCCGGTGTGGGGATCATGGACACGGTCGACGGGAGCGACGGATCAACGGGTGAGATAGCCGTCCGTTATCTGCGCCTGCAGCCAGGCACATGCATCGTCGGGCGTGTCGCTGAAGTGGAACAGCTCCAGATCCTCCTCACTGATGAGTCCCATCTCGGCAAGCGCCGGGAAGTTGATGATCTTCTTCCAGAAATCGGACCCGTACAGGACGATGTACAAGGTCTTGCGCAGTTTCTGGGTCTGCACGAGCGTGAGCACCTCCATCAGTTCGTCCATCGTGCCGAATCCACCAGGAAACGCCACGAGCGCCTTGGCGGGATAGACGAACCAGAACTTGCGCATGAAGAAGTAGTGGAACTCGATGTTCAGATCGGGCGGGATGTAGGGATTCGAATCCTGCTCGAAGGGAAGGCTGATGTTGAGTCCGACGCTCTGGGCTCCGGCGAGCTGCGCGCCCTTGTTGGCCGCCTCCATGATGCCGGGTCCCCCGCCCGAGCAGATCACGAAGCGCTTGCTCTTGAGCGACACCGACCAGGCGCTGAGCTGCCGCGCGAGCTCGACGGCGTCTTCATAGTAGCGGGACATCTCCACCGACTGCTCGGCCTTGCGCAGTCGATCGAGAAGCTCCTTCGAGGGAGCATGATCTTCGACGCGGTTGACGCTGGCCAGCAGCTCGTCGCGCAGCCGCGTGCTTTCTTCGGCACTGCGCAGACGCGCCGAGCCGAAGAAGACGATGGTATCCTGAATTTGATTGCGACGGAACCGCTGCAGCGGTTCGTAGTACTCGCTCAGAATGCGGATCGCGCGGGCGTCGGGACTGTTGAGGAAGTCCTCGTTCTTGTAGGATTTCTGCGTGCCTCGTGTCGTTGCCATGTCGCGTGCTGTCGCTGTCGTGATGGGTGGCTTCCGATGGGAGTTGCGGTGCGGTGCGCCTGTTCGGCGCGGTGGCTACAGTGCTGCGCTGCCGCCATCCACCGGGAGGACGTGTCCCGTAATATACGCCGCGTCGGATGCGAGGAAAAGAACGGCGGCGGTCAGATCGGCTGGAGTGCCGATGCGCTGCAGGGGGAAGCGTGCGGCGGCGGGCGGCTCGCCCTCCTCCTCGCCAGGGACGTAGATAATGCCGGGTGCGACGGCGTTCACGCGCACATCGGGCGCGAGCTCGACGGCGAGTCCGCGGGTGACCATCACCAGCGCCGCTTTGGAAATGTTGTAGGGCAGGTACCGTTTCCAGGGATGGAAGCCGCCCATGGACGCGATGTTCACCACGGCGCCGCGCGAGGTGCGCAGCAGCGGTGCGCATGCCTGCGTGAGGAAGAAGGCTGCACGGGCATTGACGTCCATCGCTAGGCTCCAGATCTCGGGGGTCACTTCGTCGAAGGCCGCCTCGGGAAACACGCCCGCGTTGTTGACGAGCAGGTCGAGGCGCCCGCAGACGTCGCCGATCTGCGCGGCCAGCGCGCGCAGCGCATCCACATCCCGCAGATCGGCGGGCATGCACCAGGCACGCCGTCCCAGCCCGCGAATGTCATCGGCCGTGCGTTCCATGCCCGCGCGGGTGGCGTTGGCATGCACGACGACATCGTAGCCGGCACCCGCGAGCGCGAGCGCGATCTGACGGCCGAGCCGCCGCCCTGAACCTGTCACACAGGCAATACGGGGTGCATCCATTGTCTCGTTCATCGCATGCTGCCTTTCCATGCATCTGCATGTGTCATGAGGAAGGTTCACCTGGTGGGGATTGCACAACCATGTCGAGGGCGTGCGCCTCGAGCTGGAGGATGGTACCGGGCCGCTCGAAGGCGAGGCGGATGCAGCCGAGTCCGATCAGCGTGCGCGTGTCGGGGTCGTACGCACACGACGTGAGGAAGCCTCCGTCGCGACCCTCGCTCGTCAACGCCGTGCCCGAAGGGATCGCACGCGCAACAGCGATGGGATCGTCGGGCAGAGAACCCCGCAGCAGAAGGGGACGCAGATGCCGCTGGACCTTGTTGTACGTGTCCAGCCGCGCGATGACCTCCTGCCCGATGTAGCAGCCCTTGGTGAAGCTCACATCGCTGCCGGCACCGGCCTCGATGGGATTGACACGCTCGGTCAACTCGCGACCGACAGCGGGGAGGGACGCACGGATGCGCAGCAGGTCGAAGTCCTGCTCGCTGATGGCGCACCCGCCGACGGCTGCGATGCGGGACCCGAGGCCAGCCTCGAACGCGGCCGCATCCGCGCCGGCAACAAGCATGCGCAGACCGGCACCCGTAGCGTTGCGGTAGGGGATGTCGATGGTCGCAGGGAGGGCGGGATCTGCGACATCGTTAAAGGAAGCGAAGAGGTCACCCGTCCCCCTGCGCCACTCATACTGCCGCCAGTCGGCGGACGCGTCGCGATAGACCACATCCTCCATGATCGTGTACGTCTCGAACCAGGCGAGCACGCGGGCCGTACGCTCCGGCGACGTGAGCACGAGCACCGCGTCGTCATGCACACAGGCGAGCGCCAGATCGAGCACGCGCCCCTTGTCGGTAACGAGCAGCGCGGTCACGGGCGTATCGCGTGCGAGCGCGCGCGTGTCACTTGCCGAAAGTCGATGCAGCAGATCGTGGAAGTCGCTGCCGCGCGCCTCGATCACACCATGTGCGGCAAGCGTGCGCAGCAGCGGTCCGGCGGGGGGAAGCTCAGGGTCGGGACTCATGTCTGCGCCGTGGCATGCACGAATCCGGGCGCACTCACACCGGCGGGAATGCGGAGCCCGCGCACGAGTTGATTCATGTCGGAAATGCCCTCCGCTTCGCACCAGGCTTCCATGCCCGCGGCAATCTGCGCCGCCGCATCCGGGTCGCGGAAGCTGGCGGTGCCGACCTGCACGGCGCAGGCGCCGACAAGGAGGAATTCGATGGCGTCTTCCCAGGTCATGATGCCACCGATGCCGATGATCGGAATGTCGACGGCCTTCGAGACTTCGAAGACCTTGGCGAGCGCGACAGGCTTGATGGCGGGACCGCTGAGTCCACCGGTGATCATCGAGAGCTTCGGTGCACGGGTGCGCACGTCGACGGCCATGCCGACCAGGGTGTTGATGAGCGACACCGCATCGGCGCCTTCGTCTTCACAGGCCTGCGCGAACTCGGCGATGTGCGTGACGTTGGGCGTGAGTTTGATGATCAGGGGACGACGGGTGCGGGGACGCAGTTCACGCGTGATGCGCGCGGTCATGTCGCAGCGCGTGCCGAAGTTGAGTCCCCCCTCCTTCACATTCGGGCACGAGACATTGATCTCGTAGGCATCGATGCCCTCCTCGTCCTCGAGGCGTTCGACGATCGCGCAGTACTCCTCGACAGAACTCGCGGCAACGTTCACGATGATCGCCGTGTCGAGTTCGCGCAGGTACGGCATCTTGTCGCCGATGAATGCGTCGAGGCCGACATTCGCCAGGCCGATCGAATTGAGCATGCCGGCGGGCGTTTCGGCGATGCGCACCGGGGGATTGCCGATGCGCGGGGCGAGGCTCACCGACTTGGTGACGATGCCGCCGATGCGCGACAGGTCGGTATATGGCGCAGCTTCATTGCCGTAGCCGAAGGTGCCCGAGGCGACGAGCACGCGGTTCTTCAGATGGAGGCTTCCGATGGCAACGCTCGTGTTCATGCGTGGTCTCCATGTGCGAAGGTGACGGCGCCGGCCTCGAAGCAGGGACCATCGGTGCAGACGAGCGCGTACTTCCTGTCCTTTTCCTTGTGCTCGATCGGGCAGCCCTGACAGATGCCGATGCCGCAGGCCATCTCCGATTCGAGCGAGAGCTCGCAGGGGATGCCGTGAGAGAGCGCAAAGGCCTGCACGGCCTCGAGCATGCGTGTGGGACCGCAGGCGAAGATGCGCGGGCGTACAGCGGGTCGTGCTGCGAGCGACGTGGCCATGCACGCGACGATGGTGCCGTGATAGCCGGCGCTGCCATCGTCGGTGGCGAGTTCCACGTTCACGAGTCCGCCGGTCACGACACGCTGGGCGCTGCGTGCTCCGAGGAAGGTCCGCACGGGCGTGCCGCGTCGCGTGAACTCGGCGGTCAGGTATGGAAAGGGTGCGACGCCGATGCCGCCCGCGACGATGAGCGCGGTGGTGAAGTCGTCCTTCTCATAGCCGAAGGTGTTGCCGAGGGGACCCAGCACGCCGATGTGGTCACCGGCGCGCTTGTCGGCGAGGTGTGCGGTCCCCTTGCCAACGCGGGCGAACATGATTTCGCATTCGTCGCCGTCTACGTTTGAGATGCTGTAGGGACGCCGCAGCAACGGATCGATCGACTCGGAGGTGAGGATGTTCAGGAACTGGCCGGGACGCACGACGGCGGCCAGCTCAGGCGCCAGGAAGCGCAGAGCGAAGGTATCCTCGGCCACTTCACGCACGGACGTGACGGGGAGGCGGGCATGTACGGTCATTTGGTCTTCTGAGGTGCCGGTGCAGGTGGCGGTGTGATCGGCACCGGAGTCTGCGTCTTCACGGAATCCGGAGGAGTGGCTCCGGTATTCTGCTGCGGACGGTCCGGTTGTTTCGGTTTGTATTCGCCGGGCAGGTTCAGCGGGAAATCGCTGTCCTTCGTCGGGTCCTTCTTCTTCTCGCGCTCGCGGGCAGCTTCCCGCTCGGCTCTGAGTTCCTCCTCCTTCAGGCGCGGGGGACGCTTCTGCCGTTCCTCCTCCGCCTTCTTCCGTGCCTCCTCCGCTTCGCGTGCCAGCCGTTCCTGCTCTTCCTTCTTTTTCTGCTCTTCGGCGGGACGCTTGTTGGCGCGGTCGATCGCATCGAGGATGTCTTTGCCGCGTTTGGAGTAAGGGGATGCCGGATGGTCCTTGACCATCTGCGTGTAGAGGTCGAGGGCCTTCTGCCCCTGATTGGAATCCTCGTATGCCAGGGCGATTGCGAGTTTCGCACGCACCGATTGCTCCGAGTGTGGATAGGAGGCGGCCATCTGTTCGAGTGCCCGGATGCCTTCGGAGAGCTGACCCCGTTCGAGCGGCGCGACGGCGCGTTCATACGCGCTGCGCGCGATGGCTGCAGTGTCGACCGGCAGGGGCATGCCGCGAGCGACCATGATGCTCTGTGCGTAGCGGGTGCCGGGCAGGGACCTGATGAGGCGGTCTTCGTAATCGCGCGCGAGCACCGAGTCGCCCATGCGGCGCGCGATGGAAGCAGTCGTGTATAGTGCATTGGCACGCATTGAATCGGGCAGGGATCCATCGAGTGCAAGCGTGTAGTAGAAGTACGCGCTGTCGAGATTCCCGATGCGGTCGAACATCAGCCAGCCCATGTCCATGCGTGCAATCGAGAGCGCAGTCAGCAGCGAATCCGGTTTCAGCGTGCGCAGATCGAGCTTTCGATAGAGGGGCTGATTGCCGGCGGGCTTCTGCGCGGCCTGCTGCTGGGCGGGTGCGCCCTGGGTCGTCGCTGTCGCGCCCCCTCCTGCCGACTGCATGGTGAGAGGATTGATGCGGCCGGTGTTGCGGCCATGGGGACGCCGACGCGAGAGCCGTTCGGCAAGCCGTTCCTCGTCACTCATCTCACCGGAGCGGCGGCGCTCCATGCGATCGAGGGAATCGGTGATGGCCTGCACGCTGTCGCGTCGCGTGAGCGAATCGGGATGCAGCACGAAGTAGAGCAGCGTATCGATGTCGAACATCGTGTTGCGCTGTTTGCGATAGTCACCGAAATCCGTCACACGTTTTGCAGCGAGCTTGGCACCTGGTGCACCAGGATAAGCGAGCTTGGATGAGTTGTAGGCGTCGAATGCGCGGTCATAGTCCCTCGCCTCGTACTCATAGATCCGGCCCTTCGCATAGGACGCTTCCGCGGCGACGGCCTGGCCGCGGAAGGTGGTGTCGATGTACGTGTACTGATCGAGTGCCGAGGGGAATTCCTGCACCGCCGTATAGAGATGGCCGATCTCGAGCTGGATGTCCGGATCGAACTCGATGTAGGTGGGATTGTCGAGCATGTCGACAAGCGTGTTGACTGCTTCGTCGTACTGGCCGGTTTCGCGTGCGAGGCGTGCGTAGTTGATCTCGGCCATGAAGGCCAGGTCGCGGTCGGGGTTGAGCCGGAAGATGTCGCGGTAGGCGCGCGCTGCGCCCTTCTTGTTGCCCTGGCGCTCTTCCTCTCGTGCCAGTGCGAGCTGCAGCTGGATGCGCAGGTCTGCAGCGCCGGCGACTTCCGTGCCCTTGCGCAGACTTTCGACAGCGCGTGTGTGGTCGTTCTGGGAAAGGTACAGCTCGCCCTGGGCGAGGTAGGCTTCAGCGACGACATCGGCGTCACCACGCTCGATCCCCCGTGTGATCGCATCGGCGAGGTAGCGTTCGGCGCGGTCGTAGCGTTCCATCGCCATGGCGTTGCGGCCAAGCCAGAGGAGTCCCTCGCCATACAGGTTGCCCTCTGGGAATCCCTCGAGCAGTTCGCGGAACTTCGTCTCCGCGCGACCATGTTCGCGCTTGTAGTAGTAGGCACGACCGATCAGGAGCAGTGCGTTGTCGACCCACTTGCTCTTCGGGTAGTGCACAAGGATGCGGGAGCATTTCTCGATGACCTTGTCGAGCTTGGTGATTGCACCGGAGGCGATGGGGATGTCTTTCTTGGTCTGACCGGCCATGGACATGGGACGCTGCTGTTGCTGCGTCATGGCCATGTCTTCGCTGATGATCGTGCCATCACTGGCAGCGCGTTCGACGGTCATCATCGGCATTTCGGGCGGCGGCGGCGCATCGGTGCGTTGCTGCACGGCGGCCTGGCGTTCTGCGTCCCGAATCTCCTCCATCGCCTCGTCGAAGAGCGTCGAGGCATTGTAGTACGTGTTGAAGTATCCTGTTGCGTTCTGGTACCGCACGTCGATGAAATCCCACACCGCGCAACCGGGCAGCACGGCGAGCATCGCCACTGCGAAGAGGAGCGCTGCGTATCGGGTACGGGGGGGATGCGATGGACGCATGGATGGAGGTCGATCAGATGCGACAGTGTGCATGAACCCCAAATTTGGATGCTCCCACACTACAATGCAAGCCACAGGAAAGAGACCGGGCGAACGAACGCCCGACCCGGGCGAACGAACGCCCGACCCGGGAGGACGGACGCCCTCGTCCGTCTTCGGGAGGACGGACGCCCGCGTCCGTCCCGTCCGCCCCTTCTACACTTCGGCGACTGGCGGTCGCGAAGCCGGAAGAATGACACTGAACTCCACACCGTCAAGCGCGTCCCATTTGATGTCTTCGGTCTGGGCAGGTTGCGGTCGAGTGGTGAGCAGATGCTCGAGCAGGCGAATCAGGAGGCGTTTCATTGCGCAGGGTATTGGAGGTGACCGAAAATATCATCGGCACCACTCTTCATTGCATGAAGCGTGCCATGCTGCGCGATCGACGTTTCCGCTTCGCATTGGTCGCTGCAGCACGTGTGGCCATTGCGTCCTTGCAGAAATGCGCAGGGGACTTCCGCCGAGTGTCAATAGGATGACGCCAACGCGGGACTGAGATTGACGGATCGTATCACGGCGCTGCGCCTCAT
The DNA here is from genome assembly GCA_023432805.1 of Bacteroidota bacterium. Lineage (GTDB taxonomy): Bacteria > Bacteroidota > Ignavibacteria > SZUA-365 > SZUA-365 > JAEYUG01. The sequence goes on along the minus strand of JAEYUG010000104.1, from coordinate 54,666 downwards.
TCCCCCAGCACTTTTTCGTAGAAGCGTTCGTACTGGGGCACGATGATCGAGGCATCGTAGTGCTCGACGGCGCGGGCGCGGGCCTTCTGCGAAAAGAGGGCGTACTTCTGTTCGTTGGTCAGCAGTTCGATCGCATAGCGGGCCATGCGGTCGATGTCACCGAGCTCGGCGATGTATCCGGTCTGTGCGTGGATGTTGACTTCCGGGATGCCTCCGACGCTGGAGCTGATGACCGGGACGCCACAGGCCATGGCCTCCAAAGCGGAGAGACCGAAGCTCTCGCTCTGGCTGGGAAGAAGGAAGAGGTCGCTGGCGCTGAGCAGTTCGACGAGGGCGTCCTGCTTGCCGAGGAAGCGGACGTGTTCGCCAAGGCCGAGGTCGCGCGTGAGTTTTTCGCATTCGCTGCGGTCGGGACCATCCCCGACGAGGAGGAGCTTGGCCGGGACCTTCTCCTGAACCTGCTTGAAGATGCGCACAACGTCGGTCACGCGTTTGACGGCGCGGAAGTTCGAGATATGTGTGAGGATCTTCTCGCCCGCCGGCGCGATGTGACAGCGGAAATGCGAGGAGTCGCCGGGTTTGAACTCGGCCGAGTTCACAAAATTTGGAATCACCTCGATGTCGGTGTCGAGCTGATAAGCGCTCAGGGTCTTCTCACGCAGAAACGAAGAGACGGCGGTGACACCATCGCTCTGCTGCAGCGTGAAACGGGTCAACGGCAGGAACGAAGGCTCGAGTCCCACAAGCGTCGAGTCCGTGCCATGCAAGGTGGTGATGAGCTTGATGTTCGAGCGCCCGAGGATTTCGCGCGCGAGGTAGCCGCTCACCGCATGGGGAATCGCGTAATGCATGTGGAGGATGTCGAGGTTCTGGTACTCGGTCACCTCGATCAGCTTGCTGGCAAGCGCAAGGGTGTAGAGGTTGAACTCGAAGACGGGGTAGGTGCTCTGCTCGACGGCATGGAAGTACACGCGGTCATAGAAATGACTGAGCCGGAACGGCGAGGCGTAGCTGACGAAATGCACCTCGTGGCCGCGCTCGGCCAGCGCGATACCGAGTTCGGTGGCCACGACGCCGCTGCCGCCGTAGGTCGGATAACAGGTAATGCCGATATTCACGTGTGATGATCCTGCAAGTGGTGTCTTCAAACTTATGACAATCCCCGACCCCGTCATACCCGGTGACGCACCCGACGCGTACCGTACGATCGCGGCACCCGCCATGGCCGAAATCAAGATCGTCGGCTCGCGCTTTCTGGCCTTCGCCTCGCCCGCAACTTCGCCGGAGGAGGCGCACGCCGTGCTCGACGCGCTGCGTCGCACGCACTACGACGCGACACATCACTGCTCGGCGTGGCGGCTCGGAACGACGCCCGACGCGTTCCGCGCATGCGACGACGGCGAACCGGCGGGCACTGCGGGACGCCGCATCCTCACCTCGATCGACCGCCGCTCGCTCACCGATCTCATGCTCGTGGTCGTGCGCTATTTCGGCGGCACGAAGCTCGGGGTCGGCGGACTCGCGCGCGCCTACACGGACGCGACCGACGCCGTGCTCGACCTGGTCACCATCGAAACACGCTACGTCTACGATGCGTTCACCATCACCTTCCCCTACGACCAGACCAGCCAGGTGCACCATGTGCTCGAGGGGATGGGTGCGGACATTCTCGATCGCAGATGGGGGGATGCGGTCACCTACGACGTTCGCATTCGTACCTCACTCTCCCCGTCTCTTCTCTCACATCTGGCGGAAGCCACCGACCGCACGGTCATGGTGGATTAGTCCGCCTCCACCACGAACGCCTCGAGCAGCGTGTCAGGCAACCCATCAAGAAACCTCGATGGCTTCGCCAGAATCGTACCCGTCGCACGGTCGTAGATGTTGATCGGATAGGTCAGATACAAGCGCTGCTTCGCCCGCGTGCAGGCCACATAGAGCAGCCGCCGCTCCTCCTCCATGCTCTCGAAGTCTTCGTTCGCCGCCGTCACCGGGAAGCGCCCGTCCACCAGATACATCACAAACACGGTGTGCCACTCGAGTCCCTTTGCCGAGTGGATCGTCGACAGCGTCAGGAACTCGTCTTCCGAACCCTCGGGCAGGAGATCCTCCACGCTCTCGTTCGGTGGCTCGAGCGCCATGTCGGTCAGCATCGGCGTCAGCTCGCGGTACCGCTCGGAAATAGTCTGGAACATCTCGAGATCCTTCACCCGCTTGGGGTGATCGTCATACTGCGCCCGCAGCAGCGGCAAATAGTACGTGATGATGCGCGCGGTCTTGTCGCCCACGGTCACGCGGTCGGGCGCGATCTCGCGCAGCAGCGCGACAAGCTCGAGCACACCCCGCCCGCGCACGAGCTGTGCGAGCCGTTCGTCTGCCGAGGCGACGAGGGGATTGAGTCCCATCGCGATCTCGTCGGTCACGCGTTCGGCGGTGGCGGGACCCACCCCATCGATGAGCAGCAGGATGCGCGTCCACGACACCACGTCGCGGGGATTGTCGAGCACGCGCAAGTGCGCGAGCACGTCCTTGATGTGCGCGGTTTCCATCAGCTTGAGTCCGCCGTACTTGACGTAGGGAATCCCCGCCCTCCCCAGCTCGATCTCGAGATCGAACGAATGATACCCGGCGCGGAAGAGCACGGCCATCTCGCCGAGCGCCACGCCCTCTTCACGCAGTTCAAGGACCTGCTGCACGATGAAGCGCGACTGCGTGTTCTCCCCCTCCATGGCCACGAGCGCGGGGGCTTCCCCCCCGCCCCGTCGGGTAAAAAGGACTTTCGAGTACTTTTCTGCGGCCCGCGCGATGAGTTCGTTCGTCAGATCCAGAATCGGCTGTGTCGACCGGAAGTTTTCCTCGAGCGTGATCACACGCGCATCGGCGAACACCTTCGGAAAATCCATGATGTTGCGGAAGTTCGCACCCCGGAACGCGTAGATGCTCTGCGAGTCGTCGCCCACGACCATCACGTTGCGCGCCTCGCCCGCCAGCAGTTCGACGATGCGCGCCTGCAGGGCATTCGTATCCTGATACTCGTCGACCATCACATGCCGGTATGCCCGTGTGATCTTTGCCCGCACGTCGTCGTGCTGCTCGAGCAGCCGCACGAGGTTGACCAGCATGTCGTCGTAGTCCATCACATGATGCTGCGCCTTGTAGGCGACATAGGCGCGCGCAAGCGCGAGGATCTCGTCTGTGAGGGAAACGAACTGGGGGAAGTCGCGGGCGATGATCACATCCAGCGGCGTCAGCGTGTTGACCGAGGCGCTGACCATCTTCCACACCGTCTGCTTGCGGGGGAAGCGTTTGTCGCGCGCGTGCGCACCCTGCCGCATGCGCAGCATGTTCACCACATCCTCCGCATCGCCCTGGTCGAGAATCGTGAAGGTGGAGGCATAGCCGAGCACCGCCGCGTGGCGGCGCAGCTGCATGTTGGCAAAGGAGTGGAAGGTACCGCCCGAGACCTGTTCGGTGCGTTCGTCGAGCAGCAGCGCGGCCCGGCGCAGCATTTCGCGCGCGGCCTTGCGCGTGAAGGTCAGCAGGAGAATGGATTCGGGACGCGTGCCGCGTTCGATCAGACGCGCGACGCGGTAGGTGAGCGTGCGCGTCTTGCCCGTGCCCGCGCCGGCGATCACGAGCGCGGGACCCTCGCCATGCGCCACGGCCTCGTACTGCGCCTCGTTGAGCTCGTCGCGGTAGCGGATGCGCAGCCGCGCCTCGTCGGAGGTCACCAGCGAGAGTGTCGACTTGCGCAACGTGATCTTCTTCATGTGGGGAATTTCGCTCCGCGTTCCGTTGCGAGCAAGACGTGCTGGACGGACGAGGGCGTCCGTCCTCCCATATGACGGACGAGGGCGTCCGTCCTCCCGTGTGACGGACGAGGGCGTCCGTCCTCCTGCTTTTTCGTACCTTGCGGGTATGATATCGATACGCGGACTCGTCAAATCCTTCGGCAGCACCCATGTACTACGCGGTCTCGATCTCGACATCGGGACGGGCGAAACCCTCGCCATCATCGGCCAGAGCGGCTGTGGCAAGAGCGTCCTTCTCAAGCACGTGGTCGGCCTGCTGCGTCCCGACGCGGGCACGGTCACGATCGATGGCGCCGACCTGGGCGCGCTCGACGTGAAGGCACTGTACAATCTACGTCAGCGCTTCGGCTTCCTGTTTCAGGGTGCGGCGCTCTTCGACTCGATGACGGTCGCGGAAAACGTCGCACTGGGTCTGACCGAAACGACGCGCATGCCCGAAGATGACATCCACCGCATCGTCACGGAGAAACTCGCGATGGTCGGGCTTCCCGGAATCGAGCACATGAAGCCATCAGAATTGTCGGGGGGAATGAAAAAGCGCGTGGGACTCGCCCGCGCGCTTGCTACAAATCCGGACTATCTCTTGTATGATGAACCGACGACGGGGCTGGATCCGGTCATGTCGAATCAGATCGACGCGTTGATCGACCGCATCACCCGCACGCTCAAGGTCACGGCGATCGTCGTGACGCACGACATGTTCAGCGTCTATACCATCGCACACCGCGTCGTGCTGCTGCATGAGGGACGCGTCTACTTTCAAGGGACCCCCGACGAACTCCGCGCCAGCAGCGACACCGTCGTACGCGATTTCCTGGCCCGCTACGCATAGCATCGGCGAAAGGGACGGAGGCACCCGTCCCTCAGCGCCGCATGCCTAGGGATTCTTCCCGGCATCACGATGCTTGCGCTCCTGATACCGCTGCTTGGCGCGTTCGATGGTTGCCAGCCGGTACGCCTCATCCTCATGATACCGCCGCTTCGAGCGCTCGAGCACCTGTTCGCGAAACTCGGGATCCGAGCGGTAGGCATTGTTGAGACGGGCGAGAATCTTGTCGCGATTCTTGAGGTAGTATTTATTCGAGGATTTTGTCTGCTTCGCCATATCTCTCCTGAAGACCTGCGATACTGTGCGAATCCGGCTCCTGCTGCATGGTCACTCGCCACCCGGTCGCTGTCTTCGACCGGGCCTGTGATCTCATCGCAGTGCCGCTGCATCAACGTGGAATCCACGTTATCTGATGCGCGGTGCCTGCGCAGCGAAAGTGCCGTGTGGTAACAGGCAATGATCTGGGATTTTTTTTCGAAATGCAACGGAAATCAGTGCCCCCGTAAAAAAAAGAACTGTCCGCCGGACCACGCATCGGGAAGCCTCCGGGCCGCACGATCACGATCAGGATTTTGACTGACGACATCCTCGTCCTAAATTTGGGGACCCTTCCCTTTTACCGGACGGGACCGGACCCTCACGAATACCGTGGCACACCTCAAGACCGAGTCACAACCTCAAGACCGAGTCACAACCTCCCCATGGAAGATTTCATCTACAAGCCTTTCGAAGACATGACGGCCGACGACTATGCGCACGTCGGATTCATGTCGGGCCTCGAAGTGCATCAGCAGTTGCTGACCAAACGCAAATTGTTCTGCCGCTGTCCGGCCGGACATTACAGCACCGAGTATCACGCGGAAATCCTGCGCCATATGCGCCCCACGCTCTCCGAACTCGGCGAGTATGATGGCACGGCGCTCATGGAGTTCAAGACGAAGAAGGAGATCATCTACCGGATCAACCGCAACACGGTCTGCACCTACGAGATGGATGACACGCCGCCCTTCATGATCGATGACGAGGCGGTCGATATCGGACTCGAGATTTCGATGCTCGCCGACCTGGCACTCGTCGACGAGGTGCACATCGCGCGCAAGCAGTACCTCGACGGTTCGATCCCCACCGGCTTCCAGCGTACGACCATTCTCGGTGTGCATGGCTCGGTGCCGTTCAAGGATAGGTCGGTCGAAATCATCCAACTCGGTCTGGAGGAGGATTCCTGCCGCGAAGTGTCCGACATCGGACATCGTCGCACCTATCTGGCGGATCGCCTCGGCATGCCGCTCATCGAGCTGGTCACGGGTCCCGACATGCGCACGCCGCAGGAGGTCGCGGAAATCGGACAGCTGCTGCGCAAGATGATGCGCACGACCGGGCGCGTGCGACGCGGCATCGGCGCCACGCGTGCCGACACGAACGTAAGCGTCCGTGGTGGCACGCGCATCGAGATCAAGGGCGTGCCGCGCATCGGCCTCATGCCGCTGCTCACCTACAATGAATCGCGCCGGCAGTGGAATCTGCTGCGCATGCGTTCGGCACTCGCCGAACGTGGCATCACGACGGATTCGTTCACCGCCACGAGCAAGGATGTGACGCGCATCATCAAGCGCTCGCGCTTCACGCCGCTGGCCATGGCCATGCAGCAGGGATTCATTGCGCAGGCGGTGCGCCTGACCGGCTGGGCAGGCATGCTCCGCTGGGAGACACAGGAGAACACGACCTTCGCCCGCGAGATTTCCGATCGCGTGCGCGTGATCGCCTGTCTGACCGTGCTGCCGAACATCATCCATTCCGACAATCCTGGCGATACGATCTCGGGCGCGGAGTGGACCGAGGTACGCAAGGCGGTCGGCGCGACGCACGACGACGCGGTCGTGATCGTCTGGGGCGACCAGCGCGACACCGACACTGCCGTCAAGGAGATCATCATCCGTGCGAAGGAGGCGACCATCGGCATCCCCTCCGAAACACGGCAGGCGCTGCGCGACGGCACGACGGGCTTCGAACGGATTCTCCCGGGTCCCCAGCGCATGTACCCCGACACCGATCTTCCGCCGATCCGCATCACCGACGAACGCACGGCGCGCATCCGCGAACGTCTGCCCGTGCAGTACTGGACGCGCAAGCGCCGCTACCTCGACACCGGTGTTCCGAAGGATGCGATCGAGCAGCTGTCGATCAGTCCCCTCGCTCCGCTCTTCGACGTTGCCGTCGATGCACTCGGCTTCAGCGTGATGCACGCTGCGGTGATCCTGCATCGCCATGTGCGGCGTCTGCGCCGCGAGGGCGCGCGATGGGAGCAGTTCCGTCCCGATCGCCTGCGCAGCATTCTCGAAGCCGTGCGCGACGGCCGCCTGACGATGGATGGCGTGCTGCCGGTGCTGCGGGCCTCGCTGGCCGACGAATTCTCGCTGGAGACGCTTCCCCCGGTTCTTTCGGTCTCGGACCTCGCACCGATCATCGCCGACGTGGCATCCGACATCAGCGAGCATGACGTGTACGATGCGAAGAACATTCCGACACTGACATTGGACGCGGTGATGGACTGCGTGCGCGGCCGCATCGCAGGTCGCGTCGTCGCCGACGCCGTGGCAACACACTTTCAGGAGGATGCACGATGAGCGACGCCGAAACCTACAAGGGCTACAAGGGGAAGGCGCTCGAAGCGCTCAAGAAGTTCGGTGTGCGTGTCTGGAGTGATGCGGAAATCACGACGGATCAGGACACCTTCGCGGGTATCATCCTGCCCCGGTCGGAAACCGCCGATGGCGACCATATCGTGATGAAGATGGCGACGGGCTACAACATCGGCCTGCGCGCCGACCGCATCACGGGCGCGATCGAACACGGATTCAAGGAGGCGATCTACAAGATTCCGGAGAAGGCCTTCCCCTACGACCCGAAGAAACCGCGCGTGAAACTGCTCGGCACGGGCGGTACGATCGCAAGCCGTCTGGATTATCGGACAGGTGCGGTGATCCCGGCGTTCACACCCGGCGAGCTGTATGGCTCGGTGCCGGAACTGGCCGACATCTGCAATCTCGAGACCGAAAAGCTTTTCGGGGTGTTCAGCGAGAACATGGGACCCGAACAGTACATCCGTCTGGCCGAGACGATCGGCGAGGAAATTCAGAAGGGCGTGCGCGGCATCGTGATCGGACATGGAACGGATACGATGCACCACACATCGGCCGTGCTGAGCTTCATGGTGCAGAACACCCCGGTGCCGATTGTCATGGTGGGGTCGCAGCGCTCGAGCGATCGTCCCTCGTCCGACGCCGCGATCAATCTCATGCACAGTGTCAAGAGTGCCGCCGAGTGTGACATCGCAGAGGTGATGGTCTGTATGTTCGGTCCCACCAGCGACCAGTACGATCTGCTGCATCGAGGCACGCGCGTGCGCAAGATGCATTCGAGCTACCGTTCGACCTTCCGTACCATTGGCGACATTCCGCTGGCAAAGGTCTCGAACGACGGGTTCGAATATCTGCGCGAGGATTATACGCGGCGTCGCAACGACCGCGACGTGCTGATCACACCGGTGTTCGACGACCGGGTGGGTATCGTCTATTACTATCCGAACATGAAGCCCGACATGATCGACTCGATGATCGATGCCGGCTACAAGGGCATCGTCATTGCAGGAACGGGTCTCGGTCACGTCAACAAGCCGCTGTATCCGGCGCTCAAACGCGCGCAGGATGCGGGGGTCTGTGTGTACATGACGGTGCAGACCCTGTGGGGCTACGTGCAGATGTACGTCTATGATACTGGTCGGGACATGATGGAACTCGGCGTGATTCCCGCGGCGAACATGCTGCCTGAGACGGCATACATGAAACTGGGATGGGCACTCGGACAGACCGACGATCCCGCCCGCGTCAAGGAGATCATGCTCACCCCCATCAATGGCGAGATCACCGACCGGGAGCCGTACAACGGATACCTCATCTTCCAGGGCGGTTTGCAGGAAGTCGACGATTTCGTTTCGCAGATCAAACGGTGATCTGAACACATGTCCGAACCGAAGCGTGTGTTGCTCGTCGGGGAAGCCGCGACAGGTCTCGAATCTGTTCGCTCCGAGCTCGCACGTCTGGGCACGATCGAAACCGTCGTCTCGATCGACACGTTGACGTCGTCGATCGAACTGCCCGAAGGTGTGCCGGTGCTGCTTCCGATGCCACATTCGCGAAGCGATGCCGCCTGGTATGTGGCCGAAGCCCTCGCCGCGCGCCCGCATCCCTATGTGCTGGTGATCGCGGCCGCATCCGATCCCGACGAAGTGCTGCTGTCGGAGATGGCTCCGCACGGACTCATCTTCGAGCCCGTGACCATGCGAGAACTCCGCGCGGTACTCGCTGCTGCAGGTCCCACCGGTGCGCGCTTGTCGGTCGAACGCACCCTGCACCTGCTCGCACACGCGCTGCGCAGTGTGCGCGAAGGAGTCTGCGTCACCGACATGCGAGACAACATTCTTTTCGCCAACGACGCATTCTGCGAGATGTACGGATATGAGGCCAGTGAACTCGACGGCCGGAACATCTCCATCGTGCGCTCACCCGACAATTCGACGTCGATCGTGCAGGACATCTACCCCGCCACGCTGCGATCAGGCTGGCAGGGCGAGCTGCTCAATCTGCGCAAGGACGGAACGGAGTTCCCGATTTTTCTGTCGACCACGACGGTACGGGACGGAATCGGCACCCCGATCGCAATGCTCGGTGTGTGCAGCGACATCACCGAGCGGAAGCAGCAGCAGGAGGCGCTGCTGCGTGCCCAGCGTGAAGCGGAACGTGCCAACCGTCTCAAGAGCGAGTTCCTCGCCAACATGAGCCATGAGATTCGCACCCCCGTCAACATCGTGCTCGGGTGTGCGGATCTGATCGAGGAGCATATCCCGAAGGACATTCACGACGAGTTCAGCAATTTCTTCGCCTCGATCGGTCAGAGCGGGAAACGTCTGCTCGACACGATTCAGAAGATCATCGACATCTCGCGCTTCCACATCAGCGACTTCCCCCTGCTGTTCGAGGATGTGCACATGTCGCGCGTGGTCGAGGAGGTCACGCGCTCGCTCGATGTGCTGGCGCGGGCACGCGGACTCATCCTCTCAGTGCATGACGAGAGCGGTGAGATCGTGATTCGCGGAGACATGTATGCAGTGACGCATGCACTGACGAATGTGATCGAGAATGCGATCAAGTACACCGAGACTGGTCGGATCGATGTGACCGTGCGCAGCGACGCCGAGCATGTCGAGGTCGAGGTGCGCGATACCGGGATCGGAATCAGCAGCGAGTATCTTCCGTTCATCTTCGACGAGTTCTCGCAGGAAAAGGGCGGATACGGCCGTCCATATGAAGGAACCGGCCTCGGCCTGGCGTTGACGTCGAAGTTCATCGAGTCCTGTGGCGGCACGATCACGGTTGCAAGTGAAAAGGGGGCCGGATCGACGTTCACCATCCGTTTCCCTACTCCTGGTTCGGTGCCTTCGCACACAGAGGGAGGCATCGATCGCTCCCTCGCCCCGCTGCTGCGGCAGGCGCCGGGCGGTTCGGTGGTGCATGTACTGATCGTCGACGATGACGCGGCAACACAGCAATTCATTCGTGTCATCCTTTCGGGAACCTGCAACGTGTACAGTGCCGACACGATCGAGGAGGCACGGCGCATCCTGCACAATTCACGCATCGACTGTGTGATCATCAACACGGGCTTTGGTGGTGATGCGGGGCTGCATTTTGCGCGGACGCTCCGTGCCGCAGACCGCTGGAGCGCGCTCCCCCTGATTGGACTCTCGACCCGCAGCGACGACACCGAGCGCCAGCCGGCAATCATGGCTGGCATCGATGCATTCGTCAGCCGTCCCTTCCGCATTTCCCCCTTCATTGATCTCGTGCTCCGCGTCGCACGCACATCGCACACGTAGGACGCCGCTTACACCCACTTCCCCACTCCTCCGACACAACAACCCGCGCTGCTCCGACACCATGCCGCTGCGAAATGTGCGAGTTTGCGGGTATGGAACCACTCAGAATTTTCATCGCCGATGATTCGGCCATCGTCTGCAGCCGTCTGCTCACGCTTCTTGCCGACGTGGATGCTGCCAATGTCATCGGCTTCGCACAGACGGCAGCCGATGCCTACGACAAGATCCGCAGTCTCCGCCCCGATGTTGTCCTGCTCGACATCCGCATGCCGGGCGGCAGCGGCATCGACGCATTGCAACGCATCAAGCGCGACTTCCCGCGCATACTCATCATGATGTTCACCAACTACCCGTACGCGCAGTACAGCGAGTTGTGCAAAGCCGCCGGTGCCGACTTTTTCTTCGACAAGAGTTCGGAGTTTCATCGGATCCCGGAAGAACTAACTCGCATTGCAGAGCATCGCGCAGAGCAGCGTGCCCGCGAGAGCGCCAGTGATGAACTCCTTCCGGGAGCGGCAGCAGCCTGACCGCTTTTCCAGAAGTCATCTCCGTACCGTATATTCGACCATACGGCTGAAACATTGTTCGATATGAGCCTCGTGGAAATGATGCTCCATGTGCAACACGGCGGTGAGATCGACTCTAGCTCAGCGTGTCAATCGGCATCGAGGAGACGCAATGACTTCGGAACACACAGAACAACGCACATTGGATGAGCGTATTTCCCTGTTGTTGGTGGAAGATGATCTCCCGACACAGGACTTCATGAAAATGGCGCTTGGGAAGAATTTTCTCATCTACACGGCTGTCAGTGCCGACGAAGTGCGAACGACACTTGCGGACAGTGCGATCGAGATCATCCTGATGGACCTGTCGATCAAGGGTGATGAAGATGGCATCCAGCTCACCCGTGCCCTGCGTGCGTCTGAACTGTGGCAGCAGATCCCCATCATCGCGCTCACCGCGCATGCCTACGATCGTGACCGGGAAAACGCGCTGACCGCAGGATGCAATGCCTACTTTTCCAAGCCGTTCAATCGCAGGGATCTCCTTCTAAAAATTCAGGAACTTGTGCGACCCGCGTCAGCGTGACGCGTGTTCTGATCGCGGATGACCATGCGATCGTACGACAGGGCCTTCGTCGTTTGATCGAAGACCAGTCCGACATGTGCGTCGCAGCGGAGGCATCCAATGGCGCAGACCTCGTCGAGAGCGTACGCGCATGTGCACCTGATATTGTCATCATGGATTTATCGATGCCAGGTCGCCCCGGACTCGATCTTGTCAAGGACATGCACGCCGAGTTCCCGACGCTGCCCATTCTGGTTCTGAGTCTGCACCCTGAAGAGCATTATGCGCTTCGCGCCCTGCACGCCGGCGCACGCGGCTATGTGCCGAAGTCCAGTTCCGCCGATGAACTCGTGCTTGCGATCCGTCGTGTGGTCGGGGGTCGTCGCTACCTCTCTCCGACGCTCGCAGATCTGATTCTCGACGACCATGCGCGCGCCTCCGATCAGCCGCTTCATGCGTCGCTGTCGGATCGTGAATTCCAGGTCCTGATCGGTCTGGCAGCGGGATTCTCGGTCACAGAACTGGCGGCACAGATGTCCATCAGTCTCAAGACCGTCAGTACCTATCGAACCCGCCTGCTGACGAAGCTGCACTTGCGCTCGAATGCGGATCTGACCACCTATGCGATTGAACACTCCCTGCTGTGATGCCGCGATGCGGCACCCGTACCTCCAGAATGGAAAATGCCCCGATCGCATGCAACATCGATCGGGGCATTTCCGTTTCGAACCGTTTGCCCGGAACGTGGGATCGATTAGCGGAGTCCTGTCGTGAAACCGAGGCTGATCTGCAGGCCGTTGAAGTTCGTCTGCTGCGTGAACAGAGGTTCCTGATACTCAAGGAACGCGTATTTGGCGCCCAGACTGAGGGCAAAACTGCGCGCGATGTAGAAATCCACACCGGCGCCGAAATACCAGCCGAAACGTACGAGAGTTTTCTCCTCCTTCTTGGAAACAAGCCCCGTACGACTGCCGAATTCGAAGCCGAGTGAACGCTCCGTGTACGCAACGTATGCGCCGGCACCGGCCATCACGTAGGGTTGGATCGGATTGTCGGGGAGTACGGTAAATGATGCACCGATCGTGAGAGGCACGATCACAGCCCAGGATGCTGCATCCTGAATCTTGTCTGGATTTTCCAGGAGCGTGTTCGGCTTGAAGTCATACGACGAGTACCAGCCCCCGGCGGAAAAATCGAAATAGAGGGGATGACCGACTTCACTCCGATAATGGAAGTCAAGACCCAGTGCCTGCGACTGATCGATACGCGCATCGATCTTGTTGAACGACACGTCGTTGAAGGTGAAATCCTTCTCCGTGTCCTTCGGGAACCACACACCAGCGCGGATAGAGAAGTGGTCTCGCTTGTATGTTTCGTCGACAACAACCACTCTGTCGGATTGTGCAACAGCAGACGTGTGTGCGATAACAAGCAATGCGCCTGCTAGAATCAGGGATCGTCTCATGAAATTCCTCTGTTGGTGAATACTCGAACATACGCATGTGCGGCACACGCCGCAATGCTGCGTGCACGTTCGTCCTGCCCTGCTATACGGGAAGCCCCACAAACCGGTACCCAGCCGTGTGCACTGTCATGATGTATTCCGGATGCGCATGATCGGGCTCGATCTTCTTGCGCAACGATAAGATGTAGTTGTCCACGGTCCGCGTCGTCGGATAGGAATCGTATCCCCAGACTTCATCGAGCAGCATTTGTCGCGTGACAACTTCCCCGGGATGGTCAAGAAAATAGAGCAGGATGCGAAACTCCCTCGCCGTCAGAGCGGCTGGGATTCCATCCCTGCGCACGACCTGCCTGGTGCGATCGATCTCCAGAGCCCCGATCGTGAGTATGCCGTCTCCGAACGTCTGCATCTGTGCGCGTCGCAGCAGTGCCCGGATGCGTGCGAGAAGTTCGTGAATGCTGAACGGTTTGGTGAGGTAGTCGTCCGCACCGAGATCGAGTCCCAGCACACGGTCCGATTCGAGGTGCTTGCTTGTGAGCATGAGAATGGGAAGTGTGTGTCGATGTTCACGCAGGCTGCGGCAGATGTCTTCCCCGCTCATTGACGGAAGCATCAGATCAAGCAGCAGCAGGTCGAAGGCTCCCGCGCGCGCAGTGGTGTACCCCTCGCGGCCATCTCTGCTGACACGCGGCTCATGGCCTGCGGCGCGCAGAGCGGTTTCAATACCCAGACCGATCGCAGGATCATCCTCGATGATCAGGATCCGTGACATGCGTGCCTCCTTTCTTCAACTGCATGGTGAATACGGTCCCTTCACCTGGTTTCGACGCAACGTTGATCAGACCGTCGTGGGCGGCGATGGTGTCGCGGACGATTGTCAATCCAAGTCCCGTGCCACCGGCCCGAGCCGGCGGTGGGGGAGCTTCCCCCGTATGAGCCGGCACGACGCGCATGAAGGGTTCAAAGATGTGTGCGAGGTGCTCCGGGGCGATCCCCTCGCCCCTGTCGGCAACCGACAGACTGCAGGTGGATCCCTCGTCACGCGTGCGGATCGTGATGTGCCTATCCTGCGGAGAATACTTGATCGCATTTCCGAGCAGATTGATCACGGCCTGCTGCAATGCGGTTGCGTCGCCATGCACGCAGCAGGGGGCCGGATACAGGTCGATGGCAAGCGCGACGTGATGCATGTCGAACTGGTACTGCATGACGTCGAGCGCGCGGCGTGCGACATCGTTCAGATCGATCGGATCCATCGTGAAGATGCGCCGCCCCTGTTCGATCTGTGCGAATCCGAGCACGTTGTCGATGAGGACGGTGAGTCGATCGGTCTCGCCGCGAATGATGCGCAGCCAGTGTTTCGATGTCATGTCGTCGGTGCGCTGCTCGAGCAGCTCGCTGAACAGGTACACGAATGTCAGCGGGGTTTTCAGGTCGTGGGTGACAGCCGATACGAAGAAGCTCTTCATGCGATTGAGCTCGGAAAGCCGTTGCGTCTCCTCGTTCTGAAGCACGAGGGCGCGGTGCAGGCGTATGCGCTCGATCGAATGTGCAGTCGCCTCCGCGACGGCGTGGATGAGTTCAATATCCTCTGCCGCAAAGCGCATGCCGGTGCGCTTGTATCCGCAGAGGATCGCACCGAGCAGCACGCCGTCTTCGCTCGTGAACTGCCGTACGAGCACGATGCCTGCGTGCTGGAAGCTGCGCACGGCAAGGGGCTGGACAGGGACGCCAGCCTCGACGAGCTCAGGACGCGCATAGATGCGCTGTCCGGGATCGAAGTTCGAGGTTGTCATGCGGAGCGGGAGCTGCGGGAGCGGAGGCTCGAATCCATGCTGGTGCAGACATTGCAGTGCATTGTCGACACTGCGCCGTACATAGATCGCCGTCCGGTCGATTTCAAGAAGGATGCGGAGTCGTCCCGCCACCAACCGCGTGACAGACGGCTCATCGAGACACTCCCTGATGCTGTCACGCAGGATGGCCACCTCCGTCAGATGATTGTACCGCACATTGAAGATGCGACGATCGATGAAGTGCTGTGCCTTCCTCCGTACGGGCTCGATGAGGATCGCGATCAGAATGGATGCCGTCACCATCGCGACAAGAAACGTGTACATCTGATCCTGACGGAAGGCATACTGCGTCGTCAGCATGGGACCGATCATGAACCACACGAGTGCCATCGCGCCGGTGAGCGTCACGAGAATGAACCCGAGCATCACCATAGACAGCGTTCCCCTTCGGACGAAGATGTCGACCTCGAGCGCGCGATAGCGCAGCACGGCCACAGCAAACGCAACCGGAGCAACCACCAGCGGCACGATTCCCAGCGCCTCAGACACGACGGTGATCCCGAACAGATTCCGCGGGAACCACCAGAGAAGCAGAAAGCCAGACATGGCGATCGCCACCCCAGCGAGTTCGAGTCGGATGATGCGCCGAATGGATTCCTCATTCGTCCTTCGAAACGTTCGTGCGAGCAGGAGCACTGCAAGCACGGCCGCCCCGGCCAGCACGACGAAGCCGAGTCGGTAGATCATTTCCATCGCTGCAATGGAGTCCTCGGCGCTGTCGGCAGCGGCGCGTTCGAATGCGATGATGTGCAGCACCGCGAGCACGGCTGCGATCACGTAGCCAGAGGGGATGACGCCGCGCGGGATGCGCAGCATGCGATCGGGGAAGACGCATACGAAGTGCACGAGCAGCATGCTCACGCTGGAAAGCGACATGGCCAGCATCCATCGGAGCAATCGAACGAGGTCTGGCCTGGGCTCGAGAAGCGAACCCCAGCTCAGCGACATGGTGCAGACTGCCGAGAGTGTGACGAGGTGGAACAGATGGGCTGAAGCATCGAAGGGACGCCGAAGCGCGACGATCAGTCCGAGGAGCAGGTAGATGGATGCGATGCCGACGGTTGTGGCGATGTACCAGACGTCGTAGTACCGCACCAATCGCAGGGAAGCCGTGCGCAACGTCCCTTCCCTGCGGATGGTCACGTGTACGCTGTCACCGACACGCATGCGATCGAGGATGAACTCGCAGTGCATGAGCGAACGCACCTGTACGCCGTTGATGGCAAGCAGCGAATCTCCCGTGCGGACCCGGTCGGATGCATCGTCTGCAGCTTGAATCGCCAGCAGCGGTCCGGACGCATTCAGCGCGATGGGAAGGTCGGCCTTTTCAGAAATCGCGATGGCACCTGCGGCGCAGAGCACGATCACGACCGTATCCGCACAGAATGTGGCGACATTGACCAGCAGCCTGCTCGCCATGACTTTCGCGAAAGAACGTCATTGTGTTGTGTGTTGAAGTGATAATAGGTAAACATGTCCGTTTTTCCTACGATTCCCTTCGAAACCCGACGCAGCACGAAACCCGACGCGGCTCGATCCTTGAAGTGCTGCAATCGCCTTCGCATGGTCAACGAATTTGCTCTTGCATGAGCATGCGAGCGGATGTATCATCGCACGACATCACTGGGACATTCATCAACCGCCCGAGGGGGAAGCCTCATGCATACCACACAATCTGCATCGCTCATTCTCGCAATCGTCGTACTGTCGGCCGTCGCACCGGCACAGTCACGCGTCGTCAACAGAGATCACCTCTGGAAGCAGCGTTGCGATTCCGCCGGCATCACATATCCACCTTCCGGGGGAATCGCCTTCGTCGCATGGAAGGAGCAGAAACTCCTCGAAGTCTGGGGAAGAATGCGTGGGGAACCGTACGTGTTGCTGCACGTCTATGATGTGTGCAGGCAGTCTGGAACGATCGGTCCCAAACGCATGCAGGGCGATGCGCAGGTACCGGAGGGGATGTACATGGTCACGCGCTTCAACCCCGTCAGCGCATTCCACCTCAGCCTCGGCATCAATTATCCGAATCCCGGTGACCGCAGACAGGCGACCGGATATCCGGCCGGTGGCGACATCTACATTCACGGGAATTGCGTGTCTGCAGGCTGTCTAGCGATGACAGACCGATGCATCGAGGAAATCTACTGGATCGCGCACCGCGTTCGCCGCACGACGATCCCGGTTCTGATGTTTCCGACGAACGATGCGTCGAGGTGGTCGCAGCTGCTCGGTGATTCCACAGCGGCACGGCATCCTTCCCTGCATCGCTTCTGGACCTCGCTCAAACCCCTGCACGATGCGTGGCTGACCGAACGGCTGGTCCCTGCCCATGCCTTCGATGACGAGGGGTTGTATCTACTGCAACCCCGTCGCCGGCGGTAGCGACGCCCCCAGTCTCAGGTCAACATGTCCGCTGGTCTGAATACACATGGTGTTCAACTAATGCTGACCAGGGACTCTTTCCATTCATCGGAACATTCCCGATGTTCGCTGCATTGGAGCAGTTAGGCAATGTTGGCCCATCAGTCAAAAAAATAATGCCGTTGAGGCGATTCGATAACTGACAGAGTTCGGTTGCGGAATATCATCTAGCGCAGCTACGGCAGGCGACACCGAGTAGCCTTTGAGGACTAGATATGATGACCGTACTTATCATAGATGACCAGCATGCAGCGGTTCAGGCAATTGAAGCTGCTGTTCGGGAACTGTATCCAGCCGCGGATATTTATTCAGCCTCGAACGGGGTGGACGGTATTAAATTGGGAAGGGAGGTGTCCCCGGACATCGTCATTCTCGACCTCGTTCTTCCCGGCATGAGTGGGTTCGATGTCTGCCGACGCATGAAGGCGGATCCCATCCTGGAGGATGTACCCGTCGTGTTTCTGTCAGGGAGTTCCGAGAGAAAGGAGTACCGTCTCCTTGCGCTCGAGGCGGGTGGGGAAGCCTATCTGAGGGTACCTATCGACCTGACCGAGTTCATGTTCATGATGCGGGTCGTGTCAAAGATCCGCAAGGCCAATCTCATGCGTCGTTCGGCATGGGATAAACTGGAAACACTCGTCGCCGAGCGCACGGAGGCACTCGAGCGAGAGCTCACGGAACGGCGTCTGAGTGAAGAACGACTGCGCAAGTCGGAACAGATCTTTGAATCTCTCTTCATGTCGTCAAATGCGGGGAAGTCCGTCACGACGCTCGAAGGAGAGATCAATGTCAACCAGGCATTCTGCGACATGCTTGGGTACTCGGCTGAGGAACTTCGTGGAAAAACCTGGCAGGAACTCACGCCGGCAGAAGAGATCGAACCCACGATGCAGCTGCTCAGCCCGCTCAAACGCGGGGAGAGAGATACTGCCAGATATGAAAAGAGGTTCATTCGCAAGGATGGGTCGCTGATCTGGGTCGACATCGGGACGGCCCTGATACGCGACCCGGAGGGCAATCCACTGCACTTCATAACCACCATTGTGGACATCACCGATCGAGTGACGGCCACCCATGCGCTCGCTGCCAGTGAGATGCGGTATCGCAGCCTCATCGAGCAAGCGAGCGATGCTCTCTTCATCCACGGCTACGACGGGAGATTCACCGAGGTAAACAAACGCGCCTGCGAAAGCCTTGGCTACACGAGAGAGGAACTTCTCAATCTCTCGGTTCCTGATATCGATTCCGAGTTTAATTTGGATCAGGCGCGTGCAGTATGGGACGCTGCGAAGGAAGGGGAGCCACACACCGTGTATGGTACACACCTGCGAAAGGATGGCACGGCATTTCCCGTGGAAGTCCGATTTGGCAAGTGCAACATCAACGGTGAGATCATCTTCATTTCGCTCGTCCGAGATATCTCCGATCGTGTAAGGGCGGAACAGGCGCTTAGGCGAAGTGAATCCCGGCTTGTGCAGATCGCCGAACATAGTCGGTCGATGGACTGGGAGGTCGATGCAGCTGGACTCTACACGTACGTGAGCCAGATTTCCCTGTCATTCATCGGGTGGTCGAATGAGGAGCTGATCGGCAAGATGCATTTCTACGACATCGCACCAGAGGAGGACCGCGCTGACCTGATATCAGGAGCGTTTGAAGTCTTTGACCGCCGGATGAGCTTCGTCGACTTCGAGAATCGCATCCGTACGAAGGACGGCAGAACCATCTGGGTTGCAACGAACGGCTTTCCGGTGTATAACGAAGATGGCGAGTTTATCGGGTATCGCGGTTCCGATACGGATATCACGAAGCGAAAACTCGCAGAGGAGTCAGTTCAGCGTAGCTACCAGCTACTGCAACGGCTCACCGACCGCGTCCCCGGTGTCGTGTATCAGTTTCTGCTCCGTTCTGATGGAAGCTCATGCTTCCCTATCTCAAGTCGAGGAATGTGGGACATCTACAATGTGACCCCTGAAGATGTTCGAGAGGATGCAACTCCAGTCTACAGCCGGATTCACCCCGAAGATTATGATCAGACCGTTCAGGACATCCTGGCTTCCGCACGCGATCTCACGCCATACCACAGCGAGTTTCGCGTGATTCTCCCTGATCTTGGTGTACAGTGGCGGATGTGCGACGCAGAACCGGAAAGGATGGATGATGGGGGGACGCTCTGGCACGGAATCATCACCGACATCACAACGCGCCGGTCCATGGAGGAGGAACTACGTGCTGCCAAGGATCGAGCCGAGGTCAACAACAGATTGAAGTCGGCGTTCCTGATGAACATGTCGCATGAGATCAGGACTCCCCTCAACGGCATACTCGGTTGCCTCGAGCTCATCGCCGAACCGGACGTATCGACTGAGGATCGTGATCAGCTCATCGACATCATCAATCGCAGCGGTCGTAGACTCATGAACACCATCGAAGACATCCTAGAGATCTCGCGCATCGAATCAGGGGAGACCAAGGTATCGTGTTCTGAAGTCAGCATCAGCGAAGTGCTCGCATTCCTCGCCGACTTTTTCCACAATCAGGCGGAGGAGAAAGGCCTGTCGCTCCATATCTCGAGATGTGATACCCAGTGCGTCGATCTTGTGTACACCGACAGGCACCTGTTCGAGAGCATTCTTATCAACCTGATCCGGAACGCAATCAAATTCACTGCTCACGGGAGCATCGAATTCGGGTGTCGGAACAGTGATGATACGATCAAGTTCTTCGTTCGCGACTCGGGACCAGGAATACCTCCGGATAAGATTGACGCCGTGTTCGAGCGATTTGTGCAGGCCGATACGGAGACGAATCGCAATAGGAAGTATGAGGGGACCGGGCTCGGACTGTCAATTGTGCGCTCTCATCTCGACCTCCTCGGTGGACGTATATGGGTCGAATCTGAACTCGGGAAGGGAAGCACCTTCTGGTTCACAATCCCTACGAAGCCACCGGACCCGGTCCATGTCGATATCGAGGCACGACGCTCACCGTTTCGAGAGGTCGGTGCAACGCGATCCGAATAAGAGTTGCCGGGCTTCGCTGCAAGATGGGACTGCGTCGGGCCAGGAGCGTGCCGATCGAACGTCTCATCCACCAAAGCATGCCGGCCCTTGGGTTTCTCACCAATGGCCGGCGTGGGTGCCTGAAGCGATTGCTCGACAGGCAGTGTACGGGGATTGTCATTCTTGGATTTCAGAGGCGGCATACCAGACCTGTTCCATTGAACCGAACGATCCAAAGGAACAGGTTGGCGTCGCCTATTTCACGCCCCTGGAGGGGGAATATCTCCCGATGGGATCCTGAGTCTCTGGTAGGACTTCCCGAATCTCACTTGATCAGCGTCATGTGTCGATACGACCTCACACCATCGCATTCGAGTTGAATGACGTACCTACCCGCTGGCAGTCCGGTTCCATCAAATACGGCATGATAGGTGCCTGCTTGCAGCATGCGATCCTCCACCACGCCAATTACTCTGCTATACACATCGAGGATTCTGATTACCGCCCTTCCTTCATTCGTGACGGCGTACGGAATCGTTGTGACCGGGTTGAATGGGTTCGGATAGTTCTGCTGAAGAATGGCTCGTTCCGGAGCTTGGATTGCGACGATGGGCTTCTGTGCCGCGCATGCGCCTAGTTGGTCTCCATGTTCGAGATGTGCCGGGACAGCCTCTGCAGCGATGCATAGAGTGTTCCCATTGTGACAGACCATTACCTTATCCATCGCCTGTCCGCAGCGACAGTCCGCAACAGTAACGGTGACGTTGTCAGATACGCGCTTGTTATCCGCACCTGTTACCGACAACGTGTACGTGGTTGTAACCTGTGGACTTACCTGAATTGTCGCGCCGGACCGGTTGTCTGACCAGAGGAATTGGAACGGGGCTGTCCCACCTTCAATGGTGCCGGATAATGTGACCGACTGCGGTCCGTAGCCGAGCATGATCGTTTGATCCGGACCGGCATTCACGATCGGGGCCGGATACAGCTCCCCATGGTAGGCATAGAGCTTTTCCCGTATGTGGTCATACTCCAAACCAAAGAAATTATGGACGATAACCCGCCCCTCGATAAGGGCATGATGCAACACGCTTCCAGTTGCGAGATCCAACGTCGTTATGTAGTATGCCAATGGGGTGGAGTAGATATAGATAAATTGCCGGTTTACCTCGTCGACCGCAGAGCTCCCGTTTCCGTTTCCGTACAGCGAGCCGGACCCTACTTTCACATGCGTTCCGGTTGTAGGGTTAATTACCGCCAAGTAGCATCGCTGCGTATTATCTGTCACCAGCCCGTACAATGTACCCGTCGAATTGTCGACCGTCATATTACCCATACGCTCTCCAGGAGCCAATACTATATACGGGCTTGAGATTACGTTTCCGGTCATTGCATCTATAGAAATCAGAATGTTAGGAGGTGTAAAGGTGGGTGAAGGGGTTATTATCATATACACGTGGCGCGTATTGTCATAAGCTACCCAGTCACCCGAGTAATTTCCAAAATATGGCAGCGGATTTCCGATACGTGTCAGAGCACCAGTCACCGGGTTTACCGAAACGAAGCGCTTGCAGCTATTTACATTGTCCTGCTCTATGCCGTAAATGACGTTGGAGCCCTTATCGTACTGAAAACCAAAGACGTTTCCGATCAGGGGATTATGCACGATCGATCCGTCAGACACATCAATGGTATACAAACGATGTTGTTCCTGATCGCTAGGGAAAACGAAATGACCTGCATTCTCATTATAGGTTCTTTCATCCATATAGACCCAAGTGATTCCAGCGATTGCAGGGCCTGTTTTGACGTAGGCCCCACTTGTTCTGCTTATTTCTACGACATATTCATACTGCGCGAACGCCTGAGTAGTACACAGCGCTACCAACAGCGCCAATAATGCACATCTAAGTGTCTTCATGACCCATCCATGATAAATGCCGATGAATTGCTTATCCATTGATTTACCCCATGCGGTCCGGGCACATCCGGGTCGCTGTGCGCGGACCTGCATTCGTCCAATCTCCACGCCGCAGACCGCCTCCAAGGCCTGCGCGTTACTTTCCATTTACATTTTCTACAATACGAACTGTACGCTTGGTGACCCCAGCCCGGACAGCATTGCTCGTGGGGAACGCGGTACGAACCGCAGCAGTTCACCCACGAAAGCTGAGGAAAGCGGATTGCATCACCCCGCATGCTCGGGGCAGAACCGGTGAGATAATAGCGCTCTCAAGCCATTCTCACATGGCCTTGAACACTCACCTGCCTCAATGTGCAGTCGCTATTTATTGTATGAATTGAGGATGGTAAGACCTTCTCCCTTGAAAGTCAAGACTTCGGACTGAAAATTCCGTTTTTCTTTTCCAGGTACCTGGAGGCACTACCCTCTTTGAAGGTAGCGAGGTATTCCTGAGCACCATCTCAGGTCATAGTGGTACCGCGGTGCAACTCGCGTTATGCCCCTGTTTCCCAGTCGCGTACCCGCCGGTGTTCGCAAACAGCTTCATGCGCCATACGCCGACCGTGCAATTGGCCGCTCGTACGTCGCTGCCGCCTCGTTCTGCGGCGGCCGGCGGACGATACCGCACGCGAGATCCGCGAGCGCCCAGTTGAGCGTACGCGCCAGCGCCGGCAGCACCTCGCGTGCGTAGAACTCTCCCGGCCGTGTGAAGAGGTCGATCGGCAGGATCTCCTGCTCGCAGATGGGTCCGGTATCCGTTCCCTCGTCGCACCAGAACCACGTCACGCCCGTGAAGGGCTCGCGTAGCGCATAGGTCCACCGGATGGCGTCACGGCCGCGGTGCCCCGGTAGGAACTACGGGTGGACGATGAGTGTGCCGAGCTGTGGTGCGGAGTACTCGGTCTTCATGAGGATCGTCGTCAGGAGCGGTGCGATCGCAACATTCGCTGCCTTGGTGCTCGTCACGATCTGGTACCCGCCGGCGAGTACGACCGAGCGCAACACCTCGATGGCTGGGAGCGACGCATCACCATGGACGAACACCTGGAGAGGTCCTCTCCGCCCCGATTCAAACATGCTGCGCCTCCTTCTTCTCTCCGATGTACTTGAATCCCTGCACCGCCCGGAAGTGTCCCCCGAAGCCGTAGCAGCACCGATCCCGCTCGCCCGCGGCGCGCGCGCCTGCGACTTGCGGAGCGATGCCGCGGACTTCGCCTTGTTGTCGCCGTGTAGTTTCGCCGACACCTGCACCCACTTCTTCGATCGACGGAGCGCGAAGGCGAGCCCGGGATGCGAGGTGTGGAAGTAGGTCGGGCACTTGCGCCCCCATTTGTTCTGCCCCTCGAGCTGCAGCTGGCAGACCAGGTCGAGGAAGCGCGTACCGACACCCGCTCCCTGCCACTCGGGTATCACCACGAGCCGGCAGGCACGCATGCCCCCGATGTCGAACTTGGGCGAGGTGGCCACATGGCAGACCAGCTCGCCCTCGACGGTTCCGATGTAGTAGGTGGCGGCAATCATGCGCGGGAGCTTCAGATAGTGATGCGGCTCAAATGCCGGCCAGTAACTACCGTCGACCTGCCAAACATCGAGAGGGATTTGCGGTCTCGGTTGAAGATACCTCCCGGTGAACTTGCCGGTGCCCGTATCGAACACCCAGTCAGGTTGCACCCACGGCAGGATATCGTAATGGCACGAGAGGAGAACGCACTGGCCGCTGGTGCGTCTCCATGCCTTGGCAAATGCGAGCGCACCGATGCGCGCGATCTGCCGGTCGATGACGGATGTGAACTCGTCGACCACGATCTTCTCAGGCACCTCGACGACGATGCGCGCGAGCTCTGCGCGGAATTTCTCACCGTTCGAGAGGACGTGGTAGGGACGAAGCCAGGAGGGAACGCTCCCGAGGCCGACCGCGGCGAAGGCGCCTGTTACAGCGTCGAACTCGGCTGCCGGTGCGATCTCTTCGATGATGGGTTTGTCGGTGGCCCACGCGCTCCCGCTGTAGTAGGGATCCTCGCCGAGGATCTTCCGACCGAGCGAGGTTTTGCCCGATCCGGAGGGGCCGACGATCACCCCGAGTTTCCACGGGGTTGCCTCGATCGGCAGCTCAGCGTCGAGGGAGAAGTTGCAGCCGGTCTCGACGTTGAACAGCGACTTGACGCGGGCGGCACGGTATGAGGAGAAATCCGAGCATCGGTTTCGAATCTCGATCCTCATACCGCAACCACCCGCGGGGTGTACCCGAGGGTAGTCAGATGATCGAACACCGTCTTCTGGTGTTCCTCTGACTCGCAGGGGACGATCACACCGAACTGGGATTCGTAGTTGAAGGTAGCGGTCCCCTCCGCCTTCTCGCTGTCGCCATCACCATCGTCCTTCCCCCACCCCTTGAGGAACTTGTCGATGTCGAGAGAGGGCAGGTCGATCTCGGCCGCGACTGTAGCCAGGTCGACACCGAGCGTTTCGGCGAACTCGTAAAGCCCCTCGTCCGTGATGTCTGCGTACACCGACGAGTAGATCAGCACGAGCTTCGCTGCGTCCTTCTTCGTCTTGCACTCGAGGAAGTCGGCGTGGAATGTCTCGGGCACCGTGTGCCCCTCGGCCTCGAGGTCGGCAAGCACGCGGCAGCGGTGGTAGCCGTCGAGGCAGTAGAGCTTCTTGCCCGACTCCCACACCTTGAACGATTCGACGACCCGTTCTCCAAGATGGATGCGCGGAGCTTCTCGTACGCCGTCTTCGACAGGGCTTTGAATGAATCAGGCTGCAAAAAAGAGAACCTGCGCTAGTCGACTTGACCGGATCGCAGGATCTTCGAGCGGATAGCGGGTGTGTCCATGGTCATGTCCTCCACCCGCAAAGATAGTTAGTTTTTTGTCTTACCTCAAACGAACGCACAACAGCATACCCAAGCCTCCCCTTCACTCGCCGCGGAGCGTATCAGGTATATGGGGATCGGGATCGCTGCCTGAATGGGCGGTTCCGGTCACAATTACGCTCGAGGAGGTGAGTCCAGTTGTGGATCCACTCTCAACCGTAGGGAAAGACAATACCGAACAGCAATCATATCTTCGCGCAATCCCTCGGCAACCATCGCACTGAGTTTAGTTGACACCCCCATTTCGCCTCCTTATCAAGTTTCGAGATGAATGTCGCTCTCTCGCGACAGCGTCGCACGAACAACTGGCGCAACCGAGCTAGGGGATATTCTTCTACGTAGGCAGTACCTCGATGCAAGCCAACGACGTAGCGGCTTTGCACCCTTACTCGCATTGCAGCCGATGCAGCAGCGCGCGATGTTCCACTCCGTCACAATACTTGCATCATTGATGATATGCTCCCATGACGGTCGTTCCCGACGCGGGCCGGTCTCATCTGCGAACGCTACACCGCAGTAGACACAGGATGTATCGCGAGAGAGAACGAACGCTTCGAGCGCTTCAGGTATGTTCCATCGATTCATGTGTGCTTGAATACTCGATGTGATTCACTTACTTGATGTACGAAAGCAGCTCCGTGTTCATGATTAGGTTGCTGCCGAGGTAGTCGTCCGTGAAGATGCTTCCACCCTTCGGGCTGTATTCCTTCACGAGCCCGATGCCGTCGGCGAACCACCATGATATTGGGATCCCGTCCTCCGTGGTCATATCGATGCGAACCGTGTTATAGATTTTCCCCTGAATGTTGATCGTCTCACGGGTTCCCTCCGATGGCTCGTAGACGTGCTTCCATCCAAGGGCATCAGGCTGCCTCGACAGGTCAGGGTAATCTCCCCATGAGAAAAGAGCCGACGCACTGTCCTTTAGGACAAAGAAGTGGCGCCATCTCTGCGGTGAGGAGGAGCTGTTGGGATCAGGCCATGAGACGAAATCGCAGTTCCGCTCCTTGGCTGAGGAAGGGCGTCGGTAGAAGTACCACATGAACACGACGTGGTTGTTTTCCCCTATCTGATAGGTTGCCGTGTCGATCTTCACCTCAAAGATCGACTCTGGAATACCACGAAGCGCTGCGATGTTCGTCGTGAACGTCCATACAATGTCCCGGTTGATCGGGAAGTAATCAACCGCCCTGTTCGGTGAGTGAGGGACATCGGTTCCGCCTCGCTGGGAGAGCATGACGACCACCCCAACCGCAAGAACAAGAAGAACCCGCTGAAGCTTTGCTCTAAGGCGCATATCCACATCTCCATCTGGAGGAGAAGGCTAAAACTTGGGGCACCATCTTATAGGACAAGGTATCCAGAGCTTCTATTCTGAGACCTTGTCGCTCTGCCCTCTACTCTGCAGCCCCGCCATCACCCCCCACACCTTTCCGTATGCGGCCGACTTTTCTTTCTGGTCCCGCAGCTCGTGGATCCGGCTTTTGAAGTTGTCGTAGTCGATCTGCTCAGCGATGGCCTTCGTCAGTGCAACCACTTGCACATGCTTGACGATAATGCGATAGCGGTAGTCGGCATTCGGCCACACCTCGATCTTGTATTCCCATCCCATCATCTCGAGTACGTTCTCGAGGTCTTTCCGCACGCGAGCGCGGATGTGGTAACTCCCGTCACCCTTCTGGACGATGCTGTAGAATCCGTGTTGCGTCATCAGCCACATATCGTTCTCCTCTAGTTCAAATCTACTTGCATGTTGAAATACACGCGCTCCGCCATTTCCTCGACGCGCGTGATGTACCGCTGCCCTTCCTCGGTTTCGAGGTACTCTTTGTACCGCTCCCACCGGCACTCCTCCTTCTCCCGCGGCTCCGTCTCCATCACTCCGCCCTCGTGCAGGCCGTCAACGTAGAACGAGAGGAAATACGGCACATCGAAGCGGAACTCATCGACGTGGATGAAGTGCTCGTGCTGCGTGTTGTCGCCGCCGGCCTCGAAGAACCAGAACAGCCCGGGGACGATGCGCCATGCACTGATCGTCTTGTAGACGCCTCCAAGGTACACCGCGGCTCCCTTCGGCTGCACAGCCTCGAGGAACGCGCGCGCCTCGTCAAGTACGGTCATTCGACAACCTCCTCGATCTTCCGCCCGTCGGGCAGTGTGTTGTAACCATGTTTCTTGAATATACGAATCAGTGTTTTTCGTTGATTCGGGTTCTTTGTCCGAATTGTCTCGATGTCATCAAGGAAGTTCAGTCCATGCTTGAAGATGGTCTCGTTACCGGCGTTCTGCGAGATGGTCTTGAATTCATCCACGGTGGTCTTGCGCATCACATCCGCATCCTTTCGCTCGCCCGTGTTGTCCGCGCCGTTGCGCACGTCGCCATACCGGTCATCCGGAAACGACCATGCATCGAGACGCGCAAGATTACGGATGAAGACGTAGCCCTTCATTTGTCTCTCGATCTGCTCGTATAGAAACAGTAACCGAAAATTGACCCTCCCCGCTAACCGAAATTTGACCCCCTTAGGGGTGTGAACAAAGTAGTTGTCGGTCAATTGATTTTCAGCGGTCCGTCTTCTGCAAGCGCCTCGGAACGGGAGACGGGTGTAGGCTTCCTGTGACGAAGGGAGGCCGAAGGCCGACCGAAGTCACAGGAAGCGGCGCTGCTTTGCGACAGTTCGGCACCTTCCCGGGAGAACGACACAACCCCAATTCCTCGAGGACATCACGTACAGTATCCGCCCAAAGACCCTTCTCGTGTACCGGAGCAGTCTCGGGCAATTCGTTGCCCGCTTCGCGCAGCACCGGCTGTTCGATCTCACCCCGCGCGATGTAAAGGTGTGGAGGGCTGAACTCACAGCCATAGTTCGTTGCGGCTGACCCCACATTCCCTCCCATCACCTTCCATGGCCTGCGACATTCCTTCGCGACCTGGCTCGCTACATCCGGCCTCCCTCTCCATTCGCTGCAGGCAGTGCTCGGCCACGCGGATATAACAACCACGATGAGATACACGCATATCCAGCCTCAGCACCTCACCGAGCAGATCAGGGGGATCGCCGTAGCCGCGGGCGTCTGTGGCGTTTTTTGTGGCTGCCCAGACCAAGCACGTTCGAAAATGCATCGAAATGGCTCTGGCGGTTCGAAGGGGACGAAACAAAAATGGCGAAAACCGCTTGATTTTCGCCATTTTCGGCACTCCCGGCAGGACTCGAACCTGCGACCCTCTGCTTAGAAGGCAGATGCTCTATCCGGCTGAGCTACGGGAGCGTGTATGAACAGCTTCGTAAAATAGTGCAGTTCAAGCAGGGATTCAAGACACGGCAGCTGCGATGTGGAAGGGATGGGTGGATAACGAGAAGCCCCGTCCACCGATGAACGAGGCTTCTGCTACACTGCTGGGGGAAGCTATTTGAGCAGAGACATTTTCCGCTCAGCGACAAAGGCACCCGCTGTCATGCGACAGATGTAGACGCCGGTCGGCAAGGTGGTCGCATCGAACACGACGGTTCCGTTTCCGACAGGGAGATCGTGATCGACGAGAACGGCAACCTCTTCTCCGTACACCGTATGGATCGAGATGCGCACCCGGGAGGCACCTGCGACGACGAAGGGAATCGTCGTCGAGGGATTGAATGGATTGGGATAATTCCTGCCAAGATTGAAGCCGGAGATCTGAGCATCGACATTCCCCGTGGTGGTGACGACACCCGTTGCGAACGTATACCAGAAGCCCTGACCAACCGCATGCGAGGCGCCTGTCGTCACACCGATGATGGGCTGCCCAATGGTTCCAATAACTGTATGTGACGGTCCGATCATGATCTCACCTCCCGAGGCGATCACGCTTCGCGGAATGGAGGTCGGTTGCTGCGCCTGTGCGGTGGCCACACACAGCAGCAACACGCAGATCACGCTTGGAAGGGACGTAGGATTCGATCGTGACGCACGCATGCTGTGCCTCAGGAAATGAATGAATGATGTGCGCAAGATACGACAACTCGGCGAATCACATCGCTCCGGCTCTGCACCGCATGCCGGGCAACCCAGACCGTGTTCGCTGCATGAGAAGTCCCCATGCAAACGAACGCCGCATCGAATGACCTGGCTTCCGCTGTGTGGTGCGGCACCGCACAGGAAATCATGGCGCCGGGTCGTGACCGACATCCACCCATTTGATCGGGATGCGAAGCGTGAAGGTTGTTCCCTCGCCATATTCGCTGTCGACACGAACATTGCCGTGATAGGATTCGATGATGCGCTTGACGATCGAGAGGCCGAGTCCCGTACCCGGAATCGAGCGCGTCTTCTCGTTCTTGGCCCGGTAGAATTCGCGAAACAGCATGGCCGATTCCTCGGGACGCATTCCGATGCCGGTGTCTCGCACGCGCACGAGGACGGAATCGTCGTCGCGCACGCCTTCGACGTGAATCGCACCCCCTTCCCTGTTGTACTTGATCGCGTTGCTGACGAGGTTCGTCATCACCCGCGCGAGTTCGTCGCGGTCGAAATCGACGAGGGGCATGTCGGCATCGAAGACCGCCGACCACGTGATCGAACGTTTCGTCATTTCCTGCGTGAGAAACTCGGCGACACCGGCCGTCACTGCCTGCAGATCGACAGGTTCGATGTCGCGGCGGGCTGTCCCGAGTTCCATGCGGCTGATCCCGAGCAGATCGTTGATCAGATCGATCATCGAGCCGAGACGTGCGCGTGAACGATCGACCATGGTTTCATATGCCGACAAATCGCTGCCCAGCAGCTTCGCCTGCATCGTGTCGAGATACCCGCTGATGGCTGCCAGCGGCGCCTTGAGTTCGTGCGCAACCATCGACACGAACTGCGACTTCTGATGGTCGAGCTGCTTGTGCGTCGTCACATCGTTGAGCGTGGTGACGTATCCGATCACAGCTCCGTCACGATCGCGCACGGGCGCCGTCTTCATGGCGACCACAAGCGCAAGGTCGGGACGCATCTCCCACTCCCGTGAGACGAGCTCGACTCCTTCGGCGAGTCGAACCTTCGCCTCGTCGATGTGCGAGATGACCTCCGCCGGCAACAGATCGACAATGCGGTCTCCTGCCTTGATGCTGGTGGGAAACGCAAACAGCGAACGGGTCTGGGGATTGGCAAGCACGATCTCGTCTTCAAGGTTCGTCACGAACACGGCGTCGCTGATCGCGTTGATGATCGTGCGCAGACGACTCTGCTCCCGGCTGATCTCGAGCAGCCGTCGCTCCTGTTCAGCGCGCAGCGCGCGCGCCTCGAGTGTCAGCCGACGCGTTTCCAGTGCGCGACGCACTTCAAGAATGATCTGGTCGGGCGTGAACGGCTTCGGGATGTATGTCGTCGCGCCCAGCTTCGTCGCCTGCACCGCCGTGTCTATGCCCGCATATGCGGTGATCATCAGATACTCGGTATCGGGCCAACGCTCGTGCAGCGCACCGAGTACGGTCAGTCCATCCACATCCGGCATCATCAGGTCCAGCAAGACGACATCGAACTCGCGCTCGAGTCCCCGCGCGATACCCTCGGTTCCGTTTTCCGCCGTTGCGACATCGAATCCCTCCCCCTGGAAGATGCGCCGGATTCCCTCCCGCAGTCCCCGTTCATCGTCGACGACGAGCATGCGTGGCACGTCGGTGCTCATTCAGCCTCCTCGATTGCACGTATGATTGTCGAAGATGTGTGGGATGGATCTCCGTCGCCCAGCACCGTGTGGGAGGAACTTGCGAACCCGCGTACATCGATCGGAAGCGACACGCGGAACGCGGTACCGGTGCCCACCGTGCTGTGCACCTGGATCTGTCCCCGGTGCATCTTCACGATGCCGTAGGCGATCGGAAGACCGAGTCCCGTGCCCTTGCCGATCTGCTTGGTCGTGAAGAACGGTGTGAAGAGCCGGGAGAGATGCTCCTTCGGGATGCCTGTGCCGGTATCTGCGAGTGTGAAGATGACTTCTGCAGTCACGGCATCGAAATGCGCTGCAAGCGTCAGCGTGCCACCCGAGGTCATGGCCTCGCAGGCATTGATGGCGATGTTGAGCAACACCTGCCGCATCTGCTCCCCGTCGATGTTGAGCATGGGGATGTTCTCGTCGATACGCTGGACGATCTCGATGCTCGCAAACTCCTCGCGCCGTTCAAGGACGGCCACGATGTTCTGCACAAGGTCTCCCGCCGAACATTCCGCCACCGACAGCTTCCCCTGCCGGGCGAAATTGAGAAGACTCGAGACGATGTTCTTGCATCGCTCGGTTTCCTCTATGATGAAGCGGATGTCGTCGGTGATCGGCTCTGCATCCGGAACCTGCTTGAGCAGGAGATGCGAGTAGAGGAGGATGGTCCCGAGGGGATTGTTGATTTCGTGGGCGACACCGGCAGCGAGCTGACCGACGCTCGCGAGTTTCTCGGTGTGGACGAGTTGCTCCTGGGCTTCGGCAAGTTCGCGATGCGAACGCTCGAGTCTGTCGATCAGGTACGGGAGGCACATCTCTGGTTCGGCGAAGCCTTGTGCCACTGCCTCGGCCAGCGCGCGGCAAGTGTCGTATCCGCACGCGCCGCAGTTGAGTTGATCGGCGGTTGAGGCCTTTCCTGTTTCGGCAAGCACCGCCTCGATCTGTCGCTCGTCCGGAGCCCGCTCGGCAGTGCGAGTTTCGTGGAAACTCCGTCCGAGCGGAATGTGCTCGTAGTTGCGCATGTGATTGCGCCAGATGGAGACGTTCATGTCGGCGGTGCGCTGCCGGACATATTGGACGATGCGCTCGCGCTTCTCGAAGAAATTGAGGGAGCTGTGCATTCCGGGACCATTGATGCACCCCTCGCAGAAGAGAATGTCGATCAACGACGAGTTCACATTGCCATGCGCGATTTCACCGATGATGTTCAGACAACGTTCGCGTCCTTCCACCACGATCACGCCTTCATCCATGATGTCCTGACTCAGGCCGGCGCTTTTCAGGAGTCCGCCCGACACGGGATAGATCTGTCCGAGATGGCCGTGAGGTTGATCGCAGTCGCGCTCCGCCTCATAGGCGGGATCAACACCTGCGTTGGTGAACAGTTCCTCGAGTTCATCGAAGGTGAGCACTGCATCGATCGCGTCTGCAACTTCGGGATCGAGCGCTTCGATTTTCTTCGCAACACAGGGCCCGATGAACACGACGTAGGACGTTGCTCCATAGCGTTCCCGCACGACACGACCCGCCGCAATCATGGGTGAGACGATGGGTGCGAGCGACGCGATGAGTTCGGGGTGAAACTTCTCGATATACTCGACGATCGCCGGACATGGTGTTGTGATCACGGGTCCCCTGGCATGTTCGACATGCGCCCGGTACCGGGTCGACACCAGATCGGCTCCGAACCCCACTTCCACAACTTTTGTGAAGCCGACAGCCAGGATGGCACCGATGATGCGGCGCGGGGCGATGTCGGGAAATGCTGCG
Source organism: Bacteroidota bacterium (assembly GCA_023432805.1). GTDB lineage: Bacteria > Bacteroidota > Ignavibacteria > SZUA-365 > SZUA-365 > JAEYUG01. The sequence continues at coordinate 21,987 of JAEYUG010000104.1, read as the reverse complement.
GGAAACGACGGCGCGATGAGTGCGATCTTTTCACCCCTCACCGGTGCAGCGAGGCCTTCTCTGACCGGGCGTACCGCATCATCGACCTGCTTGGCGTTCTGCGTGCAAACCTTGATGCAGTTGCCGCAACCGATGCAACGGGCACCGATCACGACAGCCTGACCCTTTTCGATCTGAATGGCGCGCGCGGGACATTCTCGCACGCAGCAATAGCATCGCTTGCAGCGTTCCGGGATGGTCGAGACGATCATGGCTGGGGGTGTACCCTCCGAAGTTCCGACAACAAACTCGCGAATATCCGAATCAGGCGCAAATTTCGCGTTTCGCTTTCAATAGGTGAAATCATTCACACTTTATCCGATTTATCCACTGTTCCTTTTCCCGATTCAGCGAAAGCAAGAGCAGTATATGGGATTGTTTATTCCAAATTTAGTGACGATATTCACGATTGGAACTGACTATTTCCTTTCCGCACCTTTAATCCTGTCGGAGTTTCTATGCCCAAAATCGCCATTATCGACGACGATCCGGACATCGTGGAGGCCAATCGCATCCTTCTCGAGAGCAATGGGTTCACCGTCGTATCGGCAGGTTCCGTAGACGAGGCCATTCAGGTCGTGAATACGGAGCATCCCGATCTTATCATTCTGGACGTGATGATGCAGGAACCGGACGACGGTTTCTATCTCGCGAACCGCTTCCGCAAGAACGGAATCACCACCCCGATCATCATGCTCACCTCTGTCTCGAAGGCGATCGGGTTCAATTTCGGCGCCAGTGAAATGGTTCCCATCGATGAATTCATGGAGAAACCCGTACCTCCTTCGCTGTTGCTGGAGAAAGTGAAGCATCATCTCGAACACGCCAAACGGAGTGCACATGCTGGTCACTGAGAAGAACGCCCTCACCGAGGAGATCGAGCAGCTGGTCGAGCGTTTCGGGGGCGGTCGCGAAAGCCTGCTCCCCGTGCTGCAGCAGGTGCAAATCCACCACGGCTACATTTCGGATTTCGCACAGCAGGAGATCGCACGGCTGCTTGACATCCATCCCGTCGAAGTATTCAGCGTCATCACGTTTTATTCGTTTTTGAGCTGCGAGCCGAAGGGGAGGTCCATCGTGCGACTCTGCCGCACGATTTCCTGCGATCTGGCGGGCAAGGCGGCAGTGGTGCGCGCCATCGAGCGCGAGCTCGGAGCCTCGTTCGGCGAGACGACGCGCGACAGGAAGTTCTCGCTGGAGTACATCAACTGCATGGGCATGTGCGATCAGGGACCCGCGATGCTGGTGAACGATGAGGTGTACACGCATCTGACGCCGCAGCGTGCGGTTGAAATCCTGAAACAGAAGAGCTGAGGAGGAGGCCATGATCAATCGCACTGGTATCGTGCTGTTCGAATCCGCGCATCACGGCGAAGCATTCGCCACGGCGCTCAAGATGTCCCGTCAGGACATCATCATGGAGATCCGCGAGTCCGGCCTCAAGGGCCGCGGCGGGGCGGGATTTCCGACCGGCACCAAGTGGATGCTGGGTGCGGCCGCACAGAGCGACCGCAAGTTCGTCGTCTGCAACGCAGACGAAGGCGAGCCGGGTACGTTCAAGGATCGCGTCCTTCTCGACGAGTTCTCCTATCTCGTCTTCGAGGGGATGGCGATCGGTGCCTACGCCATCGGCGCCTCGAAGGGCTTCCTCTATCTGCGTGGCGAGTACCGCTACCTGCTCGCAGGTCTCGAAGCCACGCTGACCGACATGCGTGCACAGGGCAAGCTGGGCAGCAACATCCTTGGAACGGATTTTTCATTCGACATCGAGATCCGTCTCGGATCCGGCGCCTATGTCTGTGGCGAGGAAACTGCTCTTATCGAGAGTCTCGAAGGCCATCGCGGGGAAGCTCGGAACCGTCCTCCCTTCCCGGTCAACACCGGGTATCTCGGACGCCCGACCATCGTGAACAACGTTGAGACCTTCGCCAGCGTATCGGTGATTCTCAACAAGGGCTCCGAGTGGTTCAAGACCTTCGGCACGGTCGCGTCGACTGGATCGAAGCTTGTGTCGGTGTCGGGTGACTGTGCCCGACCGGGTGTGTATGAGATTCCCTTCGGGACGACCATCCGCGAGTTGCTCGCGATGGTGGAGGCTTCCGACACGAAGGCTGTGCAGGTGGGCGGGGCTTCGGGTGTGTGTGTTCCCGAAGGTCAGTTCGACCGCACGCTCTCGTTCGAAGACATCCCGACAGGCGGATCCGTGATCGTGTTCAACCGGACGCGCGACATGCTGCACGTCCTGAAGAACTTCATGGAGTTCTTCGTCGAGGAAAGCTGCGGGCAGTGCACTCCCTGCCGCATCGGCAACATGAAGCTGCTCGAGGGAGTCGAGAAGCTCGAGCACGGCACCTGTTCGATCAGCTACATGAACGAGCTGATCGATCTCGGCCGCACGATGCAGGTGGCATCGAAGTGCGGACTCGGACAGTCCAGTCCGAATCCCTTCATTTCGATCCTCACCAACTTCCAGCATGAAATCCTCGCCCAACGATAAGCAGACACGGCCATGCATATACAATCCGCTTCCAACCGCGCTCCCTCGAGTCACAAGCCGCATGTGATCGCCCCGCAGCCGCAGGGCGAGATCGGCTCCGACGTCGCCGTCGATATCAACGGCGTTCCCTTCAAGGTTCCTCTCGGCACGACAATTCTCGATGCGTGCCGGATCCACAACATCCACATCCCCACGCTCTGCTATCACGAAGATCTCTGTCTGGCGGGCGTCTGTCGCGTCTGCACGGTCGAGGTCGAGGGCATGCGCACGCTGCAGGCGGCATGCACCTTCCCGATCACCGCACCGATGAAGGTGTCGACGACGAGTGAAAAGGTACGCAAGGCCCGGCGCCACATCCTGGATCTCCTGCTGAGCGAGCACTACGGCGAGTGCTATTCGTGCCATCGCAACAACAACTGCGAGCTGCAGAGCCTGGCCAAGGAGTATGGTGTCGACAGCTATCGCTTCGGACACATCACCGAGCGCCGTCACGAAGTCGACCGCTCGAGCTACTCGGTCATTCGCGACATGGACAAGTGCGTGCTCTGCAAGCGCTGCGTCCGCACCTGCATCGATCTGCAGGAAGTCGGCGTACTCGAATCGACGCATCGCGGCGACAAGACCACGATCTCGACGTTCATGGACAAACCCCTGGCCGACGTGATCTGCATCAACTGCGGCCAGTGCATCAACCGCTGTCCGACCGCGGCGCTGAAGGCCAACGATCCCAGCGACGAGATCTGGCGCGCCATCGACGATCCGAAGAAGCATGTCGTGCTGCAGACCGCTCCGGCACCCCGCGCCGCCATCGGCGAGGAGTTCGGTCTGGCAGCAGGCCGTTCCATGACCGGCGAGCTCAACACCGCCGCACGCATGATCGGCTTCGACAAGGTGTTCGACACCAACTTCACCGCCGACCTGACGATCATGGAGGAAGGCACCGAATTGCTGCTACGTCTCAAGAGCAAGCTGGTCGACGGTGACGCGTCTGTGAAGCTTCCGCAGTTCACGTCCTGCAGCCCCGGATGGATCAAGTACATCGAGCACTTCTACCCCGATTATCTCGACTATCTTTCCTCCTGCAAATCCCCGCAGCAGATGTTCGGTGCGGTGATCAAGACGTTCTACGCCGAGGAGAAGGGCATCCCCGCCGAAGACATCGTGACGGTGGCGCTCATGCCCTGCTCGGCTAAAAAGTTCGAGTGCAACCGGCCCGAGATGACCGACTCCGGATTCAAGGATGTCGATTACGGGCTGACTGCGCGCGAAATGGCACAGATGATCAAGGAGGCCGGACTGCGTCTGCCCGAGCTTCCGACCTCGCATTTCGACGATCCCTTCGGTGATGCATCGGGAGCGGGACTCATCTTCGGCGCCACCGGCGGTGTGATGGAGGCTGCGCTGCGCACGGCCTACGAAATCGTGACCGGACGCGAGGTGCCCTTCGCCAATCTCGACATCACGCCCTGCCGCGGCTTCGAGGGCGTGCGCCAGGCGTCGGTGAAGCTCGAGAACGTCAAGCCCGAGTGGAGTTTCCTCGAGGGCGTGTCGCTGAACTTCATGATCGCGCACGGCACGGCCAACGCCCGACAGGTGATGGAAGCGCTCAAGCGCGGCGAGCTCGCCGATGTGCATTTCATCGAGGTCATGGCGTGTCCGGGCGGATGTCTTGGAGGCGGCGGCCAGCCGATTCCAACATCACCGGCAATCCGCAAGGCCCGCGCGGAAGCCATCTATCGCGAAGACGCGGAGCTCGACCTCCGCAAGTCGCATGAGAATCCCCACGTGCAGTATCTGTACGAGAAGTTCCTGCCCGAGGGTCCCTGCGGCCACAAGTCCCACAAGCTGCTGCACACGCATTACGTGCGTCGCGGTCGGTATATTGCCTGATTGATGATCCTGCACGGGGCGGCCGCCATCGCGGTCCGCCCCGTGCGGGATGTCACCCGTCGTCTCATTTGTTCGAGTTCCTCGCATGCCCCTCTTCGAGCTCACACCGAGCTGGATCATGTTCGACACCTTCTGGCGCGCACTCAACCGTCGGAATCGGTGGCTGATTCTGTTGCGGTGGTGGGCCGTCGGGATGCTCGCGACCATGGTTCTCGCCGTGGAAATGCTCGTGGGACTCACCATCGAGACGTACACTGTCGCGGCGATCGCAGTGGTGATCGCCGCGTACAATGTCGTGCTCTCCCGACTGCTTCCTCATGTGCCGGCGGCGCATGCCCGATTTCACGGTCTACATTTCGCGCTCATCCAGATCATCGCGGATCTGCTCGCACTCATGGCCCTCATCCATGTCACGGGTGGTGTGGAATCCCCATTCTACCCCTTCTTCATCTTTCATGTCATCATCGGAAGTCTGATTCTTCCCGGTGCAGTGGTCGCCCTGATCATCACTGTGGCGCTCGTGCTGATGATCACGGGTGCCGTGTTCGAGGCGGCCGGGGGACTTCCCCACCATGCGATCACGGGTCTGTTTGCAGTGCCGCTCTACCAGCAGCCCATCTACATCGCCTCACATTTCCTCATCTTCACCATCACGCTGTTTGTCAGCAACTTCCTCGCGAATTCGGTATCGAAGGAGCTGTACCTGCGCGAACGCGCCCTGACCAATGCCTACACGGCCCTCGAGGAGGCTGAGCAGGCCAAGTCACGCTACGTGATGTCGGTCGTGCATGATCTGAAGACGCCGATCACGGCTGCGATCACGTACTTGAACATGATCCTCGAGCGAAACTTCGGAGAGGTGCGCAAGGAACTCGAGCATCCCCTCGAGCGATCGCGCCTGCGGTTGTCGGGAGCGATCACGACGATCAACGACATCCTCCAGTTCACACAGCTCAAACTGACCTCGGAGATCACACGCGTCGATGTCAACGTGACGCGCATCGTCGACGACATCATTCAGGAAATGCAGATCCTTTTTTCAGCCAGGAGGATCCGCGTATCGAGTTGGACCAACGCCGACACCGACATTTGTTGCACGGGCGATCCCGTGCTGCTGCGGCTGGCGCTCGGCAACCTCGTCTCGAATGCGCACAAGTACACGCCCGAGGGCGGAGCCGTCGAAGTACATATCCGCCGGCACGGCAATGATGTGTCGATCGAGGTCGCGGACAGCGGAATCGGCGTGGCGGCCGGCGAGCAGCAGAAGATCTTCAATGATTTCTATCGAAGTCTCGACGCGAAGAAGCGAGGCATCGAAGGGACAGGCCTCGGCTTGTCTGTTGTTCAGTACATCATCAGGCAGCACAAGGGAAGCATTCGCCTGGAATCGCCCTCCCGCCTCTCGGCCGGCGAGGAGCGTCCCGGCAGCGCATTCATCATCACTCTGCCACTCGAGGCGTGAGGAAGCGGAGTCTCACCAGGTAGGCATTCCACGACAGCATTCAGCATAGAGAAATGACAGACGGAACTTTCATCGACGACAAGAGGATATTTGACCTCCTCAATGCCCCGGATCTGCGCGATGCAGCGAGGCAGCGCGAGGTGCTCGACAAGAGCCGCACTCGCGAACGACTGACCCTTGAAGACGTGGCGGTGCTGCTCGGCATCAGCGATCCGGACATGCGCAAGGAGATCCACCAGACCGCACGTGCGGTCAAGCGGGAGATCTACGGCAACCGGCTCGTCTTCTTTGCGCCGCTCTATGTCACGAACCGATGCGTGAACAACTGCCTGTACTGCTCCTTCAGACGCGAGAACGAGGAACTGGAACGCGCGACGCTGACGCAGGAGCAGGTGCGTCGTGAGACGCTTGCCCTGCTCGAACAGGGGCACAAGCGGCTGCTGCTCGTGGCCGGCGAGCACCCGAAGGAGTCGTCGATCGCGTACATCGGCGAATGCGTCAAGACGATATACGAGACGTGGTGGGAGGGCAACAACATCCGCCGTGTGAACGTCAATGCGGCGCCGCTTTCCGTCGAGGACTTTCGTGCGCTGCATTCGTTCGGGATCGGAACCTACCAGTGTTTCCAGGAGACTTATCATCGCGAGACCTACGCCCATGTGCATCCTTCCGGCAAGAAGCGTGACTTCGACTGGCGCGTCACGGCCATGCATCGCGCGATGGAGGCGGGCATCGACGATGTCGGCATCGGTGTTCTCTACGGGTTGTACGATTACCGTTTCGAGACGCTGGCGATGATGCAACACATCTTCGAACTCGAGCGTGCCTACGACGGCGTGGGTCCCCACACCATCTCTGTGCCGCGGCTCGAACCGGCACTGCACGCACCGCTGGATTCGACGAACTCGCCCTGGACGGTCGCCGACGACGACTTCCGCACGTTGATTGCGGTGTTGCGCCTCGCAGTTCCCTACACCGGAATGATCCTCTCCACCCGTGAGAGCGCAGAGATACGCCGTACACTCTTCGACGTCGGCATTTCGCAGATCAGTGCCGGATCGCGAACCGATCCTGGCGGGTATGAGAGCGAGGACCATGCGCTGGGCGAGCAGTTTCAACTCGGTGATCATCGTCCGATGGACGAAGTGGTCAAGGATGTGCTCGCGCTCGGATATCTGCCGAGTTTCTGCACGGCATGCTACCGCAGCGGCCGCACCGGTGATCGCTTCATGGAGTTGGCGAAGGGGGGAACCATCGGCCGGATCTGTGCACCGAACGCACTGGCCACCTTTGAGGAATACGTCAATGACTTCGGTGATGCAGAGATGCGTGAAGCAGCCGACACGATGATCACGCACGAGCTGGAGGAAATGTCCGACAAGGCGCGCGCGATGGCTGAACGGATGATCAAGCAGATCGATGACGGCGAGAAGGATGTGTTCGTATGAGTTGGATGAATGCTGCGACACAGGACACCGCACTGCGGATAAGCGACACCTACGACGGTCTGTTGTACCTCGATTCGTATCGTCGTGCGGATGTTGCGCGTCTGCTTGATGTACGCAACGAGGAGGAGGAGCAATCGCTGTTCGACCGCGCAGACAGTGTGCGTCGCTCGCATGTCGGCGACACGGTGCATCTGCGCGGGATCATTGAAATCAGCAATCATTGCGATTGTGCCTGCCTGTACTGTGGTCTGCGCGCCCAGAACAAGGAGGTGGAGCGCTACAGAATGGATCCCGACGAGATCATCGCACGTGCCGCTCTGGTTGCGGCGCTGCCGGTACGGACCATCGTCCTGCAGGGCGGTGAGGCCGAGGTCTACACCGCCGATGAGATCGCGCATGTCGTGCGCACACTCAAGACGCAGCATGACGTTGCCGTCACCTTGTCGCTCGGCGTACGTGATGAGGCGACGCTGCGCATCTGGCGTGAGGCGGGTGCCGACCGCTACCTGCTCAAGCATGAGACGGCGAACCGCGCATTGTTTCGTCGCATCAAGCCAGGCGTGGATTTCGGTTCGCGACTCGAGTGCCTTCGACTGCTCGTGCATCTTGGCTATCAGGCCGGCAGCGGCAACATGATCGGTGTTCCGGAGCAGACGCTCGACGACATTGCAGACGACATACTGCTCTGCCGCGACCTGCGCGCCGGCATGACGACCTTCGGTCCCTTCATCCCGAATCCCGACACGCCCCTGCGCGATGCACAGCAGGGATCGGTCTCGCTCGCGCTGCGCACGATCGCCGTCGCGCGCATCGTGCTACGTGCATCACACATCCCTGCGAACACGGCACTCGGGACGGCGGACGCGGAGGCGCAGCGTCGTGCGTTTTCGTGCGGAGCCAACGTGCTCATGCCGAACTTCACGCCGCTGCAATACCGTCAACAGTACAGGATCTATCCCAAGACGCTGCCGGACCATGACGATGTGACGCGCATCCATGCTGCAGCGTGCGCACTCGTTGCGGCGGCGGGCCGTGTCGTCGACGGAGGACATGGACATGCACTGCGCTGAGTGCAGGGAAATGCGTATCTTTCACATTCGTTCAACCAGGATTTCCGAGATTCATGACTGACAACAATCCCCAAGTGTACACCCATCCCGCGAACGCCGTGTTTGCGTTGATGGAAGACCGTGAGTTCCGTCACTCCATCATCCGTCCTGCGCTCGCAAAGGACAAGGCCGGGCTCGCGCGTCTGACCACCGGCAAGCACCAGATGAAGGGTTTCCGCAACATGGCCAAAGCACCGGCGGTGATGCTCGTGTCCGTCATCAGTGATGAGGCGAATCTCTCCGCCGCCCTTGCCAGGCGCATCCTCACACTCTGGCTCGAAGATGCCGGCGTCCTGCGTGGTGTCGTTGCAGCGAAACTCGCGACGCTTGGATACGAGATCAACGAGACGACCTTCGATGATGATGATCAGGTGACCTGGCGTCCGCTGGCCGATGAGCATGCCACTGAGCAGTTCGACGGCAGTTTCCTCGAAGGCGAGGATCCGAACGCCGTAATGCTCATGTCGCTCCTGCTGGGCTGGTTCGGTTCCGACAAGGACGGAGCGCCGGACACGTCTGATGAAGAGACCGCTGGCTGATACTTCCCCCCATGAACGCGTAAGCGGCGATCTATGGATCGCCGCTTCTCGTTACTACTGTCATCCTGAAGAAGGATTGCTCCGTTGGTATGACCGGAGCTCAGGTCGAAAACCTTATGTGGGGGTGTGTCTCTTCGATACTTCCTCCACTCTTTCTGGTGACTGCGCAAGTGTACGCATTTCGTATGCAGATGTCAAGGGATAAGAACACAAATCTCTCCGGTTCAAGGGAAATCGGCGATTCGGATGCACATGCCGCAGTTTCCACTCCAGAAAAAATGCATGCTGTTCGATTGCTCGGCGTACGTCTCGATTGCGTCGATGATGCATACATTCTCGCCCGCATGCGCGAGGCCCTCGAGGGCGGCGACCCGGTCACGATGACGTATGCCCACTTCGATACGTTGTTACTGGCCGAATCAGACGATAACCTTCGTCAGTCCCTCGAGCAGTGCGACATCGTCGCACCCGAGGGTATCGCCGTGCATATGATGCTGCGGTTGTTCTCAAACATCCGCTACCCTCGATTTTCAAATCCCGATTTTAACATTGCGGCGATCTCCCTCGCTGCGATGCATGGTAGTAGAATCCTGTGCATCGGTGGGACATCAGATGTTGTATCCCGTATGCCCACAGCACTCGAGGCCATGGGTTTCCCCGCTACGCACGCATACGCCATCGATGGGTGGACAACCAGAACCCCCGACGAATGGATGGGCATCGTATCGGGTGCGCGACCCGACATGATCGTGCTTGGCATGGGGGGAGCCCGACAGAACACGATGCAGCAATTCGTCATGATTAGCTCTACCGCACGGGTTGTCTTCGCGGTCGGCGCGTGCTTTGATTTGCTCACTGGTATGACGGTTCGTCCTCCGAGATGGATGTGGAAGTTTGGTCTCGAGTGGACTGCGCGTCTCGTACAGGAACCACGGAGGCTGTGGCGACGCTACATCCTGCGCCTCCCGCGTTTTTTGATGCTCATATTGCGCGAGCAACTCCGCACGCGCTGAATCCAGCCACCTCACGCACACACACGTTCACGCCCACATCTTCCGGTCGAGTGTCCGGTACTGAACCGCTTCGGATATGTGTTCGCTGCGGATGTGTTCGCTCCCACCCAAATCCGCTATCGTCCGGCTCACCTTGAGGATGCGGTCATACGCCCGTGCGCTGAGTCCCAGATGCGTGATCGCATGCTTGAGCAGTTCCTGCCCTGCAGAATCCGGTACACAGACACGACGAATATCGCGGCTCTGCATGTCGGCATTCGTGCGCAAGCCGGCGCGCCCACGAAACCGTTCACGCTGCCGCTCGCGCGCGGCAACAACACGTGCGCGTATCTGCTCGGATGCATCCCCGGCGCGCATGTCGGTCAGTTCCTGATAGCGCACCTGGGGACATTCGACATGAATGTCAATGCGATCGAGGAGGGGTCCCGATACGCGGCCCATGTATTTGTGGATCTGAAGAGGCAGGCATGTGCACTCGCGGAAAGGATTTCCGAACTGTCCACAGGGACAGGGGTTCATCGCCGCCACGAGCATGAAATTCGCTGGAAACTCCACCGACATACGCGTTCGTGCAATCGTGACCTTCGCATCCTCGAGCGGTTGCCGCAATACCTCGAGGACGTTGCGCGCGAACTCCGGCAGTTCGTCGAGAAAAAGAACACCATGGTGCGCAAGACTGATCTCCCCCGGTCTCGCAAATCCAATTCCTCCACCCACGAGCGCGGCATCGCTCACCGTGTGGTGAGGCGCACGGAAGGGACGCGAGGAGATGATGGGAATTCCAGGTGGGAGCAACCCTGCGATGGAATGGATGCGTGTCGTCTCCAATGCCTCGTCGAGATTCAAAGGCGGCAATATCGTCGGAAGCCTCCGCGCGATCATCGTCTTGCCCGAGCCCGGGGGACCCATCAGCAGAATATTGTGCGCACCGGCTGCAGCGACTTCGAATGCGCGTTTGACATGCTCCTGCCCCTTGACGTCTCGGAAGTCCACACCCGACTGCAGAAGCTGTCCGTCGAACACCGCCTGCAGATCCACATGAAACGGTGGGGGGGGCACCTCGGACTGCAGCAGCGCGAGCACCTCTGCCAGCGTCGAACATGCATGAACATCGATCCCCTGCACCATTGCCGCTTCGTGCGCATTGTCCGCCGCCAGCACGATGCGACGGAATCCCCTGCGTTTCGCTTCGATGGCAATCGACAGCGAACCATGGGTGGGTCGCATGCGACCGTCGAGCGCGAGTTCTCCAACGAACACCGTATCCGCGATCGCTGTGGGAGGAAGTGCTCCTGTTGCAGCCAGAATGCCGATTGCCAGCGGAAGATCGAACGCCGATCCTTCCTTGCGAATGTCGGCGGGAGCGAGATTCACCACGATGCGTCCGATCGGAAATGGTAGCGATGCGTGCTTGATCGCAGCAGTCACGCGTTCCCGACTTTCACGCACCGCATTGTCAGGAAGTCCCACAACGACGAACGCCGGGATCTGCGTCTGAATGTGCGTTTCCACCGTCACGATAAACGCATCGATCCCGTGGGTTGATGCGCTGTACACCGTGGCGAAGGCAGAGTCCTCGCGCCGTGCAGCCTCCACTCCCGCTGTCTGTGCGTCAATCCATGCGGCGTCTTCCATGAACACAAGCTACCAGATCAAGCCTCCCTGAACCATCACGATTCGATCAGAAAACAAAACAAAAGGCGCTCCCGCGGGAGCGCCTTCAAACTCTGACAAGAACCTCAGTCCTACTTCTTTACCGCTCCCAGCACTGCATCCTTGGCAGCCTTGGCGATACGGAACTTCAACACGGTCTTGGCGGGAATCTTGATGGATTCGCCAGTGGCGGGATTGCGGCCGGTGCGCGCCTTGCGCTTGTCGACCACGAGCTTGCCCAAGCCCGGCAGCGAGAATGACTTCTTCGCTTCCTTGTAGGCGAGTTGGGTGTACTCCTCGAGGAACTGCTCGGCAACCTTCTTCGGCTGCTCCAGCTTCTCTGCGAGAAAGTCCACAATCTGCTTCTTTGTCATCGGCTTGGCGGCTGCTTTCGCCATGACGACCTCCTTGATGAGTGTGAGTGTGGTGTGAAGAGGAATAATCGGTGCGTAAATCTACAGATTTTTTCGCGGAAGGCAAGTACTATTTCGCACCGGGACAACCACTTCGGCCAATGTTTACAGGCATGAACATGCCCTCCCCCTACGCGAGCGCCGCATTCTCCCTGAACCTGTACGGGAGGTATTTCGGCTCCCACATCGCGGTCGCCACCTTGATGCGGAGCTCTTCATCCGTTATGCGAAGACCCAGCCCCGCATCGCGCGCCTCGCAGGCAACCCGGAACGCAACCTCGCGTGACACGCTGCGGATGTCCGACAGCGATGGGAGCAGACGCCCCTGCCGCACATCGTCATCGGTCATCATGCCGCTTACGGCATGTGCGGCCGCGAGGAACATCGCATCGGTCACTTTGAGCGCACCGCTGACGAGCGTGCCGAGACCGACGCCGGGGAAGATGTACAGATTGTTCACCTGCGAAACGACATGCTCGATCCCGTCGACCGGCACGGGGGCAAAGGGACTCCCCGTCGCAATGTACCCGCGTCCCTCCGTCCACGTGAAGAACCGCTCGGGCAGGCATTCACAACGCGAAGTGGGATTCGACAGCGCGAACACCACGGGACGCACGGTATGCTGCATCATGGCACGTACACATTCCTCGTCGAAGGCGCCCGGCTGCGCCGATGTGCCGACGAGCACCGTCGCGCGCACGTTTCGCACGACGTCATGCAGCGAGACGGCTTCCGACGAATCACACGTCCAGCCATCTGCAGTGCCCCGCGGCCGTACGAACATTTCCTGATGATCCTCGATGTCGGGATATCCCTCCATCAACAATCCAAAGCGATCTACCGCAAACATCCGTGCGAGCGCATCCTCGCGGGGAAGTCCCTCGCTCTCGAGCGCTGTCAGCACGTTGCGCGCGATGCCGCTGCCTGCCTGCCCGAAGCCGTAGAACACGAACCGTTGATCGGCAAACCGCTCGCCTTTCGCGCGCAAGGCGGTCACCAGCGCCGCCAGCGCAACCGCACCCGTGCCCTGGATATCGTCGTTGAAACTGCAGATCCGGTCGCGATACCGTTCGAGCAGACGGAAGGCATTGTGCTTGGCGAAATCCTCCCACTGCAGCAGCGCGCCCGGAAAGCCGCGCCGCACAGCCATCACGAAACGCTCGATGAACTCGTCGTAGGCTGCACCCTGCAGACGGGGCTGCTTGTAGCCAAGGTAGAAGGGATCCGACAGCAACGCCTCGTTGTTCGTGCCGACGTCGAGCATCACCGGCAGCGCGACGGTGGGATTGATGCCGGCGGCCGCGACATACAGGCTCATCTTCCCGATCGGTATGCCCATCCCATTCGAGCCGAGATCGCCCAGCCCGAGAATGCGCTCGCCGTCGGTGGCCACGATCAGATTGACCTGGGGACGCGTCACGTTGCTGAAGATCTCGTCGATGTCGTCGATCGTCTCCGGCGTCACGTAGATGCCGCGCGTGCGCCGCAGAATGTGGCTCATCACCTGGCAGGCCCGTCCCACCGTCGGTGTGTAGATGATCGGCAGCAGCTCCTCGAGATGATCGAGCAGGATCTTGTAGAAGAGCGTCTCATTCGTGTCGAGCAGATTCAGCATGTAGTTGTAGCGGCCGAGATCGTCCTGCTCCTTCAGGTAATTGTTGTAGAGCCGTCGCGCCTGCGTCTCGATCGTGCCCACGCGGTGGGGCAGCAATCCCAGCAGCCCCAGCTGCCTCCGCTCGGCCATCGTGAACGCAAGCCCCTTGTTGAGCAACGGATACTTGAGCAGGTGCACACCCTTGAACGGCACCTCGAGATACTCCTCCCCGGTGAGCAGATCCTTCTTGACGGAATAGGGAAACATTGTCGATCCGAATTGTGAGCAAACCCTAACATACGAATCTCGCGACACTCGGTATATTCGCATGCAACCCGCGCACCCGTGCGCGTGTCTCATCCAGACACTCCGATCACCCATGATGACACACGTGATCCATCAAACACTTCCGCAGACGGCTGCGGTATACAGAAGAGTCAGAGGTCCTGTGTTGCGGATGCTCCCCGCCGCGATCCTCCTGCTTGTCATGTGGGATGTCGCCGCCGCGCAAACGCTTCCGTACCAGGAAGTGCAGATCCGCATGCGCGATGGGAAGTCTCTCGCGGCGGACCTCTACGTCAATGCCGCAAGCGGCACCAAGCCCGCGATTCTCGTGCAGACGCCGTACAACAAAGATCTCTACCGCACACGGCTCGCCCTGCCGCCCGAGACCACCGGCGCGGTGCCGTGGGATACTGCCGCATACCACTACGTGGTCGTGGACTGGCGCGGCTTCTACGGATCGCGCGATGCCGACGAGCCCGGGTATGATCGCGGACTCGACGGCTACGACTGCGTCGAGTGGATCGCTGCTCAGCCGTGGAGCGACGGCAAGATCGGCACACACGGCGGCAGCGCGCTCGGGCACATCCAGTTTCTCACCGCCCGCCACAAGCCACCGCACCTGGTCTGCGCCGTGCCGATGGTCAAGGACATCCGCGCGAACTACTTCGACTATTACTACGGCGGCGCACTGCGCACCGAACACGTCGCAGCGCTCGAACGCCTCGGCTTCCTGACCGTCGACGCCATCACCGCGCGCCCCGTGCTCACGCCAATCTGGAACGCCATCGACCGCAACTCCGACATCACCGCCGAGATCGCCGTTCCGATGCTCATCATCGGCGGATGGTTCGACCACTATCCCGACGACGTGCTCGCCTGCTTCGAAGACCTGCGCACCCGCAGCGACACGCGCGTGCGCGCCCAGCACAAGCTCATCGTCGGTCCCTGGACCCACGGTGCGCTCGGCAGCGACACGCAGGGCGAGATGCAGTTCGCCGCCGGCAAGGGCTACCACAACGACGCGGCCCTGCGCTTCTTCGCCTACCACCTGCGCGGTGCGAAGAACGGCTGGCCGCTCGAACCCGTGGTGCGCTATTTCCAGATGGGGGAAGACACCTGGCAGTCCGCCGAGAGCTGGAAGGCACTCGCGCGCGACTCGATCACCCTCTTCCTGCATGAAGACCGCACCCTCCAGCGGAATCCCCCCACGACGCCGGCCGCGTCGTCGCCGTGGACGAGCGATCCCCGCGATCCCTCGCCCTCGCATGGCGGCGCGCGATTCAATCCATTCGACCCGCGCGTGAAGGATGGTCCCCTCGACATCCGCACCGTCGTCGAGAGCCGTGCCGACGCGCTCGTCTTCAGCACCGACCCGCTGCCTGCGGATCTCGTGTTGCGCGGCGCGCTCACCGCGCACCTCTTCGTCTCGACCGACCGCAGCGACGGCGACGTGGCCGTGCGCATCACCGAGGTGCTGCCCGACGGACGCTCGATCATCATGACCGACGGTATCCGCCGTCTCCGCTTCCACACCGGCGAGCACGTCGTCGCACCCATCACCCCCGGCGCCGTGGTCGAAGCCACCATCCCCCTGCAGCAGCTCGCCATCACCCTGCGCGCCGGACACCGTCTGCGCATCGTCGTCAGCGCTGCGGACTGGCCCCGCTTCGATCGCAACCTCCAGAACGGCGGCGAGATGTACGTGGCGGGCGACACCCTCGTCGCAGCCATGCGCCTGCACCACGACGCGTCGCATCCCTCGCACATCGGCTTGCAGGTGGCAGCAGGCACGACAGGTGTGGAAGGATTTCAGACTACTGCATCCGATATTCGCATCACCGCCCTGCATCCCCTGCCCGCACGCGCGCAGGTGACCGTCGAACTCGCTGCGGAAGCTGCCGTGCGTGCGACACTGCGCATCGTCGACGCCCTGGGCCGCACCGCGCACCGTGAGGATGTCACGCTCACCGGCACACGGACCGTCACACTCGACACCCGCCGCCTCGCCGCCGGCACCTACTTGCTCGAAGCCGCGACTTCACGTGGACGCAGCGCGCGGCTGCTTCAGATCCTGCCGTAGGCGTTGTCGGATTCCGGCGCGCGCAGGAGAGCCTGCAGGCGGGCGATGTCGATGCCCGTCTGCACCCCGGTGGGATGCCAGTGTGCCGCACACCCCGCCGCATCGAGAAACACGCACTGACTGGGGATGCCGAGCGCCCGCAGCTCATACCCGCCTCCGAGCAAGTTGAGCGCACACGCAACACCGACAACACCGATGCCGGTGCCGACAACCCGCTGACGGAGCCAGCGGCTGAAGTCGCTCGAGTGGGGAATGATCCGCACCTCGAAGCCCTCGGTCCGGCCCAGCTGCTGCAGCGCATGTACCCTGCAATCGCGCGCACATCCCGTACAGACCACATCGAGATCTTCCTGCCGCGCGCGGCAGGTCGACGCATGCGGACCGCGCATGCAACCCGGCAGCAGGACCATGCGACGCGATGATGCAGCGAAGTCCGCACGCATCGCCCGGTTCATGATCTCCGCCCCGACCATCGATGCGTGGTACTCGACGCGCGGACGGCACGCGAGCACATAATCCTCCCGACCCCGATACGTCTCAGCCGCACGTCCCACGAATTCGTCCACAGCCTCTGTGAAACCGCCCAGCGCTTCTGCGGCCGAGGATTCGAAGCGTCGCGCGATACCGTCCAGCACATGCATCACCACGGCGATCCGGGCCGGCGTGCACGCATCGAGCATGCGCCGCACCCGCTCGAGCCGGTTGCATTCCTCCCGATACTCGCCCGTACAGGCCAGCCAGCGGAGCAGCGCATCGAGATCGCGCAACGAGGGAAGTGCCGGCGTCTCATCGTCGACCTGCCGGGGATCGAGCAGGCGCGCAGCGAGCCGCGCGCGGATGGGATCGAGCAGCGGCTTCAGTGCGGGATGGGTCCGACGGAACCGGTACAGCTGCGTCATCAGCACCGCCGCTCCGCGGGGAAGCCTCCGGGCCCGCGCACCACAGCTGCGCCAGAGCACACCGAGCAGGAGGAGATCGAAGAGAAGTTCTTCATCGGTGCGCTGCCCGCCATCGACCCCTTCGCCGGCGGCACGCAGCAGGGGAAGCAATGCACTGGCTTCCGCATGCAGGTGCGCGAGCGAACGGTCGGTCAGCGCACCCAGCGCCGCGAGAAAGCGCTGGGTGTCGTCCTCACCTTCCGCGCGCAGCGCATAGGTCGGGGCAGTGTGTCGAGGGAGGGTCCGTGTGCACGCATGTTCGGCGAGCACGGGGAGCTGCAGGAGGTCGATCGAGGTTTCCATGTCGGGGTCTACGCATGAGACCGGCGCGCGTTGCAACCGGACGACGCGTTTCCAGAAAAAAAGACACGGAAGGCAGCTGTTCGAATCCCGCGAGGAGCGAGTCCCGGCATTTCATAATACCGCGTACCGGATGCAGATTTGCGGATGCACGCGATTCGCGTCACGCACATTCCGTTCTCATTCACGCACATTCCGTTCGCGTCATGAACAGCCAGGCAGGCACAGCATCCGAACCCGTCACCCTCGTCATCCACCGAATCGTGCGTGCGGGTCGCGAGCCCGAGTTCGAAGAGTGGATCCGCAGTGTCGGCGCCGACGCCGCGCGCTTCGCGGGCTATCTCGGGTCGAACATCATGCCTCCGCGCAGCGGCAGCCGCGAGTACATGTTCATCATGCGCTTCGACAGCTACGACCATCTGATGGAGTGGGAGACGAGCGAAGAGCGCCTGCTCTGGCTTGAGCGCGTGCAGCCGCTGGTCGAAGGCGAGGTGCGCGTGCATCGCACGACGGGACTCGAATACTGGTTCACCCTGCCCGACCAACCCGGCACGCCGGCGCCCGCGAAATGGAAGATGGTGCTCGCCACGTGGATCGCCCTCTCCGGCGTTGTCTTCATTGTGCCGCCCGTCCTCTCGACACTCCTCGCCCCCCTGCCCCCGCCGGTCACGACCGTCATCATTTCCGGCGCGATGGTCGTCGTCATGACCTTCATCGTCATGCCCCTCGTCACCCGCCTCCTCGCCCCCTGGCTCTACCGCAGGAAATGAAGTGACTCTGACGCCGCAACGTCGTATGTTGCGGCCATCACTTCACATGGGGGACAACATGGTCCGATTTGCCTTGATAATCGGAGTGCTGATTTCGATCTGCATCGTGCCGATCCACGCACAGCACTCCGTCCGTTCCATCCTCTACAACGATCACTACACGCAGATGCAGACCAACGCAATCGGTCTGTGGATGTCGAACAACGGCACCACCGCGCACAATCCGCAGACAGATGGATCAGGTTGCGAGTATCCGATCGGCTCGAGGAAGTACCTGATCTTCTGCGACGGCTTCGTCTTCGGGGGCTGGAGAGGCGATGCGCTGCATGTCGGTGGAGCGACCTACCGTGTGGGATATCAGGCCGGTCGCATCGATGATGACGGATGGCCGACGGATCCGTTTTCGCCTGAGAACCGAATCTTCCGCGCCCGACGCATGACGCGCACCGAGTACGGTGCGCTTCCTTTCAGCGAGCAGGCACAACTGCAATCCGATTTCACGACCTGGCCCATCGCGGAAGGTGCGCCATGGATCGACGCCGATGGCGACGGATTCTACACCCCCGATTTCGACGCATGGCTCGACGGTCGCACAGACGTCGACGCTCCACGCATCCTCGGTCGCGAAATGTACTGGTACGCTGCCAACGACGGCGATGCGATGCGCACGACCCGGCTCTACGGCACACTACCGATGGGCGTTGAAGTCCGCTTCCATGCCTGGGCATGGGATACGCCCGGCGTCCTCTCCCGCACTATCTTCCACCGCCTCCTCGTCATCAACCGATCGGCCACTCCGATCACCGATTTCCACATCGGCCGCTGGTCGGATCCCGATCTCGGCGACGGAGCCGACGACCTGGTCGGCGTCGACTCGGTGCGCTCGCTGGCCTATGTGTACAATGGGAAATCCACCGATGCTGTCTATGGCACCGCACCTGCCGCCGGGTATCTGCTGCTTCAGGGACCCATCACCACCCGTCCGGGAGCAACAGGCACCTTCAACCTCAGCGTGCGCGAGGGCATCGGAAACCTCGCAGCATCCGCCTTCGCCTTCTACATCAACGGCGATACCGAATACCGCGATCCCACACTCGGCTCACCCGATGGTGCCGTGGCCATGTACAAGTTCCTGCGTGGAACCGGCACCAGCGGCAGGCCCTTCTTCGATCCCGTGCGCAACGTGTCCACCGCCTTCCCTCTCTCCGGCAATCCCGTGCTCGGCACGAACTGGATCGACGGCATGGTCCATAAACCGGGCGACCGTCGCATGCTTCTCTCGACCGGCCCCATCACCCTCGCACCCGGCGACACCCAGGAAGTCGTCTACGCCTTCATCGTCTCCGACAGCGCAGAGGGCAGCACCGCCCTCGGCCGCCTCTTCGAAGACGCCGACTCCATCCGCGGCTTCCACACGCGCCTGGTCACAACCACGACCGCGCCACCACCGCATCCTGCACGCATCGCGCTGCCGCTTCCCCACCCCCATCCAGTACGCGATCACGCGACGCTCACCATCGAACTTCCCCGCACGACACACGTGCGCCTGACCCTGCACGACGCACTCGGCCGCACAATCATGACCGTGTGGGAAGGAACACGCTCGAGCGGATCACACCGCATTCCCCTTGCGCTCGCCCCGCTCCCGCCCGGCCACTACCACTGCCGCCTCCTCACAGCGGAAGCCACCGTCGTCCGCACCATCATCGTCATGCCCTGACAGGCCATCGCAACTTCCCGAAGGGATGCGCGTACGCATCATGATACGCGCATCCCTATCGCACATCCTTCGGAGTCGCACATGCAGGCACATTGCTCCCCGTTCTGCCCGACCCTTCTCGCGCTGCTTCTCGCCGCGCTCCCGTTCACACCGCAGACCACACAGGCGCAATCCGCACAACACGTCGTGCAGAGTGCCGGCACCGGCGAGCTGCCCATGCCGAAGCAGCTGCGCCGTGCCTACGCGAAGGGCACACGCACAATGAGTGGCGCACCGGGAGCGACATACGCCGAACACGCCATCCGCTACGAGCTCGACGCCACGCTCGATCCCGACCGACGCATCCTCACCGGCACGGGACGCGTGACCTTCACCAACAAGGGTCTCGACACCCTGCGCACGTTCGCGCTCAAGCTCATCCAGAACATGTATCGCGGGGATGCGGTCCACGCAATGGAGCTCGCTCCCGACGCGCTCACCGAAGGGATGCGCGTCACGCGCCTTGCGATCGACGGACGCGAGGCCCTCACCGCGCGCGAGCTTGCGGGACTCCCCGACACCACCGCGGGCAGCGCCTACGCGATCGGCGGCGGCGGACTCGCCCCCGGCCAGCGCCTCAAGCGCATGGGCACGGTCTGGCTGCTGCGCCTGCCCGCACCGCTCCCCCCCGCGCAGACGTTCACCATGGAGATCGACTGGAACTTCGACATCCCCAACGCCGAGCGCTTCCCCCACCGCATGGGAGGCTTCTCCGACACCTCCTTCTTCATCGGATCATGGTATCCGAAAATCGCCATGCACGACGACATCCGCGGCTGGGATCTGGCGCCCTACGACAACTGGCATGAATTCTACCAGCCCTTCGCCGACTATTCCGTGCGCGTGACCGTTCCCGCCCGCTTCAATGTCTGGTGCACCGGCGAACTCGCCAACGCGAGCGAGGTGCTGGCACCGGACGTCCTCACCCGCTACGAACGCTCCCGTCGCGTCGACACCGTCGTCGCCGTCCTCACCCCGGCCGACCGCGCCGCGCAGCGCACGCGCAGCGGCAGCGCGTATGCCCCGCGCACGTGGATCTTCACCGCCGCGCACGTACCTGACGTCGCCTTCGCGGCGAGCGCCGCACACCTGTGGGATGCCACAAGCCTCGAGGTCGCTCCCGGCCGCCGCGTGCACTGCAGTGCCGTCCGCCGTGACGGCGCAGACGGCTTCCTCACCGCCGCTGCGGAGGCCCGCACGACCATCGACCACCTGAGCCGGCGCATGCCCGGCATCCCCTATCCCTTTCCTGCCATCACCGTCTTTCACGGCATCGAGGGCATGGAGTATCCGATGATTGTCAACGATGGGGACTTCGGCCACCGGGTCACCGACGTCTACGTGCACTCGCACGAGATCAGCCACCAGTACTTCCCGTTTTACGTGGGCACCGACGAGTACCGCCATGCGTGGATGGACGAGAGCATGGCGTACTTCCTCCCGATCGACGTGCAGCGCGAGCTGTCGAACTACGACCACCGGCTGCGCGCGGTGGCGACCTACAGCCGCTTCGCGGGCAGCGAGGCCGACTATCCCCTCATGATTCCGACCCACGCGAGCACGGGCGACGACTTCATGATCCTCTGCTATCAGAAGGCCGCCGTCGCCTTCGACCTATTGCGCGCCACCCTCGGCGCGGAGACCTTCGACCGCGCCCTCCGCACCTTCATCACCGAGTGGGCGGGCCGGCATCCGACGCCATGGGATTTCTTCCACACCTTCGACCGCGTGGCGGGATCCTCCCTCGCCTGGTTCTGGAAACCCTGGTTCTTCGATTACGGTGCCGTGCCCGATCTCGCGATCGCCGCGTCTGAGCAAACGAGCACGGGACACCGCGTGACCATCCGGCGCATCGGGGCCATGCCTGTGCCTGTCGAGCTCGAAGTCACCTACAAGGATGGAAGAAAGGAAACCCTTCGGCGCGAAGCGACCGTCTGGCGCGCGGGAGCCAATGAGCTCGCCGTCGACATCACAGGGGAAGCCCCCGTGGCGACACTCCGTCTCGGTGCGCCGCTCATCCCCGACGCCGACCCCAGCAACAACTGACGGGCGCATCGAACCGTCGTCGAACGTTGAAAGGTCGGTGGACGTCCTCGTCCACTCGAAAGGTCGGTGGACGTCCTCGTCCACTCGAAAGGTCGGTGGACGTCCTCGTCCACTCGAAAGGTCGGTGGACGTCCTCGTCCACTCGAAAGGTC
>JAEYUG010000123.1 GCA_023432805.1 Bacteroidota bacterium | reverse complement strand
CCGCACTCTTGAAGCCCATGTGATACAGTTTGCCTCGCTGTGCACGAAGACACGTCTCGATGTCACGCAAACTCTCCCTCCATGTCAGCTGCGCGAAGGCCATCGCCAGGTACTGTTCGCGACACGTAAACGACTTCATTTTATGATGACCGTTGTATCGCGTAATGCACGATTGGAACGTCCTGCGTGGCAGGAACTCCATGAGTTGCGCGAACACTGTCTGGCCTTCGTACATCCGTTCGGTCCTCCTTCCTTGATGAAGAAGGATACAAACCACACGGTGAAAACTTCAAGTCGTGTACGCCCTCGAAGTCGTGCATCTCTATGAACGACAATATGTTACAAGGATGCTTCACGCAAACGTCCGGACACTACTGTCATCGGTATTGGATTGAGGAGGTTGCGTGTCGCGCAACCTTTCGCATATAGGGATGCAATATAAGATTGCATGTACTCGACGTGTTATGATATGTGAAAGTGGCGTGTCGCCACCTCATACTGGTGGACGGACGTCTTCGTCCGTCATGATGGAAGCTCAGTGGGTTGCGGACGAGGGCGTCCGCGTTCCGGTCCTTTGACGGGTGATGCGTGAAGTGAAGGCAGACGGCGTACCACTGCGCCCCCCATTGGCGGCGCGGGGAGCTTCCGATGGGCGGGGCGGGGGGGTGAGGATCGGGGGGTATCGGACCGGCGAGGTGGGGGCGTTTCCCCCCTCATGCATTGCCGATGTCGAGCGTAGCCGCATGTCAGAAGAGTTCGAGGCGGAGGGCGAGCTGGGTCTGGACGCGGAGTTCGGGGCGGGGGATGGCGTCGTAGTAGAGGGCCTTCGCGGTGGTGTGGAGGTCGACGACGCCGATGCGGATGGCGATGCCGGCTGAGGCGGTGCTGTAGTGCCAGTCTTCGCCGGCGACGTCGCGGCCGTCGCGGGCGACGAGGGTGCGGTGCAGGCTGCCGCGGCCGGCCTGGAGGATGAGGAATTCCCCGAGGGAGAGTCCCGCCTCGTACTCGGTGAATTCGTCTTTGTATTCGAGGGACCCGACGCTGGCAGGCACGCCGATGTAAGAAGGTATCTGGATGGCGAGGTGACGGCGACCCCAGGTCGCGGTGAAGAGCAGCAGCGAGCTGCGCTGGCCTTCGAAGCTTTCGGCGAGGCGGAAGCCGAGGGAGCCGGAGGCGACCCAGTGCTGAGCATCCCTCCGGAGTTCGAGGGTCTCCGTGTCGATGGGGCCGAGCCACCAGCCGCTTCCGGCGCCGACCCACATGACGACGTATTCGTTGATGTCGCTGGGGGAGATGGACGAGAGGCGGGTGCCTGTGGGCGAGCCGGACTGTGACGACCAGCCACTGGAGGAAGAGGACGTGGTTGTCGAACCGGAGGTGTATGAGCCGGTGGATGATCCACCCGTCGTGGTGCCGCGCCAGGAATTGACGTACCAGCGTTCGGAGTGCTCCTGCCGCGGAGGCGGCGCGGCGGCGATGGGCGGTGGCGAGAGGGGGATCATGGGTCCCATTTCGGCCCGTGTGAGGTTGAGGGGGATGACTTTGTAACCCTCACTGAAATACAGGCCCAATTCGCCAAATGCGGTGCGTCGAGGTCCCGCGGTTTCACAGAGGATGTACTGCGTCGACCCATGGCGCACATATGTTGTCGTACCGTCGGATACCCCTCGAATGCCTGTTAACACATGATTGGGTGGTGAGAGCAGAACAAGGTCATCGCAGTCGATGAGGTACGACATGATACCGCAGAAGAGAACGGATTTCGAGTCGCAGTCTCCGAAGCCGGTCAGGATGAGCAGTGGCGGGGGGATGAGTCCGCAGAAGTACCAGTTCTCGTCGTCGAAGTTCGGCTGGCCGTAGGGGATGTCCTGCACGAAGGCCATTGCCATTGCGATACGATCGGCGCGGTTGTCACGACCGACGCTCTTCAAGGTCTGGACGATGTGCTCGGCGATGGGTCTGCAATAGGTCTGCGCGAAGGTGACGATGACGGCCCGATAGTCGATGCCGATGCTGTTGTTTTCGAGCTTGAAGAGACCGCTTTTCAGTACACGATCTCGCTCAGCAGTTTCGTGCGGATAGATGGGTCGGAAGACGCTCCTTGGTATGCCATACTTGGGGATGTCACGCCGCAGTGTGGAGATGGAAAATGTCTGTGTATAGAGTCGGGTGATGTTCCAGTGATCCCTGTACTTGAAGCGGATGCTGATGGCGTCACCGTCCTGATACGCGTCATACCCGACATGGGGGTTGTGCTGATACTCGACCGGCGAGCGCCATATCTGCGCTTCCGCGCCGGCGAGCCAAGTGAGAGAGATGAGTGCGCAGAGCAGGGTGATTTTCATGTGGAGATTCCCAGGTGGGTCGCTGTGCGGGTGCTGTGACATTGTATTAGGGGTCACGTGGTGGTGGTGCTGAAATCGCATCGTACGGTTTTCAGCGTCGATCGTGATAGGCAGGCTAAACCATACCTGCGATGTTGCTGGAGGTTGCACCGTGAATCCAAGCGTCCCCTGGTCTTGCCTCGACTACTTCATTGACGTATTTTATGCTCTTCATTGAATCTGATCTTTTTGTCCGCCAGAGTGAAGCCCTTCTTACCGTTGATGACTCACGGATATTGCAGAGCGCCCTCTTCGAGAATCCGCACCTTGGAACACTCATTCCGGGCACCCAAGGTCTACGCAAGCTTCGATACAGGTCCCCTCAAGGAAATCGTGGAAAACGATCAGGTCTGCGGGTGATCTACTACTACATCGACCATCGTGATATTCTTTACCTCCTGACTGTGTATTCGAAGACGCAAACCACCAATTTTTCCAATCGGGCACTCATGCTTCTCGCACGGACATTCAAGAAGGAGTTGTCATGACGAAAACGACTATTGACGAACTTGTAGGCGCCATTCAGGAAATGGGCGCGGTGCATCGCGGCGAGAGGAAGGCTGCGCGCAGCACGCAGGTGACGCGGATGGATGTTGCAGCGATCAGGCGGGGGATGCGGCTGACGCAGGCGGAGTTCGCCAGCGTCATGGGCATCAGTCTCGGCACGCTCCGGAACTGGGAGCAGGGTCGTCGAAATCCTGACCGGACTGCGTCGGTGCTGCTGCTCATCGCAGCGCTGTATCCCGAGGTTGTGATGCATGTCGTCAGCCGGGGGTTGCCTGTCGATGCGTCGCTGCTTCCCTCGACGCACGCCATGGCGGCAACGATCACGATGAACAGGGTTCTGGATCCGGATGATCCGATTCTCTCAGAGGAGGCGATGAAGGCGCGTCTGAAGAACGGGAAGCGGGGTCGCCCGACGAAGCGGTTGCAGGTGTAAAGGGAGGGCGGACGGGTTCGTCACGAAAGGAGGGTGGACGTCCGCGTCCACTCTTGACGGATGTTCAGTGGATACAGGGTGGACGGAGACGTCCACCGGCCGGTCTATTCGATTCCGGTGTTCATTTACCGAGGGTATGAACGATCCAGTTCGAAGACTGTTCGGAGTGCGCTATCGATGCGGTGCATTGTCGATGGCTCGATGCTCCCCAGCACACGCACCATTCGTTTGCGCCAGTCGATGGGTCTTGTCTGCAGGCAGTCTGCCACCGAACGTTTCGACAGCCCGTTGCTGCCATCAGGATCGATCACAACATTCGTGATGATCGCTTCCTTCCGTTCGTTCCACGCCGTCACTGGCACGACCTGGATCACCGGCACTCGTTGGTTGTAGAAGTCGTTCGTGACGATGATGCAAGGTCGCTCCTTTCCAGTCTCCGACCCTTCGACCGGATCAAGGCGCACGATGATGACCATGCCTCTGGCAAGCTGATTCATGCTGGCCAGTCCTCAACCGCGGCATCCACCCACTCGGATGCCCCCTTGTCATCGTCATACATACTGGCATAGGCTTCCGCCGAACGAATCAAGCGCTCGCGCTGAAGTTCCTGCTGATAACGGTCAAGGATGCTCCGCACCATGTCACTGCGGTCCTTGAATCCGAGTTTCGTGTATTGATCAAGGAGTGCCATGTGGGAGGCGTGCAGGCTGATCTTTGTCTGAGTCATGGCGCTTGTTTGTGGGGCGTAATATTGGGTCTTGTTTGTGGAGCTAATATAGTGGCCTTGAAATTTGGTCGCAAGCATGGATGGAAGGTGGACGGACGAGGGCGTCCGTCCTCCCGGGGTTGCATCTGGGTGGGGGATGTGTTATTTTGAGTTTGAAGTATTAGCGGCGCGGCCGCTTTCTCTTGACACCGATATTTCAAATTCAAAACATTTACAGGAGCACCTTGTCATGATCACCCTTCGACGCAGTGAAGAGCGCGGTCGCACGCAGCTGGGATGGCTCGACGCCCGCCACAGTTTCTCGTTCAATCGGTACTGGGATCCCGAGCACGTGCACTTCGGTCCGCTGGTCGTGCTCAACCACGACGTGG
Organism: Bacteroidota bacterium; assembly: GCA_023432805.1. Taxonomy (GTDB): domain Bacteria; phylum Bacteroidota; class Ignavibacteria; order SZUA-365; family SZUA-365; genus JAEYUG01. Next base: position 32,169 of record JAEYUG010000123.1, on the reverse strand, counting down.
TCGCGCCCGGCGGCGGCTTCCAGCCGCATCCCCACGACAACATGGAGATCCTCACCATCATCCTCCGCGGCGCGGTCGAGCACGCCGACAGCATGGGCAACACCACCGTCATCCGCGCGGGCGAGGCGCAGCGCATGACGGCCGGCACGGGCGTGCGCCACTCCGAGGTCAACCACTCGAAGACCGACGCCCTCGAACTGCTGCAGATCTGGTTCGCGCCCGAGACGCAGGATCTCGTCCCCTCCTACGAGCAGAAGGATTTCACCGCCGACCTCGTGCCGAACACGCTCGTGGCGGTGGCGGGACGCAGCATCCCCGGCGCGCTGCACGTGCATCAGGACGCCACGACGTTCCGCGGATTTCTCGAGGCGGGCCGCACGCTCGCGCACACGCCGGCAGCGGAACGCCTGACCTACGTCTACGTGATCAACGGCCGGCTGCTGGTCAATGGGGAAGGCCTCGCCAGCGGCGATGCGGCGATGATCACCGGCGAGGCGCGCCTCGACTTCGGTGCGGAAGCCTCGACCGACTTCATCGTGTTCGACATGGCAGACTAACGGGAGGACGGACGCCCTCGTCCGTCAATAACGGATGAAGCGGGAAGGACGGACGGGGGCTTCCGTCCTCCCGTCAATAGGTGAGGATGCGGTGCATGCGCGTGGCGCCGGGGGTCGAGGCGATGAGCACGTAGGCACCCGGCGGAAGCGTCCGCACGTCGAACACGGCGAAGGACGCACCCGGCGCGCGCTCGATCACACCGCCGACCTCGCGGCCCAGCATGTCCACGAGACGCAGGGTCACGGTCTCGCGCAGATCCCCACGCAATGCGACATTCAGCACACCGCGCGCGGGCTGGGGCCAGGCCTCGAGCGTCCACCCCGCAACAAGCGCGGCGGGGGCTTCCACCGAGACGGGCGGCAGGATGCTGCCGGTGGTGAGAATCACCCCATTGTCCCCCACGACCCATCCATGTCCGGCATCCGTGAAATCCACATCCCACAGTGCGGCGGGGGTAAGCACGGATGAATTGCTCCACGTGAAGCCGCCGTCGGTGCTGTGCCATGTGGCCTTGCCGACGATCATCACACCGCGCAGCGCGTCGGTGAAGTGCAGGCGCGTGGCGGTGGAGGTCACCGCAAGGCGCTCGAAGGTGACGCCGCCGTTGGTCGTGCGGTGAAGGGAACCGCGCTCGAGAATCCATCCTGTGCGGCCGTCGATGAACTGCATGTCGAGCAGCTGGTGGCTGGTGAAGCCGGCCTTCGCGACCCACGAGGCGCCGGCATCGTCGGTGAAGAGCACGGCGCGTGGACCCGCCAGCACCCAGGTGTCGTCGTCGAGGATGCTCGCGGCGGTCAGCACGGCCGGATGGCCGCAGTCGACCGACTGCCACGTGCGTCCCGTATCAGCGGATGCATATGCCTCGCCGCTCGTCGTGACCGCGAGGGCGCGCGCGCCCCTGATCGTCGCGCACGCGAAGGTGCTGTCGGACGAGAGACGTTGCGTCCAGGTCGCGCCTCCGTCGGTCGTGTGATGCAGCGCGCGGCGTCCCGCCACGATGCCGGTGGTCGGGCTCGCCCATGCCGCGGCCACGAGGTCGGTGGTGATGGATGTCGTGAGCGACCTCCACGTCGCACCGCCGTTGTCGGTCTGCAGGATGGCGCCGCCGAGTCCGGCCGCCACGCCGTGCAGCGGATCACTGAACGAGACCGCACGCAACTGCGGAATCGGCGTATCGCGCAGCACCGTGAAGCTCAGGCCGCCGTCGGTGGTGTGCAGCAGCGTGCCGGAGATTCCGAGGGCGACGCCGTTGAGGCCGTCGCGGAAGCTGATCGCGACCAGATCCTGCGTCGTGCCGCTCTGCACCCGGCGCCACGACGTGCCGTCGTCGCTGCGCATGATGAAGCCGGTACGTCCGACCGCCACCCATCCGGCGGATGTGTGCGCAACATCGCGCAGCTCGGTGGTGACGACATCTTCCTGATAGCGCCAGGTCGCGCCGCCGTCGGTGGTGACGGCCGCGCCATCCGTACCGACAGCCACACCGTGCTGCGCATCGGCGAAGTGGATGCCGTAGAGGGGTTTCATCGGTGTGATGCTGCTCTGCACCCATGTCGTGCCGCTGTCGGCGGTGCGGAAGATCGCTCCTTCCGACGTGGTCACCACCCAGTCGGCCGGCGTGCGCATCGCGACGGCGTAGAGATGACCGACGCCCGTGATGCGGGGGCGCACCGACCACGAACGTCCGCCGTCGATCGTGCGCAGCGTGACGCCGTTGTGTCCGCCGACGATGCCGTCCCGCTCATCGAGAAAGGCGATGCTGTACATGTACTGGTACAGCTGATTGTAGACCACGGACCAGGTATCGCCGCCGTTCACCGTGCGCACGATGGCGCCCAGGTAGTTCACCGCAAGCATGACCTCGTCGTTGAGTGCGTGCATCGCTAGGAAGGGGGTGGTGAGTCCCGTACCCCACGACCCCGCCTCGCCGCCGTGCAGCAGCTTCCAGGTCACGCCGCCGTCTGAGGAGCGGTGGATGTTCGCCGCATCGCCGACGGTAAGCATTGTGGACGCCGACGGCCACGCGATATCGCGCATCGTCTCGCTGGTGGGGACGGGGTTCTGATGAATCCACTGCGCGTGGGCGGTGGTGGTGAGTGACACGACGAGGCAGCAGAGCAGGAAGTGTTTCATGGGTGTTCTCATGGGAGGACGGACGCCCTCGTCCGGCAGTGACGAATGTTCAGTGGGGATTGGACGGACGAGGGCGTCCGTCCTCCCATCAATAGGTAAGGATGCGGTGCACACGTGTGGCATCGGGGGTGGAGGCGATGATGGCGTAGGCACCCGGCGGAAGCATCCGCACGTCGAATACGGCGAAGGTTGCACCCGGCGCACGCTCGATCACGCCGCCGACTGCGCGGCCCAGCATATCCACGAGACGCAGCGTCACGGTTGCGCGCAGATCGCCCCGCAGCGCGACGTTCAGCACGCCGCGCGCGGGCTGGGGCCAGGCCTCGAGCGTCCACGACGGGGTGGACGCGGGGGGAGCTTCCGACGAAACGATCGACTGCACAGTGCGTGTGGAGAGGATCACCCCGTTATCCCCCACGATCCAACCGTTTCCGGCATCGGTGAAGAACAGTCCGTGCAGCACCTGCGCGGACGCGTTGGGAATGCTCTTCAAGGACGCTCCACCGTTGCTCGTGTGCTGGATGGCGAGGCGATCGATCAGGACGCCTCGCTGAGCGTCGGCAAAGTGCAGACGCGTTGCGTAGTAGCTGACGTTGAGTCGTGAAAAGGTCGCGCCGCCATTGGTGGTACGGTGCAGCGCCATGCGCTCGAGAATCCAGCCCGTGCGACGGTCGATGAACTGCATATCAAGCATTTCATTCGCGGAAAACCCATCCTTGAACACCCAGTCGGCACCTGCGTTGTCGGTGAAGAGCACGGTACGCGGACCCGCCACGACCCACGCATCATCATCGATGATGCTCACGGCAGTCAGCATGGCGGGGCTCCCGCATTCGACCGTGCGCCATGTGCGTCCCGTATCGCCGGACGCGTGCAGTTCGCCGCGTGTCGTGACGGCGAGCGCGCAGGCACCCTTGATCGCGACGCGTGCGAAGGTGCTGTCGGTCGCCAGGCGCAGCTGCCAGGTCGCGCCGCCGTCGGTGGTGTGATGCAGTTCGCGGCGTCCCGCCACGATGCCGGTGGTCGGGCTCGCCCACGCAACGGTCATGAGGTCTGTGGTGATGGGTGAGGGACGCGGTACCCACGACCCACCGCCATTGCTGGTCTGCAGGATTGCACCCTTGAGTCCGACCGCCACACCGTGCAGCGAATCACAGAACGAGACCGCACGCAGTTGCGGAAGCGGCGGATCGCGCAGCACCGAGAAGCTCAGGCCCCCGTCGGTGGTGTGCAGCAGCGTGCCGGCGCTTCCGAGGGCCACGCCATGTTGGCCGTCGCGGAAGCTGAGTGCGACCAGGTCCTGCGTCGTGCCGCTCTCGACGCGCTGCCACGACGTGCCGTCGTCGCTGCGCATGATGAATCCATGGCGGCCTACGGCCACCCATCCCGCAGATGTGAAGGCAACATCGAACAATTCGCTGGTGACGAGATCCTCCCGATAACGCCACGTTGCGCCGCCATCGCTGCTCATGGCAATGCCGTCGGTACCGACGACGACGCCGCGCAGCGAGTCGGCGAAGCAGAGTTTCCGCAGTGGTTTCGGTTCTTTGAGAGGCGTGATTGCAGACTGTTTCCAGGTCGCTCCGCTGTCAGCGCTTCGAAAGATCGTGTCTTCGCTTGTGGCAATGACCCAGTCTGCCGCCGAACGCATGGCGACGCTGTAGTAATGTCCGTACATGGTGGCAGTACGAGCGTGCCAGGTTCGACCGCCGTCGGTGGTGCGCATCACATGACCATTGGAGCCACCTGCAATGCCAACCTGATCGTCCAGAAAATCGAAACAGAACAGGTGCTGACTTGGCAGCGCGCAAACGACCGACCACGTATCGCCACCGTTCATGGTTCGCACGATGGCACCAAGGTATGTGGCTGCGAGAATGACTTCCTCATTTGCCGCATGCACAGCATAGAAGGCATCCTTCAATCCCGTCCCCCAGATGTCGACTTCACTGCCGTGCACCTGCTTCCACGTTGCGCCTCCGTCGGACGAGCGGTGGATCGTCGCTGCATCACCGACGGCCATCATCATTGACGGCGTGGCCCACGCGACGTCACGCAGCGTCTGACCGGTGGGGACGGGGTTCTGATGGATCCACTGCGCGGACGCGGTAGCGGTCACCGACAGGAGGAGACAGAGCAGCAGTGCGCGGGTCATCGGCAGTCTCTCGGGATGGGATGGATGCATGCAACCTACGAAAATGAGACACATGACACGGATGAAACATTCCCCCGGGAGGTGAAAGGTCGGTGGACGTCCTCGTCCACTCTTGACGGATGTTCAGTGGGTGCAAGACGGACGGGGGCGTCCGTCCTCCCAATTCATTTCAGGTGGTGCAGGGCCACCACGCGACGCATGTTCTCGGAGGTCAGCACGCAGAGGTATACGCCGCTCGCGAGCGCCGTACCCGCATGCCGCACGGTGTGCGCGCCCTTCGCCTGCACGCCGTCGGCCAGCACGGCCACGGTGCGTCCCAGCGCGTCGACGAGCACGAGGCGGGCGGAGGCTTCCGCAGGGAGCGTGTAGTCGACGACGAGGTCGGCGTTGAACGGCGATCCGCCGCGCGCGGTCAGATCCATCCGCACACCTGCATCGAAGAGGCGCTCGCCCCCCTCCTCGCAGACGCGCAGACGGAAGCTGCCGTCGCGGGTGCGCATGGCGCGGTCCACCGGCGCGAAGGCGATGCGCGCGATGCGCAACGGGGTCTCGCGCACGGTGCCGAGCATCGCGGTGAAGGGCAGGCGCGCGATGGTGTCGCCCGCCGCCGCCGCGAGATCGATGGCGAGCTCGACCACGCGCTCGCCGGCCGCATGCACACCCGTCGCCACGGGCGGCCGCTCGAAGAGGATGCCCTCGCGCCGCGCGAGCGTGAGTTCGGCGCGCGTCGTACCCGCCACGCGTAGCGCGTCGGCACAGGTGGCGATGACCGGCACCTCCACCAGCTCGCCCGGCGATCCTTCGAGATGGGGAATCCGCACCAGACAATCGTCGCCCGAGCCGGGCACGGCGTGCAGCGCGAGCGAGGTCGCGTCGCACCCGAATGCCGAGGCGATGCGCACGCTGTACACGCCCTCGGCAGTAATTCGGAGTATCGGACCCGTTTCTCCTGCAAGGGCCACGCCGTCGCGGTACCACTGGATGGATGGTGCAGGCGTGCAGTAGAGGGAATCCCCCAGCCGTTGGATGACCGGGCTGGCCGGCCGCGGGTGCATGACCACGTCGAGAGGTCCGGCGGAAGCTGTGCATCCCGCGCTGTCGCTGACCGTCACCGTCACGCGTGCGCCGCTGCGCAGGGTGATCTGCGGGGTGGTGGATCCGTCGCTCCACTGCACGGCGGCGTAGGGACCGCCCGCCACCGCAAGCACGGTGCTGTCGCCCTCGCAGAAGAAGGACTCGCCGGTGATCAGGGGCGTGGGCCGCGAACGCACCGCAACCTCGATGGTGTCGGATGCGGCCCCGCAGCCGATAGTGTCGGTCGTGGATACCGTGTATCGACCGCTCGCGCGCACGGTGATGCGGCGGGTGCTGTCGCCGGTGTTCCAGCGCCAGCGCGCGGCTGCGGAGGCTTCCAGCACGAGGCTGTCGCCGTCGCAGAGGGTTGTCGCACCGAAGGGCGTGATGACGGGGCGCACGGCATCCACCACTGAAATGATGAGGGAATCCCGCACCACGCAGGCACCGTACCATCCGGTGATGCGGAAGACGAGGACGCGTGGACTGTCGCAGCGGATCAGCAGGCGACCGGGCCAGTCCGGGATTTCGTACTCGGACCAGTCGGGATGCTCCCAGACAAACAGGCAGCTGTCGGTAAACTGGGACGCGTAGTCGTACGCGGCCACAGCGCCGACGCACACGGTGCGGGGACCTGTGAGCATGACGATCGGCGGACGACTGACGACGACTTCGACGGTGTCGCTCATGCCCTCGCATCCGGAGGCGTCGCGCGCGTGCACCCAGTAACGTCCCCCCGCGCGCACGGTGATGCTGCGGGTCGTGTCGCCGGTGCTCCACCGCCAGTGCGTGCCGGCGGCGGAGGCTTCTAGCGTGACGCTGTCGCCGAGGCAGAGGGACAGCGGACCCGAGGCCGCGATCACGGGACGCAGCGCATCCGCCACAACGACGACGATGGAGTCTTCGTACACGCAAGATCCCACCACGACGCGGAGGCGCAGGCTGGTCGTGCAGGGGGCATCCCACCGCGCGATCAGGGTGTCGGAGGTGGCGGTGGACAGCATGGTGTCTGGGGCTGTGCTGACCCAGGTCACCTGCAGCGAGTCGCGCGGCGTGGCGCCGACCACGAAGCGGGCGTACGAACCGACGCAGACCGAGCGGGGACCCTCGAGCGTGATGGCCGGCCGTGCGATCACGTCGACGGTGATGGTGTCGGATGTGGCGGTGCATCCGTTGGCGGCGGTCGTCGTGACCCAGTAGCGTCCCGCACCGCGCACGATGATGCGGCGGGTGCCTTCGCCGGTACTCCAGCGCCAGCCCGCGGCAGTGGAGGCTTCCAGCGTGACGCTGTCGCCGTCGCAGAAGCGTGTCGGACCGAGTGCCGTGATGACGGGGGTGATCCCCCGCTCGATGATGATGGTGATCGAATCCTCACGCTCGCACCCCTGGTACCACGCACGCACGTGGAGGTGCACGGTGTCGGGCGCATCCCAGCGGAAGGTGAAGCCGGACGGGGGATCGACGCGCAGGGGCGTGCTTCCGTCGGACATGGTCACGCGCAGGGAGTCCGCCGGCATCGCGCTGATGACGTACTGCGCCTCGCCGCCGGTGCAGACGCGACGGGGACCCGTGATCGCGATGACCGGCTGGGGCACGACCGTGATGCGGAAGGTTCGCACGGCGATGGCGTCCATCGTGTCGGTGACCTGCACCATGACGGTGGTGCTGGTTGTCGGGCAGATGCGCAGGGTGTCGTCGCTGCCGAGCGGCGCGCCGGTTGCGTTCGTCCAGGCATATCGGTAGGGTGGGGAGCCGCTCAGCACGCCGGCGTGGAGGATGGCGCAGGAATTTCTGCAGAGGATGAGGGTGGTGTCGGGCCCGAGGTGCAGGGGAGCGGTGCCGCACGAGAGTGCCAGCGGAAGCTCCGGAAACGCGACGATCGACGGGGCGGCATGCACGGTGGCATGGTGGCCGGTGCCGGAGGAGTCTGCGAAGTTGCCGCAGAACATCCAGTAGCCGATCAGTCCCGCGCGATCATTGATGGCGAGTCGGCGCAGCATGTTGGCGGTGATCTGCGCGGGTGTTCGTTCGACGTTCCAGTAGCGGGCTTCGTCGAAGTCGCCGTCGAGGTAGGCTCCGGAGTTGTTGCCGTAGTAGCCGCCCCAGGCGAGGCCGGTATTGCAGTCAAACGATCGGGATGAGAAGGCGGTGGTGAGCACGCGCGTGCCGTCGACGTAGAGGTTGGCGCGTCCCTGTGGACCATTGACCACGAGTGCGACATGATACCAGCGGTCGTACTCGAAGGTGCTGTCGGTATAGAAGTAGGTGTCGGGGGGATTCGAGGCCGTGATGAACGCGATGCGGCGGGTGGAGGGTTCGAAGTAGAGTTGCCAGTCCGACGGCGCGCCGCTGCGCACGTCGCGCGAGACGATGATTCCCCCGGCGCGCACGCGCAGGAGGCATTCGGCGGTGAAGACCGGGGCCTTGTACATCGCGTCGTCGGGGATGTCGATCCACGACATCGATGGCTTGCGCATGCCTTCGTTGGGGGGCAGCTGTGCGGCGGCATGGGACGCGATGCCGCACAGCGCGATCACTCCCCACACACATGCACGCAGAAACCATCGGCTCATCACGCCACTCCGCTGTGAACCCTGAACCTACGCAACCCCCCAAACAAGAGCAACACATCCGAAACCGGGAGGACGGACGCCCTCGTCCACCCGAAAGGTCGGTGGACGTCCTCGTCCACCCGACGCCCCTCCCTGCCTACTGCTTCACGACCCGGTGATGGCGAACCGTTCCTGCGCTCGTGGCGATGATGAGGTAGGGACCCGGCACCACCCCGGTCATCGGTACGACCACCGACCCACCCGTCGGCAGGTCATGCATGTCATGCACCGTGCGTCCCAGCACATCGACCACACGCAGATGCACAACCTCATGCTGCAGACCGCGCAGCGCCACGGTCATGTCACCCCGCACGGGATCAGGCCACGCCTCGATGCGCCACGCATCTGACACATGAACGACTTCGGCGAGAGATGTCACGACATCGAACGACGGACTCATGAACGTGCATCCTCGACCATCAGTCACTTCGACCGTGTACGTGCCCGGTTCGGTCAGCAGCAGCGTCTGCGTGGTCGCACCCGGCACCGCCACTCCGTCGCGGAACCACTGATACGTAGCGAAGGTCCGATCCGTCGACAACGTCCCGCCCGTGCGCACGATGATCGGTGTGAACGTCATCGAATCGCTCGCTGCCCGATAGTTCCTGCTCTTCATGTCGGTCCCGCTGCAGAATCCGTTGATCTGCAGTTCGACAGTACGGAGCGCGCCATCGGCACACGTCGCCTGATAGGTGAGGTACGACTCCTGAAATCCCTGCATCATGATCGTGCTGATTTCGGTCATGATCTGCGCGATGGACGCGGACGTCGGCGATTGATAGAACCGTCCGCCTGTCAGCTGGGCCATGGTTTCGAGGTTCATCGCGTCGGCACTCGTGCCCATGCTGATCGCGAAGATGCGCACCCTGTTGCGCTGTGCGAGATCGGTGATTTCTTCGGGAGTGCGTGACGACCCGACATCTCCCGTCGCCCGCTTGACCACGATCAGCGCACGTGCCGGTTGCGTCCCGTTCGCGATCGTCTCGACGAGTCCGGCATGGATCGCGTCGTACATGGCCGGGATGCCGCTCGCCATGATGGTGTTCGTGGCCGTCTGCAGCTTCATCTTGCTCGGGGTCATGGTCTGACGGACAAGCGGGGGATTCCCGCTCGTGACGATCATGGCCTCATCCCCGATGCCATCCATCACATCGGTGAGAGCGGTGGTCGCGGCGCGGATGCCGGTGATGCCATCGCCGCTCATCGCGTTGGAGGCGTCGTAGACCAGTCCGACCGAGAACGACATGCGCTGCAGGGGTGAGGGTGCCCACAGCGTGAGATCGGATTTTTCGACTCCGTTTTCGCGCACCGAGAACAGCGCCCTGTCGGCGGGATATGCCGGCATTCCGTCGCACGCGACGGTGAAGTACAGTTCGATCGTGGGCCAGTTGTTGATGACCCGCTTGAGGTTCAGATTCGTCTGGGCGAGCGTCGGGGCCGTGCAGAGGCCCGTGAGCACGAGCGCGACCGCGATGTGGCGCAGACGCTGTGATGATGATGTACCAGAAAGCAGCATGACACCTCCATGATGATGGGAGGACGGACGCCCTCGTCCGTCGAAAGGTCGGTGGACGTCCTCGTCCACTCGAAAGGAGGGTGGACGTCCACCGTCCGTTCATTGACGAATGTTCAGCGGGTGCAGGGTGGACGAAGACGTCCACCCTCCCGTCGCCTCAGCGCGTGATGATCCTCTGCATACGCACCGTGGTGCCGGAAGATGCGATCACGACATACGCGCCGGGGACTTCCCCCGCGAGCGACATGCGCAGCGTGCCGCCTGCGGGTGCATTGCGCAGCTCGCGCACGGTGCGGCCGAGCACATCGACGATGCGCACCTGCACCGGAGCGATCCCCCAACCATCGAGTGCAAGCGTCACGACATCCCCGGCCGGCTGCGGCCAGACCGCGACGCGCGCATCTGCGGCGGTCGGTGGCGGGGCCGCGCCCACCGTGGCCCGGGCAGCGGGCACCCAGACGAGCCGCGAGCCGCTGCCGATGCTGCGACCCTCGCGCGTCGCGGTCAGCGTCACGCGCAGCGAGTCGCCGGTCGCGCGCGGCCGTGCGGCGATCAGCCAGATCGCCTCACCGAACTCCTCGGGCTCGAGGTCGCGCGGCTTCGCCCACTGCGTCGCGGTGGCGGGACTCACGAGCCTGAAGTCGCTCGTATCGACTTCGATCGTCACGCTGATGTCGTGCGCGATGGTGTCGCCCATGTTTGCGCACATCCAGCGCACCATGAAGGGATTGCCGACGTACTCCTTCGTCGTGTCGTTCCAGACGAGCTGCTTCGGCGTGCTCATGATGAACGTGACGATCGAGTTCTGTGCATGTGCATGATGCGGAAGGATGCCTGCGACGAGCAGGATGAGGGAAATGAAACTGGCAGTGCGTTTCATGGTCATGGTCTCCGTGGTACACCCCGTAGACAACCATCGGAAGCCATCCCTGACCGAACATGCAGCGCACGGGAGGACGGACGCCCTCGTCCGTCGAAAGGTCGGTGGACGCCCTCGTCCACCAGTGACGAATGTTCAGCGGGTGCAGGGTGGATGGGGACGTCCACCGTCCATTGGCGGCATCCCCGGATGGCGGCGAGAGCGCTACTGTTTCATGATGCGGTGATGAAGGGTGGTGCCCGCGCCGGTGGCGATGATGTGGTAGACGCCCGGCGGCAAACCCGCCAGCGGCACGACCACCGACGATCCTCCGGCCAGCGCACGCACGTCGTGCACCGTGCGTCCCAGCACGTCGACCACGCGCAGATGCACGGCACCTGGTACCAAGCCGCGCAGAACCACCGTCAAGTCACCCTGCACGGGATCCGGCCACGCCTCGATGCGCCAGGCATCCACCGCGGCATCCACACCCGCAATCGCCGTCACCATGTCGTACGGCGCACTCATGCTCGTGCATCCGAAACCGTTGACCAGCTCCACCGTGTACACCCCGTTCTCGGTCACGGCAAGACTCGGTCCTGCAGCACCGGCAATCAGCACGCCGTCGTGATACCACCGGTAGGCCGCATGCCCCGCCTCCGTCGAGAGAACGTCGCCCATACGTGTGAGAACGGGGACAGGGGGTCGTGGGTGCATGACGATGTCCACAGGCTGCACCTCCACGGCACACCCATTGCCGCCGATCGCCGTGATCGTGTAGGTGCCACCTGCATGCACGGTGATGCGTTGCGTCGTGTCGCCGGTGGACCATAGCCATGACGCGGCGCCGGGTCCGTGCAGTGTGACGCTGTCGCCCTCGCAGAGATTCGACGGCCCGTCCACCGTGATCTCCGCTCTGAGCACCTCATCGATCCGGACAGCAAAGGAATCCCTTGTCACACACCCTTTGAAGGTGATGCTGACGCGGAAATACGCCGGACCAGGCTTCGTTGGTCTGTAGACATATGTTGTCGGTTGAATGATCTCGTGGAGGGGACTCCCATCCGACATCGAGGTCTGTATCGCGTCGTACACGTTGGATGTCACGGTGAATGCCGCCTCTCTTCCGGCACAGATGCGAGTGGGGCCGCTCACCTTGATGACCGGTTTCTGGATCGGTGTCAAATCAAACTGCTGACTCGCACTGCGACCCAGCTTGTCGGTGACGCGTACGGTGAGGCTAATGAACCGCGTCGGGCAGTAACGAAATGTGTCCGCAGTGCGGAATTCCTCTCCCACATACGGATAGTCCCAGTAATAGGTGTACGGGGGTACGCCGCTGATGATGGTCGGTCTAAATGTATAGCAGTAATTCCGACAGACCCAGAGTCCGGTCAGAGGGACAACCTTCAGATCGACGGGTGTGCACGACAGCTCCGGTCCGAGTTCCGGGAACGGGGTGATCGGGAGATTCCCATGCGGTGTGAGATCGTGTCCGGTGTCTGATGAATCGGCATGATTGCTGCAGAACATCCAATACCCGATCAGTCCCGTACGCTCGCCGGGATCGAGACGCCGGGCCATCGCTGCGACGATCTGTTCCTTCGTGCGCTCGACGTTCCAGTATCGGGCCTCATCGAAATCGCCGTCCATGGGTCCACCGTTGGGAACGCCGAACCGGCCCCCCCATGCAAGACCGGTCACGCAGTCAAAGGTGCGCTCACTGAAGATGGCGCTGAGTGCGGGCACACCGTCGATGTAGAGACGCGCGCGGCCGGTCAGTCCGTTGACGACGAGTGCGATGTGATACCAGCGGCCATACTCCAGGCTCGTATCCATTGCGAACGAGGCTTCCACCGAGTCGACAGCGGTGCTGAAGACGATCTGCCGCGTGCTGTGATCGAGGGAAAGGATCCAGTCGGATCGGGTGCCGTCGACGGCATCCCGCGAAACAATGGGTCCCCCCGAACGAGCGCGCAGCAGGCATTCCACAGTGAACACCGGAGCCATGTAGAGGGAGTCATCCGGCGTATCCAGCCACGAGCCGGCTGCCTTGCGCACCCCCTGATTGTTCGATCCCTGCGCATGCGCGCACGATGCCGCAATGAACAGCAGGATCATACAGAGGATCCCCTTGTGCAGCAGCCATCGGTCCATCGCAACCTCGGGTTCTTGATGATCGCAATCTAGGCGGTGCATGTGACCGGATCAATGTACGTGCAGACGAGATGAGACGGACGAGGGCGTCCGTCCTCCCAAGACGGACGAGGGCGTCCGTCCTCCCGAGACGGACGAGGGCGTCCGTCCTCCCGTTTGTGACCTTGTATGCACGGGCGTGCGATGCTAACTTGATCGCATGTCCGCACTTCGAACGATATCGGTGTACGTGCTCGCCCTGTGCGCGCTCGCGACGCTTCCGCTGGAGGCCCAGCAGAAAACCACGACCTCGCGGTTCGTGATCGCCCGTCTCAAGTACGGAGGCGGCGGCGACTGGTACAATGACCCTTCCTCCGAAATGAACATGCTGAAATTCCTCCGCACCACGACGACCATCGACGTCGACGTGCGCACAGAGGAGTTCGTCGAGGTCGGCAGCGAAAAGCTCTTCTCGTATCCCTTCGTGTTCATGACCGGCCACGGCAATGTCGTGTTCAGCGACAACGAGGCGCGCAACCTGCGCCGCTATCTCGAGGGCGGGGGATTCCTCTTCGTCGACGACGACTACGGACTCGACAAGGCCTTCCGCCGCGAGATCCGCAAGGTCTTCCCCGAGCAGGATCTGGTGGAACTGCCGTTTTCGCACGAGATCTTCAGGGCGCACTTCCCGTTCCCGGGCGGACTCCCGAAGATCCACGAGCACGATGGGAAGCCCCCGCAGGGCTTCGGCCTCTTCGTGCGCGGACGTCTCGTGCTCTTCTATGCCTACGAATCGAACCTGGCCGACGGCTGGGCCGACGCCGACGTGCACAACGATCCCGAACCCGTACGCACCAAGGCCCTGCAGATGGGCGCAAACATCATCGTGTACGCCCTGACGAACTGAGCGACAGAGAAAGAACACCGGCATGTCCGATACAGAGAAACTGAGCAACTACAACGCGATCATCGCACGCCTGCGCGCCGTGCGCACACGCGAGGAGAATGTCGCGCTGGCCACCGGCACCCTGCACGCGCTTACCGCCATCACGGCCATCGTACTTGTGGCGCTCGCCGTCGAATCGGTCTTCCATCTCGGCATCACCGAACGCACCGTGCTCGCCCTCGCAACCCTCGCCGCGATCATCGCCGCGAAGGTCTGGCTGGTCGTCCCCGCACTGCTGCGCCGTCTCGGGATCCTCGCCCACAAGAGCGACGACCACGTCGCCCTCCAGGTCGGCCGGCACGTACCGCAGCTGCAGGACCGCCTCCTCAACGTCCTCCAGCTCGTACGCGACACGATGACCGCGGCGCGTCCCACCTGGAGCCTCGCGCTCGTCGATGCCGGCTTTAGCGACGTGGCCACGCGCTTCGCGACCGTCGACACACGACCCGTCGTCGACGTCACTCCCCTGCGCCGCGCCTTCCGCCGCGCCGTCGCGATCGCCGTCGTCGCCGCCTTCGGCCTTGCAGCCATGCCCGGCACGCTCACCGGCGCCGCGTGGCGCATCATCAACTTCCGCACCGACTTCGCGCCCCCCGCCCCCTTCGACTTCATCGTCGAGCCCGGCGATGCCGATGTTGTGAAGGGACAGGAAATCGTGCTCGCCGCGCGCACCACATCCCCCGACCAGCCTGCAATCCGCTTCCACATGCGGGAAGCGTCGCAGACCGCATTCGACGTCGCGCCGGCGCACCGCGACAGCAGCGGCCGCTTCACCCACCGCATCGCCTCCATCCGTTCCACCCTCATCTACTACGCCGAGGCCGAGGGATATCGGAGCCGCATGTATGAAATCCGCGTCACCGACCGTCCCGTGATCCGTTCGCTGCGCACGCGGCTCGCCTTCCCGGCGTACACGAAGCTGCCCGCGCGTTCGCTCGACGAAAACGCGGGCGACGTGTCGGCACCGGTGGGTACGACCGTGTCGGTGTCGCTGTCGATGAACAAGGATGTCGCGCGCGCGACGATCGTCTTCGACGACTCGCAGCGCGTGGCGCTCGCCGTGCAGGGCGCAAGCGCCTCGGGAAGCTTCCGCGTGATGCGCGATCGGCGGTACCATTTCGAGCTTGTCGACGCAGCGGGCATCAGCAATGCAGATCCCATCAGCTACACGATCACGGCGGTGGCCGACGAGGGTCCGCGCATCGAGCTGCTCGAGCCCGACGTGACGGCGGATCTCGATGAGAGCATGCGCGAGGTGCTGCTGGTGCGCATCGGCGACGATTACGGATTCTCGAAGCTCGTGCTGCATTTCCGGCTCTCGGCCTCGAAGTACGAGAAGCCGCAGGAGAAGTACACGGCGCTTGCGATTCCGCTCCCGATCACGCAGACGCGCGAGATGGAGGTGCCGTATCTGTGGAATCTGACCTCGCTGTCGCTGGCACCGGAGGATGTGGTGTCGTACTACGTCGAGGTGTTCGACAACAATACGGTGACGGGTCCCCGCAGCGCCCGCAGCGCCGAGCATACGCTGCGCCTGCCCTCGCTCGACGAGGTGTTCGCGAAGGCGGATCGCACGCAGGACAAGGCGCTCGACGATCTCGAGAAGACGATGCAGGCAGCCGAGGAGGCACGCCGCGCGCTCGAAAACGTGCAGCGCGAGATGAAGCAGCAGAACACCGACAAGCTCGACTGGCAGCAGAAGAAGAAGCTCGAGGAGGTGCTCACGCGGCACGAGCAGATGCAGGAGCAGGTGCGCAAGACGGCCGAGAGCATGCAGAAGCTCAACGAGGAGATGCAGCAGCAGAACGTGATCTCCGAGGAGACGCTCAAGAAGTATCAGGAGCTGCAGAATCTGATGAAGGAGGTGGATGCACCCGAGCTGCGCGAGGCCATGAAGAAGATGAACGAGGCCATGCAGCAGATGAATCCCGAGCAGATGCGGCAGGCGATGGAGAAGTTCCAGTTCTCCGAGCAGCAGTTCCGTGAAAGCATCGAGCGTACGATGGAGTTGTTCAAGCGCGTGCAGATCGAGCAGAAGACCGAGGAGCTGACCAAACGTGCAGAGGAGCTCGCGCGCAAGCAGGAGGAGCTGGCCCGGCGCACCGAGCAGGCGGATGCGCGCAACAAGGAGGAACTCGACCGCCTCGCAAAGGAGCAGAAGGAACTGGCGAAGGAGGCCGAGGCCCTGAAGCGCGAACTCGACGAGTTGCAGAAGAAGATGGCCGAGATGCCGCAGCAGGAAATGCCGATGCAGGAGATGCAGGAGGCCCAGCAGCAGCTCTCGGAGGCGAAGATGTCGGAGGAGATGAACGAGGCCTCGGAGATGTGCGAGGGGGGGCAGTGCCAGAGTGCGTCGAAGAAGCAGAAGAAGACGGCCGACCAGCTCAAGAAGTTCGCCGAGCAGATGAAGAAGATGCAGAAGAAGCTCAACGAGAATCAGCAGAAGATGACGCAGCAGGCGCTGCAGAAGGCGCTCGACAATGTGCTCGAGCTGTCGAAGAAGCAGGAGGCGCTGCGCAATCAGAGCGCCCGGCTGCAGCCCTCGTCGCAGCAGTTCCGCGAGATGACGCAGCAGCAGCAGCAGATCGGCCAGGAGCTGGCGCAGACGGCCAACGACATCATGGAGCTCTCGAAGAAGAGCTTCGCCGTGACGCCGAAGATGGGGCAGCATCTGGGCGAGGCGATGAAGAAGATGAGCGAGGCCACAAAGAGCATGCAGAATCGTGACAACCGCATGGGCGGCGAGCAGCAGGGCGGCGCGATGACCGAACTCAACGAAAGCGCGAAGCAGATCTCCAAGAGCATGCAGTCGCAGAAGAGCGGGGGCGGGGGCGGCGGGGGATCGATGATGCAGCAGCTGCGGCAGATGGCACAGTCGCAGCAGAGTCTCAACGCGATGACGCAGCAGATGGGCCAGCAGCAGGGCATGAGCCAGCAGCAGATGGCGCAGATGCAGCGCATGGCCGCACAGCAGGGCGCGCTGCAGAAGAGTCTCGAGCAGCTCAACGAGGAGGCGAAGCGCAGCGAGGAGGGACGCCGCGTGCTTGGCGACCTGCGCCGCATCGCCGAGGAGATGCAGGAGGTCGTGCGCGACATGCAGAGCGGCAATGTGAATCCCGAAACCATCGACAAGCAGGAGCGGATTCTCTCGCGGCTGCTCGATGCCTCGCGTTCGACGCGCGAGCGCGACTGGGAGAAGAAGCGCCGCTCGCAGACGGGCACCGATGTGGCGCGGCGGACACCGGGATCATTGGATCCGCGGTTGACCGATCCGTCGCAGGCGGGACGCAGCGACGTGCAACGCGCAGTGAGCGAAGGCTACACGCGTGATTACGAGGCGCTGATCCGCCAGTACTTCGAAGCATTGGGAAAGATGAAGTAGGCCGGAGGACGGACGAGGGCGTCCGTCCTCCAGGCGGAACGCGGCATGCAACTTTCGGTGTTGTGTGGGGTACAACATCGAACCATGAAACGATTCCTGATCATACTCGCATTCGCGTGCACGCTCGCAGCCGCCGCTCCCGCACAACAGCAGGCCGCACTCGTGCACACAGATCCCGCCGCATCACGCCTCCCGGATGCCGCGGCAACATCCATCACCGGCTATGTCACCGACGCTGAAACTGGTGAAACCCTCATCGGCGCCAACGTCCAGATCCGTGCCCGCTCCATGGGTGCGGTCACCAACAAGAGCGGATGGTACACCATCGCCAATGTGCCCGATGGCAGGCATGTGCTCACCGTTTCGTTCATCGGCTACAAGCCCTTCGAAACGACAGTGACCGTCGAGCGCCGGAAATCCGTCCGCCTCGACATCACCCTCGTCCCCGAGGCCTATGCACTCGGCGAAGTCGTGGTCGAGCAGCGGCGGATGGACGACACGCGGGAGATCACCCTGAGCCGCATCAATATTCCCGCCGCGCAGATCCAGCAGATCCGCATCGGAGGCGAGGCCGACGTGTTCCGCTCCATCCAGTACCTGCCGGGCGTGCTCGCCTCGTCGCAGATTTCCAGCGGACTCTACATCCGCGGCGGCTCGCCCGACCAGACGCTCGTGCTACTCGACGGTTCGACGGTGTACAATCCGACTCACCTCTTCGGCTTCTTCTCGACCTTCAATCCCGATGCGGTCAAGGACGTCGACCTGATCAAGGGCGGCTATCCCGCGGAGTTCGGCGGACGCATGTCGGCTGTGCTCGACCTGACGCAGAAGGACGGCAACGCCAACCGCTTCGGCGGCACGGGATCACTCGGTCTGATCAGCTCGCGGCTCTCGCTCGAGGGTCCCCTCGGCCGCGGTTCCTGGTTCGTCGGTGGACGCCGCACCTACATCGACGTGCTCACCTCGCTGCTGGAGACGCCCGAGGATCCCCTTCCCGACTACTACTTCTACGATCTCAACGCGAAGCTCACCCAGCAGTTCGGCGAGGCCGACCGCGTCTCGCTCAGCGGCTTCCGCAGCGCCGACGAGCTGGCGTTCAACAATAACGCGGGCTTCCGCGGCACGATCGGCATCAACAACACGAACGGCGCGGCGCGGTGGACCCACCTGTTCAGCGAGGAGGTCTTCTCGGTCTTCAACCTGAGCTGGAGTCGCTATGAAAATGCGTTCGCCAACGACGCGGCAGGCTTTGCGATCCGCGTGTCCAACAGCATCGAAGACTGGACGCTGAAGGGAAATGTCGAATGGCTGCCGTCGAGTGATCTGACCTTGAAGACCGGCTTCGAACTCAACAACTATACCTTCGAATTCAAGCAGAACTTCACGGGCAATGCCGACGAGAACGACGGGCGCACGAGCGGTGGGGGACTGCTGAACCTGACCGCGACCGACATCATCGGTGCGGGATTCGGTCAGATCAACTGGCAGCTCACCGAGCGCTTCTCGGCGCAGGCCGGTCTGCGTGCGAACTACTACGACGTGCGAAAGCTCGCGACCCTCGATCCCCGTTTTGCGCTGCGCTACCAGTACGACACCGACATCGCCATCAAGGCGGCCTGGGGCGTGTACCATCAGTACTTCCATCTTGCCGCGCTGCCCGACTTCAGCTTCTTCGACACGTGGCTTCCGACGGATTCGACGGTGGACCCCGGGCGTGCCGTGCAATACGTGCTGGGCGTCGAGACACGGCCCGCATCCGACATCGACTTCAATGTCGAGGTGTACTACAAGCAGCTGTCGAATCTCAGCGCGCTCAACCAGTTCGCCACGCGCGGCACGACGGTGCGCGACTATTTCTACAGTGGTCGCGGCGAGGCCTACGGCATCGAGTTCTTTCTGCAGAAGCGGATGGGGCGCTTCACGGGCTGGGCGGGGTACGCGCTCGGCTATACGAACGAGCAGTTCGCCGAGATCAACGATGGTCGCTGGTTCCGGCCGAAATGGGACCGTCGCCACGATCTGAAGCTGGTCGGTTCGTACAAGCTCAACGACCGCTGGGATGTGGGTGCGACGTTCACATTTCAGACGGGGCAGTCCTATACCGGCATGACCTCGCGCACCGAGAGCCGTCTGCCGGGCGACAATGTGGGCAAGGGGGTGACCGTGCCGGCCGACCGCTTCGGTCTGCGGCTTCCGCCCTCGCACCAGCTCAATCTCAACGTGAACTACAACACCACCCTGTTCGGCCTGCCGATGAAGCTGCTCGTCGACGTGTTCAACGTGTATTCGCGGCGCGACATCTGGTTCCGTTTCTACGACACGCAGGGCGGCGTGACCGTCGTACGCGACACCAGGCTGCTTCCGATACTGCCGAGCGTCGCCGTGGAGGTGAAATTCTGATGATGACGCGCATGACTCCCATCCCCGTACGCGACGGCAGTGTCGCGCACACCCCCATCCCGCGGCGCAGCCGCATGGTTCCCGGCGCGATCCCTCCGCGGCGCAGCCGCCTTCTTGCACTGCTTCTCGCCGCGCTCGTCGTCGTGCTCGGCGCCTCGGGCTGCGAAGAGGCTCCCCCGAGCGCCTACACGCCGGTGCCCTTCGTGACCGGCTACCTGTTCGTCGACCAGCCGATCACCGATGTGCAGGTGATGATGACGCAACCGCTGACCGAGGTGTTCACCTACGCGAACGGGATGATTTCCGACGCGCGTGTGACGATCGAGGGCGGCGGTGGCACGCACGTGCTTTCGTATCGGGTGGTGGATGGCGTGGGCCGGTACGAGCTGGCGGATACGAGCGTGAAGGTGCTGCCCGAAACCATGTACCGGCTGCGCGTCGAACTGCGCGATGGCACGGTGCTCACGGGGGAAACCACCACGCCCGCACGCTTCGCGTGGGTGCGCACGCCGCGTCCTGTGGTGCAGTATCCGAAGGACACGGTGAACCTGCCGACGTCGGATTCGCTGCGCATCGAGTGGACCCCGAGCAACATCAGGGAGTATCTGGTGCGGGCGCGCTGCCTCGACACGCTGGGGTACGGCACGTATCTCTCGCCGCAGACCGACGAGGTGAACGGCCGGACGAACAACATTGGGCAGTGGGAGGGTCCCGACGAACCGACCTTCTACAGCACGACGCGCTGGGGATTCCTGCAGAGCACCGTGGTGAACACGGTGTGGTCGGCGTTCCGCTGGCACGGCCGGCACGAGATCGCGATTCTCGCGCCCGACGCGAACATGATCGCGTGGTTCAAGGCGACGCAGTTCGCGCGCAACCCCGAGTACCGTGGGCAGTTCGGAAGCATCCGCGGCGGACTCGGGGTCTTCGGTTCGGCCTCGCTCGTCTCGAGCGAGCTCTTCCTGCTCAAGCGCGAGCGCTGAGGTCAGCTTCTCCTTGCACGAAGGAGAAGTTCGCGTCTCTTTCTCCTTCGTGCGAGGAGAACTTCATGATGCTCACGTACGGGCAAGGGATCGCAGCCGTTCGCCTATCGTCTGCCGCAGACGCTGGGGTACCTCGTGTTCACGCGCGAGCCGGTCGAACCCGGAGACGGCTTCCGCTGTCTGCTCGAGTACTGTGGTGATGTCGCGGTGACGCAGGCCGCACGCACGGCCGAGGCGTTCGAGATCCGCGCGTCGTGGGTCCCTTCCCTCACCTGCCACTGAGAGTGTGTGCCAGCCGTTGGGACCTTCGCTGTAGGTGAAGTCGAACAGGGGAGACAGCCGCCAGGCGCCGGTCGCATCCATCAGCCAGGCGGTGTTCTTGAGGTGGTCGTCGCGATTGCACGCGAGCACGTTCAGGCAGGCTCTGCGGAAGAGTTCGATGCTCTCGGCGTATGCGTGCGTGAGAGCATCGGTGAGATCGAAGAGCACCTGATACTCGTCGCCGGGAATGCGGAAATCTGCGTGGAGGAGTCCCGCCGCCGAGTGCATGTGCAAGCGCGTGTCGTGGGAGGGACGATCGAAGCGGCGTGTGGCGAAGAAGCGTCCCGCCCGCGTGTCGAGCAACCGGTGCGGCGGCACGTCGGCCCCGGCCTGCTCGGCGATGCGCGCCCAGATGTATTCGAGCACTCCTGCATGTCGCCCGTCACCGCGCGCATTGAACTTCACAATCCAGTGTTCGTGTGTCGGAGGAATGTCTCCGTCGCCGGCGCAGGCATGGCGCACCGCTCCCGCCGCATCGACGGCAAGCGCGATGAGCGCCTTCGGTCGTGCTCCTCCCGATGTACCCGCCATGCGACGAAGTTCGGGGAGCACCTCGTCGACATGTTCGTCGTCGAGATCCCACGCCTTGTGTGCGAGGTCGCCGATGTTGATGCGCGCACCGATCTCGTCGGCCTCCTCGATCGCGGGATGGAAGGTCAGCGCCCCCATGCCGCGCGTGCCGACGAGCAGCAGCCTTTCGATCGTGTCGGGTGCGCGTCCCACGCGCTGCCGGAAGGCGCCCTCGAGCACGCGGCGTCCCCATCCGTCGGGCATGGCGTCGTCGAACACACCGAAGGTCTCCATGCGTCCCGCACCATCGGCGATGTGCGCGGCCTGCTGCACGGGAAGGCGGAACGGGGAGAGCGGGAGCGGCCGGTCGAGAAAGGTCTCGTCGTACTGGAAGACGATGCGCTGTGACGAGCGCGCGATCGTCCCGACGCTGATCTCGCTGCCGGTGGTGAACTGCAGTCGGACATGCACGCGGGATGGGGTCATGGCGATCGCTTCGCGGTCTTGCGCACACGCACGCGTTTGCGGAGCTTCGGTGCGTCGGGTTCGAAGGAGGCGAGATCCGTCGGAAGCGACGCGCGCAGCAGCTGCTCCTTCAGCCAGTCTGCGAGTCCGTCGAGTTCCCCCAGCGCCGCGAGCAGACGCAGCACGGTGTCAAGACCGGCCTCGCCCTCGCGCTCGCAGCGCGAAATGCTGGCAACGGGAATGCCCGATGCGCTCGCGAGCATCGCCTGCGTCCACTCCCGCCGCTGTCGCAGCAGGCGGATCCACCGCCCGATCTCGCTCCGCACGCGATCGGGTCGTGTGATCTGCAGACTCCATGCGCCATTCTGAGTTTTCATATTCCAATATACTGGAATTATATCCCAATAACGCATCTAATTCTGTCATATTGGAATTACTAGAACACGCCCACGGGGTGCGCCCAGTCTCGCTCGGTGAGGGGAAGGGATTCGCGCACGAGACAGAGCAGCGCGCCCGTGCCGCGGCGCACACCGAGTCGATCGAGCACGTCGAAATGTCGGATGTCGTCACGGTGCGGGGAAGCGCTCTTCTTGATCTCGATGGGATGCACGACCCCGTCGCGCTCGATGAGCAGATCGATCTCGCGCCGCTCCTTGTCGCGGTAGTAGAACAGGTCGCCCGTGACGCTGCCTCCGGCCCGCCGCTTGATGATCTCCGCGACAACCCATGTCTCGAGCATCGCGCCTGCCATTGCACCTGCCTCGAGTGTCTCGGCACTGCTCCATTGCGTGAGCCAGGCCGCGAGTCCCGTATCCAGCATGTAGAGCTTCGGCGTCTTGACGATGCGCGAACTGCGGTTCACATGCCACGGCTGCAGCAGCGTCACGATACCGGAACTCTCGAGCAACGACAACCAGCTCTTTGCGGTGTTGGGCGCGATGTCTGCGTCCCGGGCGAGGTCGGTCAGGTTCAGCATCTGCGCAGTGCGCGCCGCCACGCCGACGAGAAAGCGGAGGAACGCTCGTTCGTCGCCCACGCGCGCAAGATCGCGGATGTCGCGCTGGAGGTAGGTCTGCACGTAGGAATGGTAGAACAGCGAACGATCCGGCGGGACGGGACCCACGAGGGCGGGATACCATCCGCGCCAGATGCCCGCGAAGATGTCGCGCAGGGACGAGTGCGCGTGCACGGGCAGGGGCTCCGCCACAGGATGAAACGGCTGCACCGTCGCGCCGTCGCGCCGCACTTCCGCACGGCTCATCGCATGCAGTTCGAGAACGGCCACACGGCCGGCGAGGGATTCGGACACACCGCGCATCATGTGAAACTGCTGCGAGCCGGTCAACCAGAACATCCCGCCCTTCCGCCCGGCATCGACCGCCATCTTGATGTGCGGCAGCAGCTCCGGTGCGTACTGGACCTCGTCGATCAGCACAGGTGGCTGATACCGCTGCAGAAAGAGCGCGGGGTCCTGTCGCGCGAGCGCGCGCAGCAGTGGATCGTCAAGCGTGACGTAACGGCGCGTGGGTGTCGCTGCATGTTGCAGCATCGTTGTCTTGCCCACCTGCCGCGCGCCGGTCACCAGCACCACGGGGAAGCTGCGCGAGGCCGAGGCGATCACGGTTTCAAGGGTGCGAGGGAAATAGGGGGCCATTGGATGCCTCGACTAATATGCAGTGTGACTGCATATTAGTCGAGGACCTTCAAAAACGCAAGTCCCGCTGCGTCACTGCCCGAGGGCGTGGAGGCGGCCGTCGAGGCTTCCGATGTAAAGGCGCGGTCCCGGTGCGATCACGGGCGAGGATGCGTTGAATTCCCCTCCCCCGTGATAACGCCAGCGCTCGCTGCCATCCGCGCGCAGCGACAGCACGACGCGCTCGCGCGTTCCGAGGTAGAGGTTGCCGTCGACGTCGATCGCCACGCCACCCTCGCCGCCGAAGCCCGCGTAGCGCAGGGTCCACCGCACCGAGCCGTCGGCGCGCAGCGCGTGCAGCGAGCCGTCGTTGCTCGTCACGTACAGGTTGCCGTCGGCGGCGATGGCGGGACGCGCCACGATCTCGCCGGCCGTGGCGTAGGTCCAGCGAAGGGAACCATCCGCCTGCAGCGCATGCAGGCGCCCGTCGCCACTTCCGATGTACACGCTGCCGTCGGAAGCCACTGCCGCGCCGCCGCGTACGGGTCCGCCGGTCGCGCGCTGCCAGCGCAGCGTGCCGTCGGGACGCAGCGCATAGATGACGTGATTGTCGCTGCCGACGATGTTGGTACCGTCGGGTGCGGTTGCGGGACTCGATTCAATCGGCGCGCCGGTCAGGTAGCGCCAGCGCATTGTGCCGTCGGGTGCGACCGCATGCAGCGATCCGTCGTAGGCGCCGACGTAGATCGTACCGTCGGAGGCGATGGCGGGACTCGACCACTGTCCATTCGGCTCCATCGCATACACCCATTTGCGGGCGCCGTTCGGGGCGACCGCATGCAGCAGTCCGTCGATCGCGACCACGTAGATCGTGCCGTCTTCGGCGATCGCAGGCGTGGCGCGCACCCAGTCGTTGTTGACGTTGTAGGTCCAGCGTCGCCGGCCGTCAGCGAACACCGCATGCAGGCGTGCGTCGTCGCCCGCGACGTACACCGTCGAGTCTCGGCCCACCACCGCGCTCGCATAGATCTTGTTGCCGAGCGAGTAGGTCCACACCACGTCTGGCGAGGCTGGACCAGACAGCCCGCTGCGAGATTGGTGGGAGGCATCGCGGCCGTGCATCCACCAGTCTCCCCGTCCCGCCGTTGCCGAGCCTGTGATCGTGATCGTGGCCGCGCCGGACGGCAGCGACACCGCGTCGTCGTCGTCGCGGGCATAGGCCCGCACCTGGTAGGTTCCAGCGCTGAAGTAGTAGTGTTCGTGGGTGACCGCCGTACCGCCCGGCTCGAGGGCCGACCACTCCGACACCGCGCCGTCGCCCCAGTCGATACGGATGCTCACCCGCTCGCCGTCGGGATCCGTTGTCAGACTCATGAACTGCACCCGCTCGTTCGCGTGCGCCGTCGATGGTCCCGTCGGCGTTGCCGGCATCGTTGGCGGATTATTGTACGGGTCTTCATGGCAGGCGGCAATAGTCACCGCGAGCAGCAGGGTAAGTGTCAGTGCGCGCATGCCCGCAGTATCACACCCAGCCCTCACAAAATCAATGGAGGACGGACGCCCTCGTCCGTCAGTGTTCTACCTTGATCGCGGCGAGCTGCATGAGTATGTCGAGATCCTTCTTCGTGACAAGGGGGATGCGGAACCCGCGTCCCTCGGCATAAGGTCGCGCCTCCTCGATCTTCTTCCAGACATCCGGCGGAAGTCCCGCAAGCCGTGCGGCTTCGACCGCCTTCGCACCATAGATGAACACCGCGTCGCAGCCCCCGTCGGCGGGAATCAGAAACAGCAGATTGCGCGTGCCCTTCAGCATCTTCAGCCACCACCCGGATGTTCCGTAGAGCTTCCATTCAGGTCGCAATTCGGGATGCACCTCCTGCAGCCGGACGATGGCGGCATCCCAGATCTTCTTCTTCGAACCCAGCCGCGCGGCGAGCGCGGCCTCATCGGGCGGTGGTGTGGCGGGTGCGGGCATGCAGATCTCCGAAATCAATGCAATGAGACCCGAAATTCCGAAACGCCCCGCACACCCGCAACCACACCGGAGCGCGGACGCCCTCGTCCGCAACCCGCTGAACATTCGTCATGACGGATCGCAACGGACGGGCGGCGTCTCGCCGCCGTTGACGAATGCGCAGTGGGGGCAGGGTGGACGAGGACGTCCACCGACCTTTCTGGTGGACGAGGACGTCCACCGACCTTTCTGGTGGACGAGGACGTCCACCGACCGTTCTGGTGGACGAAGACGTCCACCGACCGTTCTGGTGGACGAAGACGTCCACCGACCTTTCGGGCCGTGTGGTATTGCGACATCGAATGTGTAGATTCACGGGTCGTTCTGTCATACCACCCCGCTGATCATGCAACGCCACGCGCTCCGCTTCGCGCTGTGCATCGCGACCGCGCTCGTCGCGTGCAGCGTCATGCCCCTCCGCGCCCAGACCTTCTGTGACTCCGCCCGCGCCTGCACCGGCAATGCCCTCTCGTTCACCGGCGGCGTCTACGATTACGTCGATATCTTCACCACCCCACAACTCCAGTCGATCGACACCACCCGCGCGATGACCGTCGATGTGTGGATGTTCGCCGCGCGCCGCGCCGGCATCACACAGTATGTTGCAGGGGTGTGGGGTCCGCGAGAGGACCGCGACGACCGCTGGGCGCTCTCGATCTCGCCCGACGACTCCCTCGTCTTCGAGGTCAGCGCCGCCGCCTCCAATCTCGGCGACTTTGACAACACCCGCCTCAGCATCCCCGTGCGCTACGGCGTGTGGATGCATGTCGCCGCAACGTGGAACGGCGCGACCGGCACCATCGACCTTTTCGTCGATGGCGTGCGCACCGGCACCGCGCGCAACACAACCCATCCCGCGCTCGCACTCAGACCGACACAAAGCTACCTCCAGCTCGGAAGCGTCAACGGCGTCTCGAACGACTCGCTGCGCCTGGCGAACTTCACCGGCATCCTCGACGAGTTCCGCCTGTGGAACCGCGTCGTGCCCCCCGACGAACTCCGCTGCAACGCGCGCGCGGCACTGGCGGGCGACGAGGCCGGACTCATCTTCTACCACCGCTTCAACGAGAGCGGCGGCGACGTACTCTGCGACGCCTCGAGCTACCGCAGCCGCGGCAACCGACGCGGCGCACTCGCTTTCGTGCCCTCGACCCGGCAGGTCGACGCCACCGTATTCACCACCCCGCCCGCCATCACGCAGCAGATCGCCTGCACGTCCGACACGACCTTCACCCTCACCGTCGTCGACACCTCCACCTGCGGTGCGAGCGTCACCCTCGCACTCACCGGCAGCGATGCGGGCAGCTTCCGACTGGACCGCACGACCCTCACCCTCGCGCGCAACACCCCCGAAACCGTGCGCGTCACCGCACGCCTCGTCACCACCGGCCGCATTTCCGCCGCCGTCGTCGTCACCCCGCGCAACACCTGCAATCCCGAAACCGTCATCCCGATCACGCTCGACCGCAGCACCTCGCTCGCAGCCGCGCCGACCGCGATCCGCTTCGACACCCTGTATGGATGCGCGAACAAGCCGTCCATCGACACCACCGTACGCATCTGCAACACCAGCGGCGCGCCGCTCGACGTCTCCGCACTCGGCGCGCTGAATCCCAGATTCATCATCTCGCCGGCGGGATGGTCCGCGCCCGCGACCCTCGCGCCCGGCGAATGCCGCGACATCAGCATCCGCTTCGCACCTGCGGATACCGGCGCCTTCGCCGACACCCTGCGCATCGCCACGAGCGATCCCTGCGCCGGCAGCGGCTACATTCCCCTTGCGGGCGTGCGCCGCCTCGCGGTGACCAGCACCATCGACTCGGCCATCTTCGACAATCCCGCCCTGCCCTGTCGCCGCTCGCTCAACCTCGCTTCGGAGTTCTTCCTCCGCAACCGCCTCGGCGAGAACATCGTGGTCGACACCATCATCTTCACCAATCCCGTCTTCTACACCACGACACGCATGCCGCTGACCCTGCGGCCCGACATCGCCACGCGCGCCTACGTCCGCTTCCGCTCCAGCATCGAGGGCGTCTACCACGACACCGCCCGCGTCCTGATCCGCTTCCGCGACTGTGTGATCGAGAAGCGCATCGTGTTGCGGGGACGCATCGTCGGCGTGAACCTGGTGCCATCCGACACCCTGCTCAGCTTCGGAAACGTCATCGTCGGCACGAGCACGCAGCGCACCGTCGACATCGGCAACCTCGGTATCGACACGCGCAACGTCTTCACCTACCTCTCGTCGGGCCGCGCCTTCAGCTTCGCAGGCGGCACCCGCTACCCGCTCGCGCCCGCCGGCACGCGCACCATCACCGTCACTTTTCGGCCGACCGCGCCCGGCACCTTCCGCGACACGCTTTTCTTTCAGGATGTGGGATGCCTGGTGCAGCGGATGGTGCTGCTCGAGGGCACCGGGGTCGATGGATCGCTGCGCTTCCGCCCGACCGCGCTGGAAGCCTCCGGCGTCGTGAGCTGCCGCTGCAGGCTCGACACCGTCACCGTCGAGAACAGCACCGGCGCGCCGATCACCCTACGCAGCGTCGCAATCACCGGCAGCACGCGCTTCACCTTCGATGCGCCCGCGCCCACGCCGAACGAAGTGCTCGCACCCGGCGCGCGGCGTGTGTACGTGGTGCGGTACTGTCCCGCCGGCCAGCAGGATTTCACCACCGAGGTCGCCGACATCGTGGTCACGAGCGACGGACCCGATCCCGTGCTGCGCCTGCTCGTGCGCGGCACCGTCGTCGAGCCGAAGCTCTTCGTGGATGTGCTCACCAACTACGGCGATGTCGAGGTGGGGGATGTTTCCCGCCGGGTGATCGACGTCGTCAATGTCAGCACCGTTCCCGTGCGCGTCGACAGTCTCGGGGGAATCCCCCCGGCATGGAGCATCGTCTCATCCGCCCCGCCCCTCGGCTCGACGCTCGCCTATCGTGACACCATGCGCGTGACGGTGGATTTCTCTCCCCCATCGAACACGACCTACAGCGGCAACATCACCGCATACTCGAACGAGCCCTGCGCGATCTCGGCATCGGGGCAGGTGAGCGGACGCGGCATCATCGTGCCGCTCTTCGTGCCGTGGACGACCGTGGTGTTTCGCGAGGCCACGCGCTGCGACAGCGTGCTGCGTGTGGTGGGGCTGGTCAACGACGGATCCGTGCCGATCCGCGTGGACTCGATCTCGATCTCGGGCGTGGATGCCGCGGCCTTCGCGTGGCGCGGACGCACGTTTGCGGGTCCCGTTCCCCGCGACGTGCCGCCGAAATTCGCCGACAGCATCGACGTCCTCTACTTCCCCGCGCGGTCGGCGAACGTGACGAGCAACGCCGTCATGCGCATCGGTGCAACCACGCGGCTCGGGCACGAGGTGTTCCGCATCAACCTTGTCGGCGGACGCATCCGCCAGTTCATCCCCAACATCACGCGGCTGGCGTTCCCCTCGACTCCCGTGCGCGTGACCTCGGCGCCGCTGACCGTGAACCTGCAGAATCCCAGTTACCTCGACACACTCTTCGTCGAGGCCGTGCGTTTCCTGCCCGACAACGGCGTGTTCCGTCTGCTCACACCGCCGCCCCTGCGCGTGGCGCCGCGCGCCACCGTGCCGCTGCGCGTCGAGTTCACGCCGCTGGCCGCACGCATCTATGCCGCGCGCATCGAGCTGACCACGCGCGTCGGATGCCGCGAGTACGACACGAGCATCGCCGTCGACGGCGAGGGCTACACGCCGCCCTTCCTGATTTCGCTGTGCATCGACACGAGCGCGGTGGTAAACACCGGCGACACCCTGCGCCTGCCCGTGCTGCTGAATCGGGGGATTCCGCAGAATCCCCTCGACATCTCGCTGCTCGTGCGCTTCCCGCGCCGCGCGCTGCAGTATCTCGGCACCGAGGCCGTGTACACGAGCACGCCCGTGCGCGACACCCTGCGCTCGGACGGGGTGAAGCTCTCGCTGCGCGCGAACTGGAACGTCGGGTCGGGACCCGTGGCCTGGCTCAGCTTCCGCGCGGCGACGTGGGACAGCTCGTTGTACTGGATCGAGACCGACAGCATCGCCTTCTCGTCCGATTCCACCCTCGCGCTCGCGCTGTTCGGCGGCGGATGCACGAGCGACGTGACGATCCTTCCCCGCTGTGGTGTCGATCGCATCGGCACGGCCGCATCCGGATACGAGCTAGGCCTGCCCTACCCGAATCCCGCCCGCGCGATCGCGGCGGTCGAGTTCGGGCTGCGCGAGGATACGCACGTGCGGGTCGAACTGGTCGACGGTGCGGGACGCACGGTCGCGGTCGCGGCTGACGGACTGTACGCGAACGGCCGCTACGTGGCGAGCTTCGACACCTCGCCGCTGGCTGCCGGCGTGTACCGCGTGCTGATGCGCGCCTCATGGTTCTCGGCCACCCGTCCGCTGGTGGTGCTGCGATGAAGCACATGCTCGTTCTTCTCGCCCTGTGTGCGAGTCTGTGTGCGCCCGCCTTGGCCACGCCGCGCATGGAAGGGCCGAGTGAAGATTCGCTGCGGCCGGTGCTCTTCGCGTTCCGGCTCGGGGCCTTCGCGGGCTTCGGCTACAACCGCCACCGCACCGTGCAGGATGTGTTTTCGGGCGGCAGCGAGTGCGGCCGCTTCGTCGACGGCGAAGGCAATGGATGGTCCGGCGGCATCACCGCCGAGCTTCCCGTGACGCCCTGGCTGCGCGGCACGCTGCGCCTCGGCTACGAACAGCTCGACGGCACGATGCGCGTCACCTGCGACAACGGCATCATCGTTCCCCGCGCCGACGGCAGCTTCGAGCCGCTCATCCGCGAGCACCGCAAGGATGCGTTCCTCCACTACGGCATGCTCGAGATTGCAACGAAGATCCGGCCGCTGGAGCTTCCGCTGTTTGCGAGCGTCGGCATCGGACTCGGCGCTCCGATATTCGGCGCGACCTACGATCAGAGCGAGCGCATCGTGCGTCCCTCCGACGCACTCTTCCCCGGAAACGTCGCCACGCGCCGTCTGGCCGGCGGCGCGCTCGAACCGACGCAGACGCGGATGGCGCTCGCGGCGGGACTCGGCTACACCTTCACGCTGCACAACGGCGTCGAGGCCTCGCCCTTTGCCGAGTACGTGCACGCGTTCGAGAACGTGACCGCGAGCGGCGACGACTGGCGCGTGCACCGCTTCCGCGCGGGGGTGTCGGTGACGTGGGATGTCACGGTGCGTGCGGCCGCCCCGCCGCCGCCCGCGCCGCCGATGCCGGTCGCGCCTCCTCCTCCTCCCACACCCATCGTGGAAGCTCCGCCTCCGAAACCGCGTCCCACCATCGCCGCTGCGACCGACGCGCGCATCGCGGTGACCGAGACCTACGTGACCGAGACCTTCCCGCTGCTGCCCTACGTGTTCTTCGACAAGGATGCCGACACGCTCAAGTCGGTCTACACGCGCGGCCTCGCGGCGGATGGGTCCGCTCAGCTGCGTGAGAGCGATCTGCCGCGCGAGACGCTCGCGATCTATCACCGGCTGCTCGACATAACGGCTGCGAGGATGCGGGAGGATGCGTCCATTCGCGTCACGCTCTTGGGCTCGACCGACGACCGCGGCAGCGAGGCGGGCAACGTGGCGCTCGCGCGCGGCCGTGCGGAAGCCGTGCGTGCCTGGCTCGTCGAGCGGTGGGGCATCGACGGCGCGCGGATCCGCACCACGGTGCAGGCGCTGCCGCCCGTGCCGACGAGCCGCGTCTATGCCGAGGGCGATGAGGAGAACCGGCGGGTGGATATTGTGAGCGAGAGTGCGGCGCTGTTTCGTCCCGTCGTGCACGAGCGCTTCAGCGAGTACGAGCTGACGCCGCCGCGGCTGGTGATGGCGCTCGGAGCGCAGGGCGACGCGCGCGTGGCGCGGTGGGATGTGCGCGTCGTGCGGGGAACGGATGTGCTGGCGCGTTTCGATGGCACGGGCGCGCCGCCGGATTCCCTCGCGTGGCAGCCCGACGATGCGGTGGCGGCGCTGGTGCGCGACGGCGAGCGGCTACGCGCGGTGCTGACGCTGGTGGACGAGCGCGGGGTGTGGGACGAAGCGTCGCTGGAGATTCCCGTGACGAAGACCGTGAGCACCTACGAAGTGGGACGACTGAGCCTGATCGTGTTCGACTTCGACCGGGCCGACATTTCACCGCAGAACCGTCGGATGATTTCGCGCTTCGTGTCCACGGCGATCACACCCGAGAGCACCGTGCGCGTGACGGGATCGACCGACGCACTGGGCGAGGCCGTGCACAACGAGCGCTTGTCGGCGGCGCGCGCCGAGAACGTGAAGGCGATCATCCTCGAGGCACAACCTGCCTACCGTTCGCTCGAGGCGCGCGGCATCGGCGAGGCGCCGCACCTCTACGACAACCTCCTGCCCGAGGGACGCTTCTACTGCCGCACCGTCGCCGTCGAAGTCCGCACCCCTTTGAAGTAGCCACCGGAGGGGCGGCGTCCCGCCGCCC
>JAEYUG010000122.1 GCA_023432805.1 Bacteroidota bacterium | reverse complement strand
CCGCACTCTTGAAGCCCATGTGATACAGTTTGCCTCGCTGTGCACGAAGACACGTCTCGATGTCACGCAAACTCTCCCTCCATGTCAGCTGCGCGAAGGCCATCGCCAGGTACTGTTCGCGACACGTGAACGACTTCATTTTATGATGACCGTTGTATCGCGCAATGCACGATTGGAACGTCCTGCGTGGCAGGAACTCCATGAGTTGCGCGAACACTGTCTGGCCTTCGTACATCCGTTCGGTCCTCCTTCCTTGATGAAGAAGGATACAAACTACACGGCGAAAACTTCAAGTCGTGTACGCCCTCAAAGTCGTGCATCTCTAAGAATGACAATATGTTACAAGGATGATTCACGCAAACGTCCGGACACTACTGGTGTTCGTAAGTAGTCCAGGAATGTCGTTTGATGTTCAGTTCTTCGCCTCATTTGTGCCACTCCATATCAATAGTACGAATTCCTGATTGAGGTTCATGATGACGACGCTGTTGAAGATGTCCTTATCAAAATGTAAATCGAAGTAGAAGATGAAGGTTGCGCTAATCACCGGTATCACAGGTCAGGACGGTAGCTATCTTGCCGAGCTGCTGCTCGAGAGGGGCTACGAGGTGCACGGGCTTGTCAGACGAGTAGCAATCGAGGATCCCGAGCACAGGCTCGGGCGCATCAGGCATCTGCAGCCACATGTGCAGCTGCATGCGGCCTCGCTCGAGAGCTACCCGAGCATCTTCAACGTGGTGCGTGACGTCAAGCCTGACGAGTGCTACCACCTCGCCGCGCAGAGCTTTGTCAGCTACTCGTTCGAAGACGAGTTCTCGACCTTCAATACGAACATCAACGGCACGCATTACATGTTGTCTGCGATCAGGCAGATGGCACCGGAGTGCCGCTTCTACTTTGCGGGGTCAAGTGAGATGTTCGGCAAGGTACATGAGGTGCCGCAGAACGAAGACACGGCCTTTCATCCCCGTTCGGCCTACGGCATCACCAAGGTTGCGGGCTTCGATCTTACGCGGAATTACCGAGAGGCGTATGGTCTCAAGGCCGCGAGTGGCATCCTGTACAATCACGAGAGTCCCCGCCGCGGCTACGAGTTCGTGACACGCAAGATCAGCGCCACCGTCGCACGCATCAAGCACGGTAGGTCGCGCGAACTGCGTCTCGGCAATCTCGATGCGAAGCGGGACTGGGGCTATGCGAAGGAGTACGTCGAAGCCATGTGGCGCATCCTGCAGCAGGACGAGCCGAAGGACTACGTGATCGCCACCGGCGAGACACACACCGTGCAGGAGTTCTGCGAGGTGGCCTTCGCGCGCGTCGGCCTGGACTGGCGCGAGTTCGTCGTCGTCGATCCGCTGTTCTACCGTCCCGCCGAGGTCGACATCCTGCTCGGCAACCCCGCCCGCGCTGAGAAAGACCTCGGCTGGAAGGCGACCACCACGTTCCGTGAACTCGTCGAGCTGATGGTCGACGCCGACATGGACGCACTGCAGCACTGACACATCACACGCACATGCACGTACCCCTGCTCGATCTCAAGGCCCAGTACCGTCCCCTGAAGGAGGAACTGGATGCCGCGCTCATCCGCGTCGCGGAGAGCCAGTATTTCATTCTCGGTCCCGATGTGAAGCAGCTCGAAGAGAGCATCGCCGCATACATCGGCACGCGCCACGCCATCGGCGTCTCGTCGGGCACGGATGCCCTGCTGCTCGCCATGATGGCGCTGGACATCGGTCCGGGCGATGCGGTGATCGTCCCGACCTTCTCCTTTTTCGCCACGGCCGGTGTGGTTGCACGGCTCCAGGCGACCCCGGTGTTCGTGGATTGCGAACTGTCGACATACAACCTCGATCCCGCCGCCATAGAGCAGGCCATCGACGAGGCCACGCGTGCGGGACTCCGCGTCCGCGCCATCGTACCCGTGCATCTCTTCGGCCAGAGCGCCGACATGGATGCGATCATGGAGATCGCCACCCGACACGGCCTGTACGTGATCGAGGATGCCGCGCAGGCCATCGGCACGCAATACCGCGACGGCCGCCGCGTGGGATCGATCGGCACCGTCGGCTGCTTTTGCTTCTTCCCAAGCAAGAACCTCGGCTGCTTCGGCGACGGCGGCATCATCACGACCGACGACGACGCACTCGCGCACCGCATCGAGATCATGCGCGTGCACGGCGGCGAGCCGAAGTACCATCACAAGGTGATCGGCGGCAACTTCCGCATCGACGCCCTGCAGGCGGCCGTGCTCAACGTCAAGCTCCCTCATCTGGCGGAATGGAGCAAAGGCAGGCAGCGCAATGCAGCCTACTACACCCGAGCGCTCATCGAGGCCGGCGTGGCCACGCATCCGGGCATGGCTTCCTTCGACGGTGCCAACCGCGTGCTGCTGCCCGCGAGCGTGCATGCCCACAGCGGCCACGACTTCGTGCACATCTGGAACCAGTACAGCATCCGCATGCAGAACCGCGACGGACTCGTCGCGCATCTGCGTTCGAAAGACATCGGCTGCGAGATCTACTACCCCGTACCCTTCCACCGGCAGGAGTGCTTCGCAGACGTGCCGTCCAGCGCGAACGCCTTTCCACACGCCGACACCGCGGCTGCCGGCATCCTCTCGCTGCCGATCTACCCCGAGCTCACCGACGAGATGAAGCAGTACGTCGTCGATGCCATCGTGGGGTTCGTGAGCGCATGAGAGGCATCCTCCTCGCCGGGGGATCCGGCACACGCCTGCACCCGCTCACGCGCGTCGTGAGCAAGCAGCTGCTGCCGGTCTACGACAAGCCGATGATCTACTATCCGCTGACCACGCTCATGCTCGCGGGCCTGCGCGAGATCCTGCTCATTTCCACGCCGCAGGATCTACCCCGCTTCCGCGAGCTGCTCGGGGACGGCAGCGCCTTCGGCATCCGCCTCGACTATGCGGAGCAGCCCTCCCCCGATGGACTCGCCCAGGCCTTCATCATCGGTGAGGAATTCATCGGGGGCGAACCCTCGTGCCTGATTCTCGGCGACAATCTCTTCCATGCCGGTGACCTCGCACGGAAGCTGCAGTCCGCCGCCGCCCTCGAGCAGGGCGGATGCATCTTCGCCTACGCGGTGCGGGACCCCGAACGCTACGGCGTGGTCGAGTTCGACGCCGAGGGCCGCGCCATCTCGCTCGAAGAGAAACCCACGCGACCCCGCTCCCGCTTCGCGATACCCGGCCTGTACTTTTACGACGGTCGCGCCAGCGCCTTCGCCCGCTCGCTCGCGCCCTCGCAGCGGGGCGAGCTGGAGATCACCGACCTCAACCGTATCTATCTCGAACGCGGCGAGCTCTCAGTCGAGGTGCTGAGCCGCGGTACTGCCTGGCTCGACACCGGCACGCACGAATCGCTGCTGCAGGCCTCGATGTTCATCGAGACCATCGAGCAACGGCAAGGGCTCAAGATCGGCTGCCCCGAAGAGGTGGCCTGGCGCATGGGTTTCATCGACGACGCGCAGCTGCAGCGACTCGCAGAACCGATGCGGAAGAATCCCTACGGCCAATACCTGCTGGACCTCCTCGCACAGGAGGCCCCGCGCGCATGAACTTCGCCCTCACGGGAGCCGCCGGCTACATCGCCCCCCGGCACATGAAGGCCATCCGCGACACGGGCCACCGGCTCGTCGCCGCCTGCGATCCCCACGACAGCGTCGGCATCCTCGACAGCTACTTTCCGGACACCGCCTTCTTCACCGAGTACGAGCGCTTCGACCGCCATCTCGAGAAACTGCGCCGCGCGCCCGAGGACCGGCGCGTGCACGTGGTGAGCATCTGCGCACCGAACCACCTGCACGACGCGCATATCCGCCAGGCCCTGCGCATTGGCGCGGATGCGCTTTGCGAGAAGCCGCTCGTGATCAATCCTTGGAACCTCGATGCGCTCGAGGAACTCGAGCGGGAATCCTCTGCCCGCATCCACACCATTTTGCAGCTGCGCCTGCATCCCGTGCTGCGCGCCCTGCGCGAGCGGATGCAGGGCGGCAACGCGCATCGTCCGTCAGTCACGCTGCGCTATATCACGCCGCGCGGACCCTGGTACCGCTACTCGTGGAAGGGCAGCGCCGAGCGCTCCGGCGGCATGCTCACGAATATCGGCATCCACCTCTTCGACCTGCTGCTCTGGCTCTTCGGTTCGATGCGCTCGGCGGCCATGCATCTGCACGAGCCCGACCACGCGGCGGGATTGCTCGACCTCGCCCATGCCGACGTGCGGTGGGAACTCTCCATCCGGCCGCAGGACTTGCCCGCCGATGCGCGTGCAGAGAACCGCGGCACGCTGCGCCTGCTGTGCATCGACGATGAGGACGTCGATTTCACCACAGGCATGACCGACCTGCACACCGAGGTGTATCGCGCGACTCTCGCCGGAGAGGGCTTCCGCATCGCGGATGCGCGTGCCTCGATCGAGCTGGTCCATGCCCTGCGCAGCGCGCCGGTCGCATCCCCCGCAACCCCCTGGTGGCACAGCCATGAGTGAGGAAGGGTACTTCCGCCACGAATCCGCGTACGTGGATGAGGGCTGCTCGATCGGCGCCGGCACGAAGATCTGGCACTTCAGCCACGTGCAGCGCGGCGCGACCATCGGACGCCACTGCGTGCTGGGTCAGAACGTGAACATCGCGAACGACGTGGTAATAGGCTCGCACGTGAAGATCCAAAACAACGTGTCGGTGTACACCGGCACGGTGGTCGAGGACGACGTGTTTCTGGGTCCCTCCTGCGTGCTCACGAATGTCACGAATCCACGCTCGCAGGTGCTGCGCCAAGCGCTCTACGAGCGCACGCTGCTGCGGCGGGGCTGCACGATCGGGGCGAACGCCACGATCGTCTGCGGCGTGACTGTCGGACGCTACGCCTTCGTGGCGGCGGGTGCGGTGGTCACGCGAGACGTGCCCGACTACGCGCTGGTGCTCGGCGTGCCCGCGACGCAGCAGGGCTGGATGAGCCGGCATGGTCATCGTCTGCAGCACCGGGACGCCGAGGGTGTGTACACCTGCCCCGAGAGTGGCTACCGGTATGCAGTGCATGAGGGACGCATGCGCTGCCTCGATCTCGACGAAGAGGCCCCGCTGCCGGAACACCTGCGCACGGGCACGCAACCCTACGACCACTTCAGAAGCTCAATGCAATGACCTTCACGCCGATGGACATCCCGGGCGTCGTGTGCATCGATCCGCTCGTGCACGGCGACGAGCGCGGCTTCTTCTTCGAGACAATGCGCTCGAACGTGTTCGAGGCACATGGGATCCCCGGCACCTTCGTGCAGGAGAACACGTCGCGGTCGCGGAAGGGGATCCTGCGAGGACTCCACATCCAGCATCCCTTCGGTCAGGGCAAGCTCGTGCGTGCGGTGCGCGGCGCCGTGTTCGACGTGGCCGTCGACATGCGCAAGGGCTCGCCCACCTTCGGCGCGTGGTACGGTTGCGAACTGTCGGAGGAGAACCGCCGGCAGCTGTGGATCCCCGCCGGCTGCGCGCATGGATTCTACGTCACGAGCGACATCGCCGACATCGTGTACAAGTGCACCGAGTACTACCACCCCGAAACGGAGTTCGCGGTCCGCTGGGACGACCCCGTCATCGGCATCGCCTGGCCCCTCGACGGCGCCCCGGTGTTGTCTGCCAAGGACGCCCATGCACTGTATCTGCGCGAGATCGCGACGCTGCCGGTCTACAGCGACGGAGTGACCGCATGAGCACCGTGCTCGTGACTGGCGGCGCCGGCTTCATCGGCTCGCATCTTTGCCGCGCGCTGCTGCGCGAGGGTCGCGAGGTGATCGCTTACGACAATCTCGACGACTTCTACGACGTGCGCATCAAGCGTGCGAACCTCGCATCGTTGCAGGAGCATGCTCGCTTCCGCTTCATCGAAGGCGACATCCGCGACCGCGCAGCACTGGATGCGCTGTTCCGCGCGCACGCGATCGAGAGCGTCGTGCATCTCGCCGCACGGGCGGGCGTGCGTCCCTCGATCGAACAGCCCGTGCTGTATGCGGACGTGAACGTGACGGGCACGGCCACGTTGCTCGAGGCCATGCATGACGCGGACGTGCGGCACATGCTCTTCGCCTCGTCGTCGAGTGTATACGGCAATCAGGAGAAGGTGCCCTTCTCGGAAGACGACCCCGTCGACCATCCCATCTCGCCCTATGCCGCCACCAAGAAGGCGGGCGAGCTGCTCTGTCACAGTTACGTGCACACATGCGGCATGAACATCTGGTGCCTCCGCTTCTTCACCGTGTACGGACCCGGCCAGCGCCCCGAGATGGCCATCGCACGCTTCCTGCGCGCCGCGCATGTCGATGAAGTCGTGACCGTGTACGGCGACGGATCGATGATGCGCGATTTTACGTATGTGGACGACATCGTCCGAGGTGTCGTCGCCGCCCTGCCGCGGGTGCAGGGCTACGAGATCGCGAATATCGGCGGTGCGCATGCGCATGCACTGCACGAGGTGCTCGACATCGTCGAACAGGTGAGCGGAAGGACCCTCGAACGCAGGCACGTGCCCGTGCCCGAGGGGGATGTGCGGATGACCTCTGCAGACACCTCGCGGGCTGCACGCCTCTTCGGTTTTCACCCGTCGGTGCCGCTTGCTGAGGGCATCAGACGGCAATGGCAGTCGATGCAGCAGCAGACCGTCGTCGTCGAAGCAGCCACCACCACTTCATTCAGTTCGTGACATGCCCAGATATCTCGTGACCGGCGGCGCCGGTTTCATCGGTTCGAATCTCGTGGAAGAACTGCTGCGGCAGGGCCACGACGTGCGCGTGCTGGACAACCTCTCCACAGGCAAGAGGGAGAATCTCGCACCCTGGCGCAATGATCTCGACTTCGTCGAGGGCGACATCCGCTCGTACCACATCGTGCATCAGGCGATGAAGGGCATCGACGTAGTACTGCACCAGGCCGCACTGCCCTCGGTGCCCCGCTCGATCGTGGATCCCATCACGACACACGAAGTGAACACGAACGGCACGCTGAACATTCTCGGCGCCGCGCGTGACAACGGCGTCGCGCGTGTGGTCTTCGCGTCGTCCTCATCGATTTACGGCAACAGCCCCGCGCTTCCGAAGAGCGAGGAGATGATGCCGAATCCCCTCTCGCCTTACGCCGTATCGAAGCTGACGGGCGAGAAGTACATGGAGGTGTTCCACGCGCTCTACGGCATGGAGACGGTCTCGCTGCGCTACTTCAATGTCTTCGGCCCGAGGCAGGATCCCGCCAGCCAGTACTCCGCGGTGATCCCGCGCTTCATCACGGCCATGCGGGAGGGACGTCGGCCGATGGTGTTCGGGGATGGCGAGCAGTCGCGGGACTTCACCTTCATCGCCAACGTCGTAGACGCCAATCTCCGTGCGGCAGTTACCGAGGGAGTTGCCGGGGCAATCATGAACATCGCCTGCAACGACCGCATCACGCTCAATCAGCTGGTCGCTCAGATCAATGCCGAACTGGGAACCTCGATCGAGGCTGAGCATGCTGCACCGCGGCTGGGGGATGTCAAGCACTCCTACGCCTCGATCGAGAATGCCGCGCGGGTGATGCAGTACCGACCCTCGGTTTCTTTCACCGAAGGACTCCGCTGCACCATCGATCATTACAGGTCGCTCCGTTCCGATTGAGCACGTCTTCATCGAGGCTGTATTCGAGCAGCAGCATCATGAAACCGAGTGCGTTCGGTGCTGCGGTCTTTCTGTACCTGCTCGCCATCACCGTGCTGCGGGATTCACCCTATTCCATGTTCGGCACCGTATACGGAATCCGGACCGCGCTGCTAATGGCTGCACTCCCGCTGCTTGCCGCAGCAGTGGCACGCACGCCGCGCGCGCTGGCAATCGCCGTGTTCGTGGCATCTCTAGGACCCATGCACACGATCAGCTCGGCTGTCGTGTTGCTCGGCATTGTCTGGCTCCTGGTTCGTGCGCAGTTGCGACGGGGTGAGGATTGGCGGATGCACTGGTCGCGACTGCGTCGCGGCGCCACTGGCGCACTGCTCGTCTTCATCGCCTACCTGCTGCTCCTCTGGCTGCTCCGGCTCGGTGACGGTTCGGACATGTACAGCTTCCCGATCTTCTCCGCAGGATGGCTCACAGTCCCACTGTGGATCGCACTGTTGGGCATGCTGCCGTTCACTGCAGAAGACATCGCATGGCTGCGCGCGCGCGTGCTGCTTGCGGCCGCGGCACTGGCTGCAGTCATCCTCGTGTTTCCCCTGCTTGCGGGTGCGCCTCAGTTGTACCTCTCCGTGCTGCAACCGCTGCTGCGTGTGTATCCCGATCTGTTTGGCATCGATACTCCGAAGTTCCCCCTGCCCGACATGCAGCAGCCCTACGACTTCAACTGGGCCAGTCTTGCCAGTGCGCACTATTCATCCCTGCTGCTTGCAGTTTTCGGTGTCGGGCTTCTGATCCATGCAGTTTCGATGCGCAACTCTCGCTGGTTGCTGCTCTCGATCGCGGCCCTTGCCGCCTCTCTCATGGGGGAGAATCTGCATGCAGTACCGGGCCTTCTGTTAGGTACTCTACTCGCAACAATTGCATTGACGAAGGCAATCCAACTGCGAATGCATGCGCGAGTGTTCGCGGCCGTCACCCTCCTCGTTCTGGGGCTCGGCACTGCAGCGCTCATCGGCACATTGTATTCTGGTGGAGGTCCGTATGCAGACACACGCAAGGCAGTGCTCCTCCACGCCTCGTTGGAGGTTGTGGTGAACGAGCCTTTTCGTGCGCTCTTTGGCGAGGGACCGGGTACGCACGGAAGCAAGGCCGCAGACATTCGCCTGCCGTTGCGATACAGGGAGATGGATTCGAATCTTCCACAACGGCTGAACACGGTGAACCCGCGATACGCAGTCGTGCTCGACAAGGTGGGTACCGTACCGCAGTTCACACCACCCTATCGTGTGCAGCGAAGTTCCACGATGGGTCGTACGATGTCCGGAAGTATCGCTGCCGTGCGGGAGTTCGGCATCTTGGGATTCGGGTTGGCAACCATCGTCCTGTATTTACTTCTCCGCCGTTTGTACAGGGCATGTGCGACAGGGTGTGTCGCGGGTCGAAGCTGGGCGGCTGCAGCACTGCTGCTTCTGACGACCGTGTGCATAACCGCCCTCTTCCGTCACTATATCGAGTATCCCGACATCATGATCAGCTGCGGCATGCTGCTTCTGCTCGCGAAGAGCCCCGCAACGTCCATTGCCGAGGCAGGGTGACATGAGCGTGGAAGAATCGCTCAAGACCCGCGTGGTCAGAGGCGCCGCGTGGTTGTATGCGCAGAAGCTCGCAACCGGTGCGATCAAGCTCGCGACCATCGCGATACTGGCGCGCTCGCTGACTCCGGGGGACTTCGGTGTCGTCGTCTCCGCCCAGGTGCTGCTGCGCATTACGACGATTGCGGGCACGGGCGGTATTGAGGAATGGATCGTGGCCGGATATGCGGATGACGATCCACGCAAGCTCTCATCGGCCTTCTGGTTCAACATGCTGACTGGCATCGCGCTCGCCTTCGTCGTGTACGCTTTGTCTCCACTCGCGGTGCTGATCTTCCATGCGAAAGCCACGGCCTTGATACTCGGCCTGCTGCTCCTGCAGTATCTTCTGGAGCAGCTCGCGACGGTGCCCGAGGCAATCGTGATGCGGTCGCTGGACTATCGTCGGCTCGTGACCGGCGACATTGTCATCGCGTTGATCACCGCGGCGTCGGCCATCGGCCTACTGCTGGCCGGATGGGGATTCATGAGCCTTGTCCTTCCGCTCATCCTCGAGGCTGCGTTCCGTGCGATGTACCTCTTCATCTTGAGTGGATGGCGACCGGCGCTGAAACCGCATGCAAAGCACTGGCGACCAATCGCCCGTTTCGTGATGCACGTGCGCAGTACGCGCCTTTCGGGCACTGTCTCAAACGATGGAGATACGCTGATCGTCGGCAACCTGCTCGGATCGCATCTACTCGGACTCTACGACATGGCGTTTCAAACCTCTACCATGGTCAAGCGCGTGTTCATGAATGTCGTGGGTCGCATGTCCGGACCGACACTCGCCAGCGTCGATGCAACCCGCCGTGCCGCCGTGGCGATTGCAGGTATGAGAATGACGACACTCGTGACCTTCCCCGTCTTGATGCTGCTCTTCATCCTGAGCGGTAATCTCGTGCTTGTTCTGTACGGACCGCAGTGGGGTGCATCCGTACCGCCCCTGCGCGTGTTTCTGCTGCTCGCCTTTCTGCAGGCAGCGCTCGCGCCGCTGTCGTCGATGTTCACGGTTGCCGGCCGCCCAGAATTGGCCACTAAAATCACAGTGCTGACACTACCGGTTTTCCTGCTGGCTACACTTGCTGGTGCTGTGTACTGGGGGATGCTCGGTGCTGCCATCGGCGCTGTCTCTGCGCGATCGCTCACCGTCACTCTGCAGTTATTGGCGATCACGCGTCTTTTGGAAGTCCCGCTGCTGCGTGTGCTTGTGCAATCGAAGGATGTGCTCCTCTTCACGCTTTCGCTTGCCGCTCTGGTACTGCCTGTACAACTCGTGCTTCGGCATGTCGTGGTGACCGGTCCCGTTGTCAACCTTCTCAGCTGCGGTGCAATCGCGTTTATCGGAGTCACCCTTCTGCACCGCACGCTGTTCCGAAACCTCGCTGCAGACTGGTCGAACATTCTTCGTGATGCATTGATCGCCTTCCGACGGTCAAATACCACGGGCACGGTGAAGGACGCGCATGAGAACATGCCCCTGCCACATCTGCACTGAAATCTGAATGAAGAAGGAAACAACAGGCGAGTGGACGCTCGTACTGCGACCCCGCAGTGGCTGGTTCGACATCGACCTCGGGGAGATCTGGCGATATCGCGATCTCCTCATGCTGTTCGTAAAGCGGGATTTCACCGCACAGTACAAACAGACTATTCTTGGTCCGCTCTGGTTTCTGATTCAGCCCCTGCTGACCACGATCGTATTCACGGTCATCTTCGCAGGTGTGGCGAAGATCCCGACGGACGGTCACCCAGCAATGCTGTTCTATCTCGCCGGTACGACACCATGGAATTATTTTGCAACGTGCCTGACCAAGACCTCGAACACATTCGTGGCAAATGCAGGTCTGTTCGGAAAGGTGTACTTCCCGCGGCTCGTGGTACCGCTGTCGATCGTGGTTTCGAACATGGTGCAGTTCAGCATACAATTTCTTCTGTTTTTCGGTTTTCTGGCCTACTACCTGCTTGCCGGAGCGGACATACACCCGCAGTACGGCTTGGTACTCGTTCTCACACCGGCTCTGCTGCTGTTGATGGCACTGCTCGGAATGGGCGTTGGCATCATTGTGTCCTCGCTTACGACAAAGTACCGGGACCTGACGCACCTCGTATCATTCGGTGTCCAGTTGTTGATGTATGGTACGCCCGTCATCTATTCGTTGGAGACACTACCGGCGAAATGGCGCTGGCTCGTGGCACTGAACCCGATGACGGCACCCATTGAAGTCTTCCGTTCGATATTTTTGGGTGGGTCGGTACCATGGCCCGAGCTTGGGCTTTCTGCAGTGGTTACACTAGGTGTCTTGTTTATAAGTGTGATCGTGTTCAATCGTGTGGAGAAATCGTTCATGGATACGGTCTGATCGCATGAGCACACCTGCGATCAAAATAGAGGACGTCTCGAAACTTTACAGCCTCGGACTTGTAGGAACACGTACGCTAACGCATGACCTTAATCGGTGGTGGTGCCGCGTTCGAGGCAAGGAGGATCCCTACCTCAAAATTGGACAGAGGAACAGTCGTTCTAAACGAGGGACGTCCGATTTTGTATGGGCGCTTCGCGATATTTCAATCGAAGTTGCCGAGGGAGAGATCCTTGGTATTATCGGTGAAAATGGAGCAGGGAAGAGCACGCTGCTCAAAATACTGTCCCGGGTAACTGCTCCGACGAAGGGGACAGTTAGAATTCGCGGGAGAGTTGGTTCTCTACTGGAGGTTGGAACCGGTTTTCATCCTGAATTGACAGGAAGGGAGAATATCTACCTTAATGGTGCCATTCTTGGGATGAGCAAAAACGATATCGCCACCCAGCTGGACGCTATAGTGGATTTCTCAGGTTGTGCGATGTACATTGATACACCGGTCAAGAGATACAGCAGTGGAATGTATGTCAGGTTGGCGTTTGCTGTCGCCGCTCATCTTCAGACGGATGTGTTGATCGTGGATGAGGTACTGGCTGTGGGTGATGTGGGGTTTCAGGAACGCTGCCTGTCAAAGATGAATGGGATAAGTCGAGAAGGACGAACAGTTCTGTTCGTCAGTCACAACCTCGGTGCCATCAGCCAGCTTTGCATGCGCGCTATTGTGATGTCTCAGGGAAGCATATGCTTCGAAGGCAGTGTGCAGCACGCCGTGGACACATACCTCGATTACAATGAGGATGTGCCGCATGGGTATCATGCGAATGACAAGAACCCGGACGGTATGAAGTCTATTGTTCTGACAGAGGTGACGTGCGCGGATACTA
Organism: Bacteroidota bacterium; assembly: GCA_023432805.1. Classification (GTDB taxonomy): domain Bacteria; phylum Bacteroidota; class Ignavibacteria; order SZUA-365; family SZUA-365; genus JAEYUG01. The sequence goes on along the minus strand of JAEYUG010000122.1, from coordinate 50,621 downwards.
ATGGCTCTGAGAAGTACGATTTCAAGATGGATGAGTGCATAAACATAAATCTCAGGGCCACTGGGAAGAGCCAACATGATGGAGAGGTGCTTTCGATAGCCATGCATGATAACAGCGGGAACAGAGTGTTTACGACCGAACAGGAAACATCCGGCATTGAGATTAACTCGTCAGGTAAGGGGATTCGAGTCGTTGTACCAGCCGGCGTTTTAACCCCAGGGCGATATCAGTTGACCGCAGCTGTGCATGTGCCGAACAACATGGTGATTGACGAAGTCAGACAAGCAGTGGTTTTTAATGTTCATGATACCGGTTCTAGGTTTTCGAAGTACGGTAGCGGGTATGGCTGTGTGTTCGTTGAATGTGAGTGGATCTATTGAGTCTCGGCAATCTAGGGTTGCTTCGTCAATGTTGCACTGCATGAACAGCCGACGTGCGACAGGTCTCTGCTCGTGTTCAATACCGTGACGTGAGAGCTGGTAATTACATGAATCGCAAATTCAGGCAGGTAGTGGAATCAATCGAAAGATTGATTTCATTACCTATACGCGTATTCCCTCGCAGGAAGGAAGTAGCAGTTGTACGGCTGGATGCTCTAGGTGACTTCGTCGTATGGTTGGCTGCGGCGCGCCACCTGCGTGATGTCTATCCGAACGATCATATCGTGCTGTATGTTGGGAGGAGTCTGGTGGATTTGGCGAGTGAAATTGACTATTGGGATGAAATAGTACCGATCGATAGACGGTACCTAAACCCCAAGCGGCCCAGTAGGAGATTACTACTTTTGCTCAAAGTACGTCGCCGCCGGTATCGGTTGGTGGTTCAGCCGACCTTCTCACGGCAGTATTTCTATGGTGACGCTCTCATTAGAGCGTCTGCAGCGCCAGTAAAAATCGGCTATGATGGCGATATGGCGAACATCTCGTCAGATCAGAAGAGAGTGTCAGATTCATGGTATACGAAGCTTGTGTCTTCGATCGATTCTGATAACAGCGAATACCATCGAAACAAGCACTTTATGCAAGTACTTGGTGCGAGAATCCGCGAGGAAAGGCTTGCAGACCTCCCTCAGAGAGATACCGAGTTGTCTCGGATGCTATCGACACTTGACTACATTGCTGTAGCACCGGGATCTTCAGTAAGAAACAGAAACTGGCCAGTGCATCGTTTCGGACAAATTGGAAAGAACTACAGTACGATGCATGGTTGTCAAGTTGTTGTTTGCGGTGGTGTCGATGAGAGAGACCTTTGCCAGGAAGTATGTGAAGCAATTGGGGAGACGGCCATCAATCTGTGCGGAATGACGACGCACGTGGATCTAATTCAACTTATTCGCGGTGCACGGTTGCTCTTGTCGAACGAAACAAGTTATGCACATATTGCGGCAGCTGTTGGGACAAGATCAATCGTTGTGCTCGGCGGCGGTCACTTCGGCCGTTTCATGCCCTACCCAAGCATCAACGCATGTCAAGGGCGCCTTCCAGTGCCGGCGTACGAGCAACTCGATTGCTACGGATGTAATTGGCACTGCATTTACAGTCTTGAGCATGGCGCTCCGTTCCCATGTATAGACCTTGTAACAGAAAAGTCAGTGTGGGATAAGCTGGCAGCCGTTGAAATGTGAAGGTGAGATCAGAAGGATGCCGCGGTAGTATCACTCGGAAGCAATCAGACGGATGCTGTAATCATAAACGGCATTATGAAGAGGCTGTTTGGTGATCGCAATGGGCGACATGTGCCGCACGGTAATGCATGGCCACAAAAGTCAGAGATCGTAGTCGTTGTCCTAAAGCTGTATCCTGATTCACCGTTAAGGAAGTGCCTCTAATAATACTCCCAGCACGATCGTATTATACTGAAGTTGTCCGCGCATGTGACTACAGCGTCACTGATAGTGGATGTTGGCGCGAACGCCGGTTATACCACGGTCGAACTGCTTCCGGGATGCCTAAATGCTCACGTGGTTGCGGTAGATGCCAATGACGAGAGATTCAAGTGCTTATCATCTAATCAGGTAACACTGCATGAGGCTTATCCAGAAGCCGTCGTGGGTAGCACATGCTGTCTCGTGGGTAGCAATGTGTCGGGGGTCTTTCTGCAGGAGAACGGGTCCGCAATGTTGCTTGAACAAGAAACATCACGTAATAGCACAGTATTGCATTCAAGAACTCTTGATGAGGTTATATATGCATGGAAGCGGGAGTCTGCACTACGGGAGCCTGTTCGTCTGATTAAATGTTACGTCGATGGCTATAACCACAACGTATTAATGTCAGGCCTGAAGGCGATTGAGAACGACAAGCCGATTCTGTACTTCGAATGCCAAACAAACACGATTGAGGATGTCGCGTCCTACATGGTGCTGTACGATGCCCTGGTCGCTACAGGGTGCGGGCACATATATGCATTTGACAACATCGGTGGATATATAGAAAAATGACTCGAAGAGGCTATCGGGAACTGCTGGATTGTATTCACAGGTAGAGCATCTCCCAAGCTGCGAGGACGATATGGCATCTTGCTGTTGTAGCGTGTGTTGATAACGAGGCTTCTCTGGTCCAATCCGCAATTGAGGAACACAGCGAGATCGGTGCGAAACGATCTGTATAGTGTTAGTGTGTCATAAATCATCAATACGACGAGTGCAATGATGAAGTCGCTGAAGGAAAAAGCTGGCAAAACCATCGTTATGTCAGAGAGCCGTGTGCTCGCACGTATGGTTCGTGAGTATGTGGGTGACACCAATGTGACGCATGTTGTTGAGTCAGGGACATTTCGCGGCACTGGCTCAACTAGGATGTTGGCGTCTTCCTTTAAAGATACAGCGCAACCAAGTCGATTCATCACAATCGAAGTAAACTATGTAAGCTGGCGTGCTGCGGTGGGAAATCTAATACAGACACCCTTTGTGAGGGCAGTCTGGGGAAGAACTGTATCGCTGCAGGAGGCCTTACGGCACATTAGAACGGATGAGGCGATATCCAGTCATATGATGTATGATGACGTATACATCGATGACATCCATCAACCGATGCAATTTTACGAAAACGAACTTCGCGGTGCCTTGGGAGGTATGCCAAAAGCGCCGTATGATCGAGCACGGTGGGTCTATGACAGATTGTTTCACTACCAAGGCGATGATCTTCTTCAAAAATATCTATGTAAGTATGCTGACTGTGAGCCTTTGGTTCTTTTAGATTCGAGTGGCGGTATAGGTCTTTTAGAATATACTATCATGAGAAAGACGCTGCAAGGGAAACGATATTCAATCATTCTTGACGATATTGATCATTTGAAGCACTTCAGAAGCTTTAATGAAATATCGCAAGACCCTCATTATGCCGTTCACGGCGTAAATGCTGATGAAGGATGGGTATTCGCCAGTCACAACCCTTGATTATGGCTCGTTGCCGAATAATGTGGCAAAGCGGAGCTACTTGGAACCTCTAAAAACTCATCGTTGTTACAGGATATCAAGAGCCTAAAATCCTTAACGTATCCAAGCCTCGTATGACCGCGAAGAAACACCGACCCGTCCAAGGCATGTTCGATGGTGATCTGCTGCTCGAACGCATCGCCTCCCCCTCTGTCAGGATAGTTGTCACTACAAAGGAAACCGCCTATAATAGGCGAGAGAGGGCATACCACGAGGTGATGATGCGCTATTCGAAGGAGCGGAAGGAAGCAGTGCTCAAGAAGATGCTTCCCCCGGAAAACAAGAGCATTCCCGAGCTTGCGCGGGAAGAAGGGATTTCCGAACCGACACTGTATCTGTGGCGCACCGCAGCGCGTGCCACGGGCCGACTCCTGCCGCATGCGGACAGCACGCCGGAAGGCTGGACCAGCGCAGACAAGTTTGCCGCGGTGGTGGAGACCGCGGCGATGAACGAGGCCGAGCTGACGGAGTACTGCCGCCAGCGGGGGCTGTATCCGGAGCAGATCCGCTCCTGGCGTCATGCCTGCGAGCAGGCCAACAACTGGGAGGTGCTCCAGGCCAAGCAGAGCAAGGAAGCCATGCGCGCCGTGCGCAAGCGCACGCAGGAACTCAAGCGTGAGCTCCATCGCAAGGAAAAGGCACTGGCCGAGGCGGCGGCGCTGCTGGTGTTGGAAAAAAAAGTCGATGCTCGCTGGGGGGAGGACGAGGACGAATGATCGGTCTTGACGACCGCCGCAGTGCCGTGACGCTGATCACCGCGGCCATCACCGCAGGCGCGCGTCTGGCTCCCGCCTGTGCCGTGCTCGAGATCAGTCCGCGCACGTATCGGCGGTGGCAGCGGTCTGCGGACGGCGATCGGCGCCCTCTGGCGCTGCAGCCTGTGCCGGGCAATGCCCTGAACGAAGACGAACGCGACTATATCCTCGAGATCTGCCACCGTCCGGAGCATGCCAGTCAGGGACCGGCCGAGATCGTACCTGCGTTGGCCGACGCCGGGGAGTATGTCGCTTCGGAATCGAGTTTTTACCGCGTGCTGCGCTCTGCCAGGGAGCTGACGCATCGTGGCCGCGCCCGGGCACCACATCGGGTGGGACCACCGCGGACGCATTGCGCCGTGCGCCCCTGTCAGATCTGGACTTGGGACGTGACGTGGTTGAAAGCTCCGGTGCACGGTCTGTTTTTTCTACCTGTATCTGATCATCGATCTCTTCAGCCGGAAAATAGTCGGCTGGGAGGTGTGGGAGGAGGAGCGAGCCGACCACGCCGTGGTACTGATCGATCGCGCCACCCTCGCCGAGGGTTGTCGCGGCACGCTGGAGGTGCTGCATGGTGACAATGGGGCGATTCAGAAGGCCAGCACGCTGCGGGTGCGTCTGGCAGAACTTGGGGTGGCCGCCTCGTTCAACCGTCCCGGAGTGAGCAACGACAACGCGTACTCGGAGTCCGTGTTCCGCACCTGCAAGTATCGACCGGACTATCCGGAGAAGGGTTTTGCCACGATCGACGCGGCGCGGGCGTGGGTGCAGGCATTCGCGACATGGTACAACCACGATCACAGGCACAGTGGCATCGGCTTTGTCACGCCGGTGGAGCGCCATACCGGGCGCGACATCACAATCCTGGCGCAGCGTGACGCACTGTATACAGCCGCCCGTGCAGCGAAACCGGAACGGTGGTCTTGGGCAGTGCGCGATTGGTCGCGCAAAGAGGAGGTGCACCTGAACTGTCGCCGCGCGAAGGAAAAGGCGTCGTGACACGCAGGCCACAGCGACGCATCGCCCATAGAGGCCGGGTTGTGCCGGAGATCGGAGCGGTCAAGAGCCCCCTGAGAATGTGGGCTTGTATACTCTTGACCGCTCCCGTCTCCGGCAGTATGTTGCCGACATGGGCATGCGTCGATGAACCGATTGCTCGAAATAAGTATCATCGAGCGTCAGCATGTTTTAGGACAACTACCCTGACAATCACCGAAGGTCGCATCCATGCTGAGCATGGCGGTTCGCGATGCGGAACCGCTGCTGACCGCGCAGATGGTGCTCGGCACCAGCCAGCACGGCATAGAAGAGGTCACGGTAGATCTGCCGCGGCCGATGCGCGTTGGCGAACGCCAGTGTCGAATGGCCGGGGATCTTGCCCATGCCGAGGTGCGCGACTTTTCCCGCGACGCTGCGCAGCCCATCGCGGATCTCCCGCAACGATGTCACCTTGCTCAGATGCAGAAACATCATGGCAACAAACTGTCCCGGCACCGGAGACCCTTGCTGTGCTTGTCTCCCCGATGCTCGCGGACAATACGACGGAACGTGGCCGTCTCGACGACCAGCGTTATGATCTGTGCAAACAGGCTTGTACCTTTGCGTGTCATATGACGCTCCGGAAAAGTGGTTCGTTTCCAGTCTTGCAACCGAAATCTACCGCCTTCCGGAGTTCTCATTATGGACAGATGTGACCTGCAGTTTGTCACATCCAGGGTGAACAACGGCGTAGTAGAAGGAGTCAACAGTAAAATTCAATTGGATCGAGGCCGTGCACGGGGGGTATCGTTCCATTCGGAATTACATCACGATGATCTATCTCGTCTCGAGAAGACTCCAATACGAACTACCCAGTTGAAATAGCGAAGAACCCGATGATCTATCTCGTCACAGCAGGCACGAATATGACTTACACACTTGAAACAGCGAAGAACCGAACCGTTTTATCCGAGTAACGTCCGGATGCTACTGATGAATGACCCCGAATACCCCAGGATCAGTATTGTTACTCCTTCGTATAATCAAGTTAATTACATTGAGAACACTATAAAATCCGTACTCAGTCAGAGCTACAGTAACTATGAGTATACTGTCGTAGATGCTGGTAGCAGCGATGGAACGCAGGAGATACTTCATAAGTACAGAGATCGTATCGACAGCATCATCGTCGAACCTGATGAAGGGCAGTGGGAGGCCCTTGTAAAAGGATTTGGTAGAGCCACGGGTGACATATATGCTTGGATTAATGCGGACGATTATTATTGCGAAAATGCATTTAACCTGATCGCTAGGGCGTATCGTGCTGAGCCAGGCAGTTCGGCCTGGGCAGGGACGGTAATTGAACGCGACTGCAATGGCCGAGTGATCAAGAGAGTGGAGCCGGTCAACTGTGATAAGGAGCATATGCCCTACTGGTGGGTAAGAGCGCGATTTCACCAGCCCGGCTGTTTCTTTTCCGCATCCAAGTACAATGGGGCGGGCGGAATACGATCGCGTTACATGTCAATGGATGTGGATCTCTGGATTAGGTTGTCAAGAGTTGCGGACTGGACAGTGATCGATGGAGATATTGCCAATTGTGTCATTCATGCCGATGCAAAAACAGTCGCAATGCAGCAGTATATATATCCAGACCTGATCGCGATGTTGCTCGCGAATCATGAGTATGACGCCGCAAGATACTTCATGGAAAAGATGAAGGAGGCTGTATATAATGACAGCAAATTTTCGTACCTGTTAAGGGCGCTTTGGCGCAAGGCGAAGAAACGCATGATATCGCTTTAGCAGCCTGCTGAGAGTCTCTTCGCTGAATCGTGTGGGTGAATGACCTGAAGCCATAATCTGGTCCACTCAAAAAGAGAGATCTCTGACTTTCGTTGATTTGTGATTCAGCTAATTCCTTCGGGGTTTTGTTCGCCAGCGAGCTGTGCGGTCGGAATTCGTTGTATCCCATTCTCCACGCCTCGATCTTTGTGGCTGCATCCTCGAGGGACAGGAACCAGTGCACTTCCAGGCACTCGCACGGAAGCTGCCGTTGAACGATTCTATGAACGCATTGTCCGTCGGTTTCCCAGACCGTGAAAAGCTCAGCGCAATATCGTGCTCATACGCCCATTAGTCCAGTGCCTTCGAAATAATCTCGCTACCGTTGTCGACCTTGATCCGCTTCGGCAGCCCGCGGTCCACTTTCAGCCGGTTCATCACAGCCACAACATCGCTGCCCGTGATCGTACGTGCCGGGTGGATTGCCGGGCATTCACGGGTAAAATATTCGACTATGGCCAAGCCCCGGCATCTGTGCCGGTTGAACAGACTGTCGGCCACAAAATCCATGCTCCAACACTCATTGATACGCGTTGCGGGAGGCTGACGCAGGCGGTGGACGGCACCGACACGACGGCACCGACACGACGGCGAAGACGCCGACGCCGCAGGTGCAATCCCTCCTCCCGGTACAGACGATACACGTTCTTCTGGTTCACCAAGTTGCCTTCACGACGTATCAGAATATGAATGCGACGGTAGCCATACCGGACCTGCACCGCGGTGATCTCATGGATGCGCCTCCGCATCAGCACATCGTCCTCCCGCGTGCCCACATACAAGCAGGTGGACCGGTGCAGAACGGTGACCGCGCATGAACGCCGTTCGCTCACCCGGTATGCGTCCAGCGGATGTTCCGCTATGGCCCGCATCGCGGCGGGCCTCAGAATTATTTTCGCGGGACATCCTGCAGCATCTGCTTGTCCAGGTTCAGATCCGCCACCAAATTCTTGAGCTGCCGGTTCTCCTCTTCGAGCTGCCCCAGGCGGCGCAACTCGGGCACCCCCAAACCACCGTACTTCTCCCTCCAGACGTAAATGGTCGTTTCCGCTATTCCCAGCTTTCGGGAGACCTCTGCCACCTTGACCCCGCCCTCCGCCTGGCGCAGCGCGAAGGCGATCTGTTCCTCGGTGAAATACTGCATCTTCATCGGCACTTCCTTCCTCGTTTTTTGATCGGAATATGCCAATATTCTCTACTTCTCCCTGGACCAGTTTGCGGGTTTCAGGTCAGAGATCTTCGATAGACTGCGTGCTTGGAGTGTGCACTGGGGCCATGTAGTGCAGTATGAATATAAACGTCACATAATAATGCCATGTGCGGGTTATTAGGAGAGTACTCATCAACATGCTGTCAAAGTCCAAGTAAACTCTTCAGACAGCTTCTGTCTCTATCTGAAAGGCGAGGTCCTGACAGGGAGCGTGTTTGGCAGGATGATCGCTGCGCTCTTGGTTTCCGCCGTCTCTCCATTCTTGACGTCACGTTGCACGGTGATCAACCGAGACATTCCACGGATGATCGATGGGTCGTTGTCTACAATGGAGAGATATACAATTACAAGGCCCTGCAGTCAAGTCTGGGGCTTTCTGATTCCGATCTACGAAGCAGCAGCGATTCAGAGATTCTGATCCTCCACGTAGAGAGATATGATGTCCCATACACGATCTCGCAACTCAATGGAATATTTGCGTTTGCTCTCTATGACAGACAGACCAATGAGCTGCATCTAGTTCGTGATCAGGCTGGGGTCAAGCCGCTGTACTATGGAGTCAGCTCGAGCGGCGTTGTCTTTGCGTCGCAGTTTGACCAAGTGTCCCGGCACCCGTGGATGCAGTCATCCCTGACACTCGATGTCCAGACGCTGAGCGATCACCTCGCGCTTGGGTACATGCCTGCACCAGGCACAATCTATCGTGAGATACGGCAGGTCGAACCCGGGCAGCATCTGGTGTTTCACAGGGATGGTACCGTCAGATCAACCTTCTACTGGCAATGGAGGGACGAACCATCTGTCGACGAAACAACGGTACCGCTCCCCGGGGATTTCCTCGATCTGTTCTCGACCGTCGTACGCGATCAGCTTGCCAGTGACGTTCCTATCGGGTCCTTTCTCTCAGGAGGCATAGACTCACCGCTCGTCTCGGCAATGGCTGTGCGTGAACGCCCCGGGTTGGAGCTCTTCAGCATCGGTGTCGATGACGTTGCGCTGGACGAAAGTGCGGCAGCACGTCGCTATGCTGAACACCTCCATGCGCGACATGAACTTGAGTATTTCACAACCGCACGGCTACGCGAACAACTCGATGCACACTTCGATGCCTTCCCGGAACCCTTCGGTGATTACTCCTCGCTGCCCTCCTTCCAGGTCTGCGGAATGGCAAAACGCAGGTTCACTGTTGCGCTCTCTGGAGATGGTGGTGACGAGCTGTTCTGGGGGTATCCCCGTTTCCTGAATGTCGTGCGTCATCGAGGCTGGTTTCGTCAGCCGCGCACGTTGCGACGTGCAGTATCGGGGTTGGCACGAAAAGCAGGAGCACGCATCAGTTACGGCATCGACAACGACAGCATCGGCACATGGGTGCTGCATGCTCACAGCCACAACAAACCCTCCGATCTCGCCGCGCTGTACCCCTCCTTCGGTTACTCGGAATCGATTCAGTCGCTCTATACATCACCGTCGCACTTCCGAAGTGAGGTGGATCTCCTGCTCTGGCTGCGGCGCAATGAGTTTTATGGCCATCTGCAACGCGTTCTTGTCAAGGTTGATCGCACGTCGATGTACCACAGTCTTGAGGTGCGGGTGCCGTTCCTCGATCAGCGCGTCATTGCATTTGCGCAATCGCTGCGTCCGGGTCTGGGTCGTACGCATCACGAGCCGAAGCATGTGCTCAAGAAGGCAGCAATCGACGTGTTCGGTTCAGACCTTGTGACGAGAGAGAAGAAGGGTTTCAGCGTTCCCATCGACAAGTGGCTGCGTGAGGATCTTCATGAGGAGCTCGATGCACTGCTCGTGCACCGGGATCCATGGCCGCACAACAGTTTCGATCGAGCGGAGCTCGCGGCATATCTGCAGCGTTTCCGCGAGGGGCGCGCAAGCGCGTGGGGGGTGTGGATTCTCTACGCACTGCAGAAGTGGGCAGACAAATTCGCTCCATGTGCGGGATAGCCGGTCTGCTTGATTTCTCGGGGGTGCTCCCCCCCAAGCAGCGAATGGAATCGGTGAGCCGCATGTCCGCGAGCATGGTGCGACGCGGTCCGGACGATGATGGCGTGTGGAAGGATGCTGAAACCAGTGTCTGCCTGGCATTTCGCAGACTCGCCGTGCTCGATGTCACGCAGGCAGGGCATCAGCCGATGCTCACGGCGGATGGTCGGCACGTACTCGTGTTCAACGGCGAGATCTACAACCATGACTTTCTTCGCAGGGAACTGACATCGCTGGGTCATGCATTTCGCTCCCGCACGGACACGGAGGTGCTGCTCGCAGCACTGGTACAGTGGGGTGTGGATGTGCTCCCGCGGCTGAACGGGATGTTCGCGTTCGCGTGGTACGACCGTGTCAACCGCAGGCTCACGCTCGCCCGGGATCACGCAGGCATCAAGCCCCTGTACGTGCTACTTCATCCCGACCGGAGTGCGATGGCATTCGCCTCGCGGTATGACGCTCTTGCTTTGTGTCCCTGGTCGATGGGTGCCGTGCGTGAAGATGTCATGCATCTGTATCTGCGGCTGCATCACATCCCGGCACCCTTCGCCATGCACGCGAACGCATTGCAGCTGCAGCCGGGCACCTGCCTGACCTTCGAAGGTGACGGGAGGATGCAGGAGAGGCGGTGGTGGTCCATTGAGGATGCGGGCGAAGTTCACGTGTCGAGACCAGAGGTCATGGCCGCTGTCGATGCATCCCTGCATGCGGCCGTCGAGCGGCAGCTCGCCGCCGACGTGCCTGTCGGCGTGTACCTCTCCGGTGGTGTCGATTCCGCACTCGTGACGGCGTATTCCACGCGCCATTTCCCGTCGCAGCTCGATGCGTTCACCATCTCCACGAAGGGGTGGTGGCAGGACGAGGGTCCCGATGCCCGCCGCTATGCGCAGGCGCTCGGTGTCGCCCACCACATGCTGGAGAGCACCGACGTCAATCTGACGACTCTCGTGGAGGAGGCCTTCGAGGCTCAATACGAACCGTTCGGCGACTTCTCGATGCTCCCGACACTGCTCATCAGCGCCCATGCCCGGCGGCACGTGACCGTGGCGCTGAGCGGGGATGGTGGGGATGAGCTGTTCTTCGGCTACGAACGTCCCATGTCGCTCCTGCGCGACGCGGGCCTCTTCCGCCTGCCCCGACTGCTGCGCGCAGTACCCTATCTCGCAGGCAAGTACGGACTCGCCCGCAGACGATCCGGGGCCGTGCTCTCCCGCACGCCGGCGGACTACTACTACAACGTGAACTGCCGCATCTCCGCAGAGGACGCCTGTCGGCTCGTCCCCGGGGCCACCGCGCCTCCATCCGATTTCCGACTGTACGACGATGGCGGGGTCCGGTCGTGGGACGGTCTCGCCCGCTATTCCCGACGAGTGGAATTCGAGGGTCAGCTCCAGCGAGGTTTGAAGAAGGTCGACATGGCCTCGATGCATCACAGTCTCGAGGTGCGGGTCCCCCTGCTCGATCGGGAGGTGATCACGGCGGCTCTGCAGCTCGATCCGGCAGACGCGATGCAGGATGGTCGCCGCAAGAGCGTGCTCGTGGATCTGCTGGGGCGCATGGTCGATCCCGCCATCATTCCCCCGCAGAAGCGGGGCTTCGCCGTCCCGCTCGGCGAATGGCTGCGCGGGAGTCTGCGTCCGCTGGTCGAAGACGTGATCGCCCGACCCTCGTCGCAGTATCCATCTTTCATCGAACCGGAGGCGGTCCGCTCGATGATGCGCGCACACCTGCTCGGCACGCAGGATCACAAATGGGGCATCTGGACCGTTCTCTCCCTTCTCGAATGGTGCCGGCGCGTGCCGCAGAGGGCCGCGTGAGCGAACGCATCCGCATCCTCTACACGATCCCGAACTTCATCACCGCGGGATCCGGTCGGGCCATGCTCAACATCATCGAGCGGCTCGATCGCTCGCGGTTCGATCCTTCGGTTGCCGTGTTGAAGAAGGGCGGCCGGTTGGATGCGGAGGTCGAGCGGCTGGGGATACCCCTGCTCGAACACGCCTTCACCGTCGAGGCCAGGCCCTACGGGGGCTTCCCCCGGCGCGCGTGGCGTGCAGCAGCGGCCTTTCGACCGCATCGCTTCGACATCTGGCATTCCTTCCATTACTCCAACGACTACAGCGAGCCCGTCATCGCACGGCTCGCGGGTGCGCGGGCATGGGTGTACACCAAGAAGAACATGAACTGGCACAACAATGCCTGGCATCTGCGGACGCTGTGCGCATCTGGTGTGGCGGCACAGAACAGCGACATGATGCGCAGCTTCTTCGGCCATCCCCTCTACGCGCGCAAGACCGTGCTGCTGCCCCGCGGTGTCGATCTGGAACGGTTTCAGGCTGCCGAGTCCAGCCCGGTGTCGGATGACGGCATCGTGCGCGTCGGATGTCTTGCGCATCTCGTGCCTGTGAAGGGACATCCCACGCTGTTGCGCGCTGTCGCGCAGGTGCCCGGCTGCGAACTGCACATCGCCGGCAGGGAGGCGGATGCGGAATATTCGGCGGGACTGCATGCGCTCTGCAGGGAACTCGGTCTCGAAGGGCGCGTGGTGTTTCGCGGTGATGTGGCGGACACGCCCGCGTTTCTGCGTCGGATGGATGTGATGGTGCTGCCGACACTGGCTCGCTGGCGCATGGAGGGATGTCCCGTCGCCCTGCTGGAAGCCATGGCGACGGGCCGGGCCTGCATTGCCACCGACATCCCCGGCAGCCGTGACATCATTCGATCGGGTGTGGATGGTCTTCTCGTGCGCCCCGAAGATGTCAACGCGCTCGTCCGCGCCCTGCACGGTCTTGTATCGGATCGTGATCGTCGCAGAGCCTTCGGCCGAGCTGCGCGCAGGCGTGTGGAAGAGTGCTACAGTCTCGACCGGGAGGTTCGTGCGCACGAGCGTTTCTACGAACTCGTGCTCGGGCGAGGCATGATGTCGGACCTCGCATGATATCGTCGGCACTGCAGCCCGATCGTCAACGCATGGTCGGCGACGTGCTGCTGGATCTGCGTGCGCATACCGATGGGGCTGCCGTGCGCATGCGCGACATGCAGCGAAACATGCTTGACGCATCGCCAACGCAGCACCTGCATATTATTGGTGAGGGTGCGTCATGGCGGGGTTTTCCCTTGCTGACCTGCGCCCTCGCGGAGTGGGATGTCGCGTTGCTCGGTGAACTGCATGAGGTGCCGACGATTGCCGCCCTTGAGGCGCAGCTGACGCGTGCCCTGGGCAGTGATGCGGGTGCAGCGGGGTTGAACGGACATTTTCTGCTCATCGCGCACCATCGACACAGCGGGGAGTGGCAGGTGCTGACCGACCGTTTCGGCACGATCCACGCCTATCTCACCGAGGTGGGTGGCTGCTGCATCGTCGGCACCTGCTTCCGCAGCGTGGCCGGCATCAGCGATCGTGCGCAGCTCGATCGCGAGGCGCTTGCCGCCTTCTGCATGATCGGCTTTCAGCCCGGTGACCGCACGCTTGTGGAAGGTGTACGCATGCTGCGACCGGCCACGCGCACGGTGCTGGATGCATCCGGTCGTCTCGTGTCGCAAGGGCGGTACTGGGAGTGGACGCACAACGTGGATGCCACACTGACCCGCGACGAGGCCGTCGAGTCCTTTGCCGCCGTCTGGCAGGACGTCGTCACCGAACTCACGGGTGTCGGGCGCGTGGCAGTGCCCCTGTCGGGAGGTCTCGATTCTCGCTGCGCGGCAGCAGCCCTCTGCGGACAGGCCGGCGACGCGGACAGGCTCTTGTCCTACAGCTACGGGTACACGCCCGATTCCATCGAGATCAGGATCGCCCGTCAAGTTGCCGAGGCAGCGGGGCTTCCCTTTCATGCGCATGTGATAGAGCGCACCCTTCTCGACGACATCGAACTGATCGACGCGGCACTCGAGGGATTTCAGGATGTGACGCAGGCCAGGCAGGTGGCGGTCCGCTCACTGCTCCGCGAAGAGGCCGACGTCGTGCTCGGTGCACACTGGGGGGACGTGTGGATGGACGCGCTGGATGCGGAGTACACGAAGGGCATGTCGATGCTCGAAGTTGCGCTGGACAAGGTGCGCAAGCCCGGCAGGGAGCATCTGCAGCAGCTGCTCTTCGACGGCAGCGGTATGCGCATGGATGCCGAGGAGGTGACGCGCGAACTGCTGCGATCCGAACTGGCGCGGATACCGGACTTTCCCGACGCGGCCTTCCGCTTCACGGCCTTCAAGACGGAGCAGTGGTCCTTTCGCTGGACGCTGGCGAGTCTGCGCATGTACCAGTGCGGTGCGTGGACGCGGCTGCCCTTCTACGACAATCGCGTGACCGACCTGATGGCCACGCTGCCTTCGGACTTTGTACGGGGCAGACGACTGCAGATCGACTATCTGAAGCGCCATCATCCCTCCATCGCGCGCGTGGAGTGGCAGGGATTCGCAGGAAATCTGTTCGAGGTGGACGGATTCAACACCCGGCTGCTGCCGCGCCGCGCGTGGCGGAAGCTGCTGCGCACGCTGCGACCCGCCTATGACCCAGCTTCGAACTGGCGGCACCAGTTCCACACTGCGACGGAGAAACGGCGCCTCGCAGAGATGCTGCATTCGAGCGACAGTCCCCTGCGCAGCATCACCGATGCCGGCATGCTGCACGGCTTCCTCGACGCATCTGCGGCCCGCAACTGGGATGCAGGGCGCGGATACGCGCACAGCATGCTGCTGACACTGCATCAGTCGCTGCAGCACCTTCCCATGACAGCATGGGGAGAAGGATGACCATCACGGTTGTTGGCGTAAAGTGGCCGCCGGAGACCTTCATCGCGCGCCTCCTGCAGGGGCTCGCGGAACGCGGTGTGACGTGCATCGTGATGGTGGATCGCCTGCGCACGCGACGTGCAAGGACACCGCATGCAGCGATTCTATTACGCTGGCAGCCCTCACCCGGTTCGGGCATCGCGGGCATGATCAGCGCTGCTGCGCACGCCGCCTTCAGATTCCCGCTGCATGCACGGCGCGCACTGCAACTGTGGAGGGCAGCTGGAAGCACGCGGTCTGATCTTCGTGGCAGACTATACACATTTCTCCGGTGTTTCGGCACGTCGACCGTTCAGACAGACGTCTTCTACTTTCCCTGGAACGCCACAGCCGTGGAACTCGAGCCGCTGCTGCATCTGGGAGTGCCGACGATCGTCAGTTGCAGGGGGTCTCAGGTGAACATCGCACCGTTGAATCCGCGCCGCAGTCATCTCGTCGACGGGTTGCGTCGCAGCTTCGCGCTTGCCACTCGTGTGCATTGCGTTTCCGTTGCAGTCATGATCGAAGCTGAACGGTATGGTCTTCAGAGGAATAAGGCACGAATCATCAGACCGGCCGTGGACATCGCTCGGTTCGCACAGAGTGAAGTGTTGAGCACACCGGATGTGTTTCACCTCATGACAGTCGGAAATCTGACCTGGGTGAAATCCTTCGAGGATGCAGTGTACGTTGTTCACATGCTCACGGCAAGAGGTCGCAACGTGCATCTAACCATCATCGGCGAAGGGGTTGAGCGGCAGCGGTTGTTGTTTGCCATGCATGATATGGGTGTGGCGAACCGCGTGACGCTGGCAGGGCGACGTGATCCGAACGATGTGCGAGCATCATTGCAACGATCGCATGCATTCATTCTCACCAGCGTGAGTGAGGGAATCAGCAATGCCGTGCTCGAGGCGATGGCCTGCGGCCTGCCTGTTGTCACGACCGACTGCGGAGGCATGCGTGAGGTCATCCGTGATGGAGAGAACGGATTCATCGTGCCCATGAGGGATCCTGAATCGATGGCATCGGCGATCGAACGACTCATGGATTCGACGGTGCTGTGCGCGACCATAGGTGCCGCAGCTCGTGCGACCATTGTGCAGCACCACGCGCTCGACGCACAGATCGATGCGTGGATGGACCTGCTTGTGGACGCTCCGGTGGCGCAGTGAGAGTCGTCTCGCTCGTGCCGGTCTATCCGAAACTGTCGGAGACTTTCATTGTGAGCAAGGCGGCAGGCCTGCTGCAGCGTGGTCTGGACGTGCACATCGTCTGCATTGCCTCGAAGGGATCGCGTTCTGCATTTCGCAGACCCGCATTCGCAGGCTTTCCGGAGCCTCGCGTGCACGGCACTCGCCACCCCGAGTGCAGGGCGTGTATGCTGCTCGTCAGTGCCATGCATTTCGTGCGTCTGCTGATCGCAAGCACCACCATGCTTCATCGCCTTGTTTCCGGTGTGAGGCGGCAGTACGGTTTGACAGGTCTTTACAGACGTTTCGCTGTCGATGCACGCGTTCTAATGCTGAAGCCTGATGTGCTGCATTTTGAATTCGGTGCGATTGCCGCCGACCGGATGTATCTGAAGGAGGTGACCCGCGCGAAGACCGTGGTCAGCTTCCGGGGCTATGATATCAACTACGTCGGTCTTGAAAGACCTGATCACTATCAGGGGGTCTGGAGGCATGCGGACATGCTGCATGTTCTCGGTCGGGATCTGCACGTCCGGGCCGTGGCGCGTGGGTGTCCGCCGGACAAGACCGTTACCATCATTTCACCTGCTCCCGCACCGCGGTTTGCCGAGGCTGTGCCCGTTGTGCATGACGACGATCCGCAGTTGCGCATCCTGAGTGTCGGTCGGCTCGAGTGGAAGAAGGGGTATGAGTACGCGCTCCGATGTTGTGCAATCCTCAATCGCGAGGGAGTGCCGTTCGATTACCGCATCGCAGGTGACGGTGCCCTGTACGAGGCACTTCATCTTACCATGCATCAGCTTGGACTTTGTGAACGTGTGACGTTTCTGGGAAGCGTCGAACCAGACGGGATGCCGGATGTGTATTATCACGCCAATGTCTTTCTGCATGCAGCTGTCTCGGAGGGATTCTGCAATGCCGTCATGGAGGCGCAGTTGCATGGCCTCCCTGTCGTGACGACGGATGCGGACGGTCTGGCCGAGAATGTCAGAGACGGTGAGACCGGATATGTTGTGCCTAGACGGGATCCAGAGTCACTTGCGCGTGCGCTGATGTCACTCTCGCGGCACCCGGAACACAGGGCATCCTTGGGTACTGCCGCTGCGCGACACGCACGCAGCAGCTATTCCCTGGATGCGCAGATGGACGCCTTCATGCTACTCTACAGGTCGCTGTGACGATTTCCTTGCATATTGATCCCGACATCGTGGTCGATGCCTGCAAGGCCGAACTCATGCCTCTGGTGCGTCTCGTGCTGCCCGACATTCTTGATAATGCGCGCAGTCGTGCAAGCAGGAACGTGCTTTCGAACCATGTGATCGAACGATGTGATGATGTGGCGTCAGCGGATCTTGTGGTGATCCCTGTCAGCTGGCAGCATGTGATGAAACGCCGTCTTGACAAGAGAGTGCAGGAAATCCTTTCTGAAGCACGACATCTCGGTAAACCCGTCATCAGCTGGACGAGTGGCGACAGCGGTTACACACCGCCCTTCGATGTTCATGTGTACAGAGCAGCTGCGTACAGATCACGCATGCAGAAGCAGCAGCACATCATGCCGTTCATGCTGACCGACCCCATACATGCGATCATGAAGAGGGAGGATATACTACCCCGGGAATGGCGTGAACGGCCCCTCGTGGGCTTCTGCGGGCAGGCGAATCCAGCTTTATGGAAGACGATGCTCGACATCTCGCGTGTCCTGCTCCGCAACACACGTACCTACATGGGCCTTCGACTTGATGATCCCGAAGCGCTTCTGGCACCGAGCCTTCTGCGCACGCGCGTGCTCGACACGCTGGAACGCGCCAACGGGATCGATACATGTTTCATCCGTCGCAGTCGCTACAGAGGGAGTCCCGATCCCGAGGAACGGCGAAGGATGACATTGGATTTCTACGAGAACATCGATGGGACCGACTACACGGTCTGCATGCGTGGCGGCGGCAATTTTTCCGTAAGGCTGTATGAAACCCTCGCCATGGGACGGATCCCGTTGTTCATCGACACGGACTGCCGGCTGCCCTTCGATGATGAGCTCGACTGGCGATCGATTGTCGTATGGATTGACGAGAGGGACATCGCCGCAGTCGGTGAGAGACTGAAAGCAGCGCATCATGACATGGGTCCTCGTGGCTTCGAGGAGCGTCAGAGATTCTGTCGCCGCTTCTGGCTGGAAACACTCACTCCGACGGTCTATTGGGACAGGCAGCTGACCAGGCTCAATGCCAGGCCGCCATCAACAGGAAACCCGTCGTGAGCGACAGGATCCGCATCACCATACTGGATCTGCAAGGCCACCTACCGAACCCACTGACGCCGGTGCTGGATATCCTGCTCGATCGGGATGTTCGAACTGTTCATGACGCGCTTGCATCCTGCCGTGACAAGTTTTCAGATGAGACCATCGTCAGTTTTACCGATGAGCAGGGGGAGGCACCGGCACCCGTTCTTATCGCGCGATGTATCGCATCGACATCAGACGTCTGGCACGCGGGTTTGCATCAGGGCACGGCGGGCACTCCTGAAGCCCTCGATTGCGTGCTTCCGCAATGGATGTTCACGACCGATCCGAAGAGTGAGATCGAAGCGACCTCCTGGCGTCTCAGCTGGCGGGGCACGCTTGTTCGTTCTCGAGTCATCGAGAAGCTTGGTTTCATTGATCCTGCATTTGAAACGCTCGATGGAGCGTTTCTCGACCTCGGTCATCGATGGCTCCGCAACGGTGCCATTGTGCGCCACGTTCCCGAACTGTTCGAGCATCGTGTCAATGCGCCGGTCACTCCACCCTGCGACCAACTCCGTTTCATTCGTAATCGCATCGGTGCACGATGGGTCCCATGGGCGGCATTTCGAATGGTCATGCGCCGACGATGGACCATTGGAAACGCGGTGAACGGGCTCAGAAGTGTACATCGCATCAAGGGAGCCTCTCCACCGGACACACCCTACCGCGCATCTGCCCATTACACGGGCTCACTGAGCGAACACAAGGTCAGCGTCATCATTCCAACGTTGCATCGGTATCCATACCTCCTCTCGCTTCTTGATCAGTTCCGTGCACAGACCCATCCACCATACGAGATCATCGTCGTGGATCAGACCGATCATGATGTCCGGCGCCATGACCTCGAAAGCTTGTTTCCCGATCTGCCGCTCCGTGTGATGCAATTGGATGCTGCGGGGCAGTGCATCTCGCGCAACGCTGCCATCGAGAGTGCAGGAGGCCGGTATCTCCTCTTTGTCGACGACGATGACGACATCCCGGCCACGCTCATCGAAGATCATCTGCGCACCATGCTCGGCATGTCGGCAGATGCGGTTTCGGGCATCGCGGATGAAGCAGGTGCAGGACCTCTTCACCGTGAGTTTCTCGTCCACAGAGTGTCCGACGTCTTCCCGACGAACAATTCGCTGCTTGTAAAAGAACGCCTCCGACACACGGGGATGTTCGATCTCGTCTATGATCGAGGGCAGCGTGCCGATGGTGATCTCGGGTTCCGACTGTACAGGAGTGGTGCTATGATGCTGCTTGATCCCGACATCTCGGTCTTCCACCATCACGCACCAGCCGGTGGACTGCGCGTGCATGGTGCACGTGCAACGACACGGGCAGGCAGCAGACGGCGCTTCCTGCAATGGAATCTGCTTTCAGTATCAGATTTTCATCTTCTGCTCAAGCACTGTGGCGAAGACCGCATGCGCGAAGCGCACTGGATCAATCTACTGAGCATCTTCTTCGTGCAGGGTGGTCCTGCCTTCCATGCAGTCAAGGGCATGATCACGCTTCTGATGCTTCCATTCCTGCATGTGCGGCTGCGAAGGAATGCACGCGCGGCTCGAGCGCTCCTGCAGAACCCGCCTGGAATCCCTGCATATCCACATGCCGTTGAAGGTGCGACGGGCTGAGAATGCGTGTCCTCATAATCAGTACGGAGTTTCCACCAGGTCCCGGTGGCATCGGCACGCATGCGTGGGAGCTTGCGCGTGGATTGCATGCACGCGCATGGCATGTCTGCGTGGCGGCACCGCTCGATTATGCGACTGCTGACGAAGTCGCACGCTTCAAGTCTGCATTGCCCTTTCGCCTTCTGGATCTGCGTGCGTTCGGTGTCGGTCTTCGAGCGAGTGCGAGATCCCTCTTCGCACTGCGCAGACTAATCAACGAGTACAGCCCGGATATTCTGATCGCATCCGGCACCGGTGCCGTGTTGCGTGCTGCGATGCTGTCGCTGCGAAGTCCCGTACCGTTTGTCGCCATCGGTCACGCAGGCGAATTCAAGATGGGGGGGGTGCTGCTGCGGTCGATGCTGCGCTGGGCAGTCAGACGGGCTGTCTCGGTGATCGCTGTCAGTACGTTTACTGCCCAGCTGATGAAGGCGGAGGATTTCGTTGATGCATTACCGACCGTGATTCATAATGGTGCATCCCTCCCACAGGGCATCCATCAGAGCGTGATAGATGATCTGAGAGATCGTCACACATTGGGCAGTCGACGGATCCTGCTCACGATCGGCAATGTCACCGAGCGGAAGGGGCAGGACCTCGTCATTCATGCACTGCCAGCGATCAAGGCCGGTATCCCCGAAATCCTCTACGTTGTAGCAGGTCTACCGACAGATGCGCCGAGGCTCCAGGATCTGGCTGTTTCTCTTGGTGTCGCTGATGCAGTTCGACTTGTCGGACGGGTGAGCACCAAGGAGCTTACGGCGTTGCTGACCATGAGCGAGGTGTTTCTCCTCACGAGCCGGCAGTCGTCAACCGGCGATGTGGAGGGGTACGGCATCGCGGCTCTGGAGGCACAATTGGCCGGTATCCCCGTTGTCGTCACCGATGTGGGTGGGTTGCCCGAGGCGGTCGATCATGGACGTAGCGGTTTCGTTGTACCCTCCGAAGATCCGGCTGCCATTGCCGACGCGGTCATGCGCATAATGATCGAACCCGGCATGCATGAACGACTCCATCAGGGGGCCTTGTCGTTCTCTGCCGACAAGACGTGGGCGCACAGAGTTGAACAGTACGATACGCATCTGCGATTCACCATAGGTTCACCCGCAGGAGAGGTCTCGGTGTGAGGCTTCTCATCATTTCGCATACACCGCACTTCCGGACGTCTGATGGAGTTGTCGGATGGGGACCCACGATAAGAGAGATCGATGCGCTCGCGTCGATCTTCGCGCATGTCGTACATATCGCCCCCATGTACGAAGACCATGCCCCGCCTAGTGCATTGCCCTATACCGCGTTGAACATCAAGCACGTGCCGGTCGTACCTGCAGGCGGCGATGGATTCAGAAGCAAGCTCGACATTCTCCGGGTATACCCTTCGTATGCCGTTTGCATGCTTCGAGAGGTGAGACGCTGCGACGTGGTCCATGTTCGATTCCCGGCTAACATATCCCTGCTTGCCCTGCTTCTGCTCTATCTTCGAAGGTCTCCCGAGAGACGATGGTTCAAATTCGCAGGGAACTGGTTTGGACGGGCGGACGAGCCACTTGCATATCGTGCACAGCGCCTCCTGCTGCAGTCGCATCTGCACGGCGGTATCGTCACCATCAACGCGATGGACAGCGACAGACATGAACACCTTCGTGTGTTTCGCAATCCCTCCTTCAGCACAGATGAGTACAATACTGCAGTGCAGGGCGCGGTTCTCAAACCAGCACCACCGCCCGTACGAATTATCTTCTGTGGCAGAATGGAAAAGGAAAAGGGGGTGCTGATACTGTGCAGCATGGCAGCAGAACTGTATCGACGCGGCATTGCCTTTCATCTCGGTTTCATCGGTGAGGGAAAGGATAACGATGAATGCAAACGCTTCATTGCGCGCTCGGGTCTGGAATCCCTCGTGAGTTTTCA
Source organism: Bacteroidota bacterium (assembly GCA_023432805.1). Lineage (GTDB taxonomy): Bacteria > Bacteroidota > Ignavibacteria > SZUA-365 > SZUA-365 > JAEYUG01. The sequence goes on along the minus strand of JAEYUG010000122.1, from coordinate 28,583 downwards.
CGGCTGGATGAGTCCAGCAGATCTGGGGGATCATTATGCGTCAGCACACTTTTTTGTGCTGCCATCAGCATCGGAGGGTTGGCCGAAAGTGTTGAGCGAGGCGATGGCATGGGGTGTTATCCCGATTGCAAGTAATGTTTCCAGCATACCTCATATCCTGCGCAGCTTTCGCTGTGGATCAGTGGTCGACAGCTTCGATTCCATCGACTATGCCAATGCAATCACATCATATCTTCAGGATCGTGCCAGATGGGAGCGTGAAAGAAAGGCTGCCGTTGAATCAGCGAGTGAATTCACGTACGACAGGCATGTCACGCACGTGCTCGAAATGATCAGCAATTCGTAGGTCAATCGCGCACCCACGTTGAATGAATCAGTTATGATGAACCTACCAGGAGTACGAAGACCGGATACGAACGAACCGAATGCAGCTCCAGTCATCACAACGTGGCTGTTCGTGTCCCTGCTGGCGGCACATGCATATCTCGGCGTCTTTCTCAAGGCGAATGGTGCCTTTGCCACGGTATTTGCCCTGCTTGTCGGTATAGTGGCCCTCGCTCTGGCGATGTGGGATAAATCACCCGAACGCACCTTTCTCATGATGGGATATATCGTCGGCAGTGAGATTCTCTGGAGAATGACCAGAGCGGACATATTCTGGATGTACGCAGAATATCTTGTCATGGTCCTGTCCGTAGTATCGATCCTACGTCATCGACCTGCCGTCCCCGGCATCCGTTCGAGCCTTTTGTACGTGGTTCCATTGCTCTTATCCGTCCCGATGATGCTAGGAACGATGCCGTTCGACATGATCCGGAAGGGCCTTGCGTTCAACCTCGCCGGGCCTGTGGCCTTCGGTTTGTCAGTGTATGCCGCATCCCGCCTCGTCATCGGGCGATCATGGCTGCCGCTCATTGCATTCACCGCAGTTCTTCCTATTATATCTGTTGCAGTGCTAGGTTCGATCCGTCTTGCGGCCGGTGGAGTTGTCTTCGGCACGCAAAGCAATGTTGCGGCAGCCGGTGGGTATGCACCGAATCAAGTCTCGACACTGATGTCATACGGTGCAGCGATCCTGTTCACTTTGATCATCATGCAGAATTCATGGACAAGGTACAAGGCGGTATTCATCATCCTGATGGTGTATCTGAGTGCGCAAGGGATCCTCACCTTCTCCCGTGGCGGATTATTGAACACACTCGCCTTTCTCATGTTCTTTCTCCCCTTTTTACTCCGCGACAAGAAGACCCGACTGCGGCTTATAGGCCTCGCGATCATCCTGATCCCGCTCCTGAACTTCTTCATCGCCCCTGAAATCGAGTCTCTGACCGGTGGGGCACTTGAGCGACGTTACTCGACCACAGGTAACTCGACTGGGCGTACCAGGATCATGGAGGAGGAACTGGAGATATTCCAGACCAACACCTTCTTCGGGGTAGGCCCAGGTATGAGCGCGCATAACCGCCTTCAGCAATTTGGTACGTTCCATGCTGTGTCACATACGGAATACACGAGATTGCTGGCAGAGCACGGTCTGGTCGGTGTCGTTGCCTTTCTCTTCTTTCTTGCTACCTACAAGGCCATGTATTCCCGATCGAAGTATCCACGCGCACAGGGATTCGTCTTGGCGACGCTTGCATGGTCGCTCACCATGTTCGTACACGCTGCTACACGGACGCTCACATTCGGATTTCTCACAGTCCTTGCCGTCCTGTGGGTGCAAGCTGTTGATGATGGTGAGGAAAGGGTTCACGACGCGGGTTCGTGAATCCCAAGAGGCCGCTGTTCTCCATTCCTTATGAGTTTTCGCACGATCATCCTCATAGGTAACTTTCTCAGTGCCTTCGGTGGAAGCCGAGGTCCGATCGAGGACTTGCGGGACGCTTTGCTACTACGTGGAAGAAAGGTGATTTGCGGATCCACTTCGAAATCGCGAATCAGACGTTTGTGCGACATCTTCCACGTCGTTCTGCTGCTGGCACCGAAATGGAGCATTGCTATAGTGGATGTATATAGCGGCATGGCATTCATTACAGCTCTGATAGCCGCACTTGGACTGCAGATCAGACGCATACCCTACATACTCACGTTACATGGCGGTGCACTACCTACATTTGCATTACAACATCCTCGTCTCGTTGCGCTTGTGTTCCGGAAGGCAGCTCGGATCACGTGCCCGTCTCCATATCTCGCTCGAAGTTTCTGCACACACGCGAATCGCATGGTTGTCATTTCGAATCCCGTCGATGTCAGTCTGCATTCTCTGCGGGCTACAAGCCGAGAGCTGCGCAGGATTCTCTGGCTGCGTTCCTTTCACGAGACCTACAACCCCATGATGGCGCTTCGCACCTTCGGGCGAGTACGCAAGATCTTTCCAGATTCCTCCCTGACAATGGTTGGTCCCGACAAAGGTGACGGCTCCTTCGATCGATGCAGAGCGTATGCTGCCGCTTCAGGGTTAGATGCCGAAGTAACATTCGTAATGGGTATCCCCAAGCATGACGTACCGGAGATCATGTCGCAGCACGATATTTTTCTCAACACGACTCACGTGGACAACACACCCGTCACCTTGATCGAAGCGATGGCGTCCGGTCTCGTCGTAATAAGTACACGCGTGGGAGGGATCCCGGATCTCGTCACAGACGGGATACACGCACATCTTGTGCCGGATGATGACGACCATGCGATGGGTGACGTACTCATGAGGGTGATGACGGATATGGACGCGACAAGGGAAATGGCGGCAACTGCACGCAGACATGCAGAGCAGTTCGACATTCAGATCGTCTCGAAACGCTGGCTGGAACTGATCGATGATATCCGCTCGCTTCCATCGTGAGTCTTGCGGTTCGCATCTATCACGCTCTGCCGTCGACTGTTGCCTCCTTTGTCGCATCTGCACGGGGGGCATGGTTGGCACAATTGCGATACGATGATGATCTTGAATTAATTGTGGCAGAAGCTGCAGCGAAGGAAAACGCTTCACCATTTGAATGGGAATCGTACCATACCGACAGACTTGCAACCCTGTTGCACCATACAGCCTGCACAGTCCCCTTCTACAGAAGCATGTGGCGACTTCGTAGCAACGCCGACGATACAAGAACCTGGCTCGAACTCGATTCTTGGCCCGTGCTGGAGAAGGAGGATGTACGGCAATCATCCGCAGCATTCATGGCAGATGATGCCATGCGGTCACGACTGTATCATGAACGAACGAGTGGTTCAACAGGTACGCCTGTGGATCTGTGGTTCGAACGAAACGCGCTGAGGCAGTGGTTCGGACTGTATGAACTTCGCTGCAGAAGGTGGCATGGAAGCACAGTGTACGATTCATGGGCCATCATCGGTGCGCAACCAGTCGTTGCAGCGGCCAGGACTCGACCGCCGTATTGGATCTGGAATGCCGGTCAAAGGCAACTCTATCTCTCTTCATGGCATCTTTCGTCCGATACGGCTGCATCGTATCTCGAGGCTATGCGGAGGCACGAGGTCACCTATGTACTCGCGTACACATCGAGCATTCATGACCTCGCTCGAATGGTAATAGAGCGCGACCTCCATGTCCCTCATTTGAAGTACATCATGACGAACGCCGAGCCGCTTCCCCTGTGGCAGCGGAGGGACATTGAACACGCGTTCGGTTGTCCTGTCCGTGAAAATTACGGGATGGCCGAGGCCATGGTGGGCGCATCAGAGTGCGAGCATGGCACGCTCCACCTCTGGCCCGATGCCGGTGTGGTAGAGCTCCTGCACGATGATGGTTCTATCACCAATTCCGGTAGCGGTGAGGTACTCGGCACAACATTGCACAATCGTGCGATGCCGCTCATTCGTTATCGGACGGGTGACAGGATTGATGGACTCGATCCGCATGCATCCTGCGCATGCGGTCGCACACTCCCTGTGATTCGAGCGATCGACGGCAGACGGGACGATGTGATCATCACTCCCGATGGCCGCAGACTTGGACGCATGGATCCCATCTTCAAGGATTCGCTCCCCATCAGAAAGGCGCAGATCGTCCAGGTTTCCAGGCTGGAGCTCGAGGTGCGACTCGTCCCCGCCGAGGGCTATGTTTCTGCTGATGGTGATACTCTCGCTCACCGGATATCACAGCTCGTCGGTGACATGAACATCAGCATCGTGCTCTGCACGAACATCCCGAACGAGTCCAACGGCAAGTTTAAAGGTGTAGTGAATCTCCTGCGCGCATGAACATCACCACGACAAGCGACACCTTACCCCGGGTATCGATCATCATTCCTGTGCGCAACGAGGAGCGCCATATCGGCCGCATGCTGCGGGAGGTGCTTGGGCAGGATTATCCATCGGAACGTATGGAGGTTCTCGTGATCGATGGTGCGTCCGATGATGGCACGCGTGATGTGATTCTCGGTGTTGCGGCCGAGGTGCCGGATCGTTCACTGCAGGTGCTGCACAATGAGCGGGGTATCGTGCCGGTCTCGCTGAACATCGGGCTTGCTACTGCGCGGGGCGACGTGGTGCTGCGCATGGATGCGCACACAGAGTATGCAGACGATTACGTACGACGCTGTATCGAGGTGCTGCTGCGCACCGGTGCCGACAATGTCGGTGGTCCAGTGCGCACGCGTGCGGAGCTGCCCGTGCAGTGCGCGATTGCGGCGGCGTTTCACAGTCCCTTCAGCGCAGGTGGAGCCCGCTTTCATGATGTAGAGGCGGCGGGAGACGTTGATACGGTCCCCTACGGCTGCTGGTGGCGGCAGCGCCTGCTGGATCTCGGTGGCTTCGACGAGGAACTGGTGCGCAATCAGGACGACGAACTGAATCTGCGCATCATACGCACAGGCGGCCGGGTCTGGCTCGATCCCACCATCCGTTCCTGGTATCATCCCCGTACGACTCTGGGTGGACTCTTCCGCCAGTATCTGCAATACGGTTACTGGAAGGTGCGGGTCATCCGCCGTCATGGTCAGCCGGCATCGATCCGACATCTCGTTCCAGCCCTCTTTGTTCTCGGCCTTCTTCTCGGGGCAGTGGTGGGTGCCTTCTCGCCGCTGCTGCTACAGGTCTGGCTCGGTGCATTGCTCGCATATTTCATAATGCTCATCGGATTTTCGGTGGCGACGAGTCTTCGCAGTGATCTCTCGCTTTTCCCCCTGCTGCTCGTGGTCTTTCCCGTCTTCCACATCTCCTACGGTCTGGGTTTTCTCACTGCTGCCGTCAGGGAAGTTTTCATATCATCATCGTCGAAGGCCAGAGCCTCGCGCATGTTCACCACACTATCCCGATGAAGCGGGAGGCCCCGATGGACGAGCAGTCACGTCTCCGCAGCGTCTATGCGCGTTATCGGGAAAGCGACAAGAAGCAGCAGGCATGGTCACTCGGGAATCCTGGCAATGCCCGCATCCTCGATGAGCGCAGTCACACGGTGGAAGAACTTCTTGGTTCCGTGTTACCCCTGCGTGCCGACGCACGCGTGCTGGAGATCGGCTGCGGTTCGGGTGACGTGCTGTCGGGATGCACGCGTCATGGTATTCCCACCAATGCACTCGTCGGTGTCGATCTGCTTCATGATCGATTGATCGAGGGGCGACGTCATCATCCGATACTCTCCCTGTGCTGTGCCGATGCAAGGCGGATGCCCTTCGGCGATGGTACCTTCTCGCTGCTGCTGGTCTTCACGGTCTTCAGCTCGATACTCGACGATGCGTTTGCGCACGTCATGGCGTGCGAGATCGACCGCGTGCTCGAACCGGGTGGCTCTGTTCTCTGGTACGACTTCCGCTATCGCAATCCGAAAAATCCGGATGTCCGGCCGATGACCGCAGCCGGTATCGACAGGTTGTTTCCCCCGTACGTGAAGCGGCAGCGCACGATCACGCTGCTGCCACCGCTGGCGCGACGACTCGGCGGCATGACGCCCTTCCTCTATCCTCTGCTTTCCACCGTGCCCATGCTCCGTACGCACATCTGCGGACTCTTCACAAAGCCACTCGAGGTCTGACATGCAGGTTCCGTTCTTCCGATTCGCCCACGATCCCGTAGCCCTTGCCGGCATCGAGGAGTGTCTACGCTCGGGCTGGCTCACGACGGGTGGGAAGGTGCGGGAGTTCGAGCGGCGTTTCGCCGAGACGCTCGGTGGTGATCGGGATCTGCACGCAGTCGCGCTCAACAGCTGCACGGCAGCCCTGCATCTGGCACTCGAAGCCATCGGGCTGCAACGCGGTGAGGTGGTGCTGGTGCCGACGATGACCTTCGCAGCGACGGCAGAAGTCGTACGCTACTTCGATGCGACACCCGTGTTCGTTGACACGGAACCCGATACGTTGAACATGTCAGTTGCTTCGCTCCGTGAAACGCTGCAGCGACTGCAGGTGGGTCTGCCGCTGCCAGGCCTGGGCGTCATCACAGGAAAGGTGCGCGCAATCATTCCCGTTCACTATGCGGGGCAGCCCTGCGATCTGGCCAGTGTGCACGATGTTGCTGCAGAATATGGCATCGATGTGATCGAGGATGCAGCCCATGCCTTTCCCGCCGGCTGGGTCATCGGCGATAGTTCGATCAGGTATGTCGGCAACGGGACTTCGCGGGTTATCTGTTTCTCCTTCTATGCGAACAAGACCATCACGACGGGAGAGGGAGGCATGGCTGTCACGCGGGATGCAACTCTTGCGGAACGCATGCGGCTCATGTCCTTGCATGGCATGAACCGTGACGCATGGAAACGGTTCGAGGCGAGCGGCACGTGGGACTACCAGCTCGTCGCTCCCGGTTTCAAGTACAACATGACCGACATCGCCGCCGCCCTGGGTTTGAGCCAGCTTGCGCAGGCCGAGCAGTTCCGCAGCGCACGGGCGCGCATCTGCGAACGGTACGATCGGGCATTCGCCGCGCTGGATGCCGTCGAGCCGCTGGTGCGGAGGGAGGGGCTGTTGCATTCGCATCATCTGTATGTGATTCGGCTTCGGCTCGAGCTGCTCGACATCGACCGTGCGGCGTTCATCGAGCAGCTGAAGGAGCGCGGCGTGCTCTGCTCCGTACACTGGCGACCGCTGCACATGCATCCCTACTACGTCGAGACATTCGGGTATGCATCTGAGGATTATCCCGTTGCCGCGTGCGTCTGGCCCCGCATCATCTCACTGCCGCTCTTCCCGTCGATGACCGAAGAGGAGGTGGATCACGTCATACAATCCGTGACCGATGTCGTGCGAACGCACGCAGGCCGTGCAGTCTGACGATCTCATGCAGCGGGCACTGCCACGAGGCATCGACCTTGTGGCGTCGTCGGCCGGGCTCGTCATGCTGAGTCCGTTGTTCGCAGGCATCGCGCTGCTCGTCGCGGTGAGTTCCCCCGGTGGCGTGTTCTATCGGGCGCGGAGGGTGGGACGGAACGGTGTCGAGTTCCGACTGCTGAAGTTCCGCACGATGCGAAGCGATGCCGATCGCATCGGATCGGGGCTCACGTCTGCGGGTGATGCGCGCATCACGTCGGTCGGGCGTGTGCTGCGCGCGCTGAAGCTCGATGAACTCCCGCAACTCGTGAACGTGCTGCTCGGCGAAATGAGTCTCGTGGGTCCGCGTCCCGAAGATCCCCGTTACATCCCGCACTATCCCAAAGCATGTCGCCGGCTGCTACAGCTGCGTCCTGGCATCACTAGCGCGGCATCTCTCGCCTACCGCAACGAGAGCGCGCTGCTTGCGGGCGACGATCCCGAGCGCATCTACATCGAGCGGGTCCTGCCCGACAAGCTCGCGATCGACTGTGCGTACTTCGAGTCCGCCACGACGGCTTCCCATCTGAAACTCATCATGCACACGATACTCGCCTCACTCGGACTGCGTCCATGAGGCTCGGACGCTTCCTCATGCTCCTGCTGCTGCCGGCGGGCATGCTCACCGCGCAGACGGTGATGCTACCGATCAGGCATCCCGTCTACGACTATCTCGACCGCGTCGAGACGCGCTATGGACACGGGCTGCCATCCTTCGTGCGACCGCTGTCGCGGGAGGATGTCGCGCGGCATCTGGACCAGCTGCGCCGTCGCAGCGATCTCGCGCGCTACGATGTGGTTGCGCTGGCCTACTACGCCGAGGAATTCCGCGAGGAATTGCACCGGCTGACGATGCAGGATACCTCGGTGACCGTTCCCGCGGAGGGCCGCTGGCATCTGCTGCAAGTGCGCGGAGGAGGTGTGGTGGAAGGATATCTGGCCGTCGATCTCGTCGCGGGTGGTATGTTCGAAATGCGGCAGGAAGCGGACGATCTGTTTCAGCGCAACTCCGGCATCGATGCGCACGGGTATGCGGCGGGGAGTCTCGGATTCCAGCTCCGCTGGACCGACAACGCGCGGCGCGGAGAGGCGTACGATGCGCGGGGCTATCGCACACCGGTGCAGGGAGTGGTGCGGGGTCCCGGCAGCAGCACCGACTTCCAGTATGAAATCGCCGAGGGACAGTTCACGTGGTCCAACGCCTGGGTGCGCATCGGGCTCGACAAGCTCGATCGCTGGCAGGGGAGCGGGCGGGACGGGTCCATCATCCTCTCCGACAAGGTGCCCTCCTTTCCCGCATTGAGCCTGCAGGTGCGCATCACCGACTGGCTGCATCTGGATGCCTTCCACGGCTGGCTCTTCTCCGACACCATCGACGTTGCGCGCACGGGGAACGGGCTGCCGGGCTTCGAGACGCAGAAGATGTATGCGGGCAAGTATCTCGCGAGTCATGCGCTCACGGCACGGGTGACTCCCACGCTGCAGATCGCGATCGGGGAATCGATCATCTACAGTGACCAACTGCATCCCCTCTTCCTCATTCCCGTCATTTCGTATCGCGCGGCGGACCGGTGGACGCGGGCGTCCATGGGCAATGCGCAGTTCCATGCGGATGTGCGCTACACGCCGATGCGGGGTCTGACCCTGTACGGCTCGGGCTTCGTCGACGAGCTGGACGCTTCGAAGGTCTTCTCTTCCAACACGGTGGGCAGCGACTACCATGTGGCCTACACCATCGGTGCGACGGCCACCGACCTGCATGCGATGCTGACGGGCATGGCCAGCGAGTCGCGCATCGAGTTCAGCCGCGTGTATCCCTACGTCTACACGAATCCCAAGACCGCGCAGCAGTACACCTCGCACCAGGTCGTGCTGGGTCACTGGATCGGTGCGAACGCCGACATGCTCACCCTCGAGCACGTGCTGCATCCCATGCGCGCACTCGAGCTGCGTCTTGCCGCAACGTATCTGCGCTTCGGCGAGGGGCGGGAGTTCATCGACATGCAGACGCGCATCCAGCCGGCCTTTCTCTACGACTACGAATTCAGCGCGCTACGGGTGGCAGGTGCGGTGCACTGGCGACCCTGGCACGACGTGCAGGTGTCGGCAATGCTTGTGCATACGATGTTGCGGAAGGGTCCCGGTTATGCGGGCAGCACCATTCCCATCGGCACCACGCTGGCAGTCGGCGCCTCGTACGGCATCCATTGATCGGTCGCTTCCCCCGTATGGCTGCGTCCATCTGTGATCGCGTGCCCTTTTCGCCGTATCTTGCAGTCGTGATCCATCCACCAATCCTCTTGACCACCCGAGCCGTGTCGTGACGCATCTTCTCACGATCTTCACCAACCTGCGCAACCGGCACTACCTGGTCTTCGACCTCTGTGCGCTGCTGACCATTCCAGCCGTGGCGCTCAGTCTGCGGCTGGATGTCGGCTTCTCGCTCGGGAGTTACTACACGGCGCTGCTGCTGTATACGACGCTGTCGATACTGGTCAAGCTGCCGCTCTACTACAGGCTGGGGTTGTACCGTCATCTCTGGCGCTATGCCAGCGTGGAGGAGGTGTCGGTGATCATCATCGCGGTGGGGGCTGCGGGATTCGTGTTCAATCTGGCCTACGTGTTTCTGCTGCCGCTCTTCCCGGCGATCCCGCAGTCCATTCCTCGATCCGTGCCGTGGATCGACCTGCTGCTCTCGCTCGTGACGATCGGCGGCGTCCGGCTGCTGAGCCGCATCTTCACGACGGAGATGAAGAAACGGACAGAGAAGAACGCGACGGGACGGCACGTGTTGATCGTCGGTGCGGGGAATTCGGGCACCATGATCGCGAAGGAGATGCTGCGGAATCCTTCGGAGGGCCTGATACCCGTCGCATTTGTGGATGACGATCCCCGCAAGCAGGGAGCGATGATCAACGGCGTTCCCGTGGTCGGTGGCCGGGAGAGCATTGTCGAGGCCTGCCGCGTGCACGAGGTGCAGCTGATTCTCATTGCCATGCCGAGCGCCTCGGGCAAGAGCATCCGGGCGATCTACCAGATCGTCGAGGGGCTCAAGATCCCCGTCAAGACCCTGCCGGGCGTAAGTGAACTCATGAACGATACGGTCGAGCTGCGGCAGTTCCGCGAAGTGCGCATCGACGACCTGCTGCGTCGCGAACCGGTGAAGACCGATATGTCCCTTGTCGCGGGGCAGCTGGCGGGCAATGTGATTCTGGTGACGGGTGCGGGCGGTTCGATCGGATCAGAGCTGTGCCGGCACATCGTGCAGAGTGGTCCCGCAGAGTTGATACTGCTCGGCCATGGCGAAAACTCCATCCACGCCATCCAGCGCGAACTGCGCGCGATCGCACCCTCCCTGCCGATGCGCGCCGTGATCGCCGACATACGCGACCGCCGGCGCGTGCAGCAGGTGCTCGAGCGGTACCGGCCCGCCTACATCTACCACGCGGCGGCGCACAAGCACGTGCCGCTGATGGAGGACAATCTCGTCGATGCGTTGAGCAACAACGTGCTCGGCACGATCACGCTGCTCGAGGCGGCGCTCGAGACGGGTGTGCGCACCTTCACGCAGATCTCGACCGACAAGGCCGTGCGGCCGACAAGCGTGATGGGCATGACCAAGCGCATGGCCGAGATCGCGCTGCAGATCGCCGCGCGCGGACTCGACGCATCCTACGTGGCCGTGCGCTTCGGCAATGTGCTCGGCAGCAGGGGCAGCGTGATACCGATCTTCACCGAGCAGATCCGATGCGGGGGTCCCATCACCATCACACATCCTGAAATGCGCCGCTTCTTCATGACCATTCCCGAGGCAGTACAGCTGGTGCTTCAGGCCTCGATGCTGGGCGGGGGTGGGCAGATCTACGTGCTCGACATGGGAGAACCCGAGCGGATACTTGACCTGGCGATCGATCTGATACAGCTCTCCGGGTACACGCCCTACAAGAACATAGACATCTCCTTCGTCGGGCTGCGTCCTGGCGAGAAGCTGAACGAGGAGCTGTTCCGCGAGGGCGAGAGCTTCAGCAGGTCCCGTCACGAAAAGATCTTCACGGTGCGGGAGGACGCGGGAGGAAACGGCCATGCCGGTAACGGTGCGGCGCAGCAGCCCTTCGCGACCCTCGCAGAGTACCGGCACTTCGTGGAAGAGATGCTTGCGGGCTTCGACCACGGCGCCAAGCGTGGCATGCTGCAGCGCATCGCAGCGGCCATACCTGAATGCGACGTCGAGACACAGGCGAAGCTGCAGGGCGTGCCTCTGCCCGTGGAGTGAGCAGCGGGGAATTCACAATCATCACCATTCACAGGACATGAAGACAGCACTCATCACCGGCATCACCGGTCAGGACGGATCGTATCTGGCGGAACTGCTGCTCGACAAGGGCTACACCGTGCACGGGCTGATACGCCGGAGCAGCTCGTTCAACACCGGTCGCATCGACCATCTCTACAACGATGCCGCGATCATGAACCAGCGCCTGTTTCTGCACTACGGCGATCTGACCGACTCAAGCAATCTGAACCGGCTGCTGGAGAAGATCCAGCCCGACGAGGTGTACAATCTTGCGGCACAGAGTCATGTAAAGGTGTCTTTCGAGGTGCCCGAGTACACGGCGGAGGTGGATGCCGTCGGCACGCTGCGCTTTCTGGACGCCATCAAGGAGACGGGACTCAAGACGCGCTTCTATCAGGCCTCGACCAGCGAGTTGTATGGCAAAGTGCAGGAGATTCCCCAGTCCGAAACCACGCCCTTCTACCCGCGTTCGCCCTATGCAGTCGCCAAGATCTACGGATACTGGATTGTCGTCAATTACCGTGAAGCCTACGGGATCTATGCCTGCAACGGCATCCTGTTCAATCACGAGTCCCCGCGCCGCGGTGAGACATTCGTCACCCGCAAGATCACCCGTGCCGCCGCGCGCATCAAGGCGGGCCTTCAGGATGTGCTGACGCTCGGCAATCTCGACGCGAAGCGCGACTGGGGCTATGCACGTGAGTACGTGGATGCGATGTGGCGCATGTTGCAGCTCGACGCTCCGGATGATTTCGTGATTGCCACAGGTGAGACGCATACGGTACGGGAGTTCTGCGACGTGGCATTCGGTGAACTCGGCATGCCGATTCGGTGGGAGGGAAGCGCTGAAACAGAGTGTGGCATCGATGCTGCAGGCAGGGTGCTCGTGCGTGTGAATCCATCATATTATCGGCCGACGGAGGTGGATCTTCTGATCGGGGATCCGTCGAAGGCATTGCGGGTACTCGGCTGGAAGCCCGAGACCACTTTCGACGCCCTTGCGCGCATGATGGTGCAGGCGGATTACGAGAAGGTAGTCAGGCGAGGATATTGATACATATGGGAGGTCGCCTATGACTAAGGTTTTCTACACCAGTACGTTCCGACGGTTTCTCCTTAGGAGGGATCTTTTTCGGAGAATCGCGGGTCGTCTGCGTTTGTATCAACGGATAATAACGAAGGAGCCTGTAGAAGATATTCAACAACTCCTCAAGGGAGAAACGGTTGCAGTTATAGTTGATGCAGGTGCGAACATCGGATTCATGACGAATGAGTTTCGACGCAGATTCCCGAATGCCACAGTTCATGCATTCGAACCGAATCCTGAAGTGTACCAAGTGTTGCGTGATGCGCACGCCAGCGACGAACGCGTCATCGCAAACCACGGTGCAATTGGTGCCCGGCAGGGGACGATGACCTTTCACGTCAATTCCAATACGGGGACCAGTTCGTTCCTCGAACCAACATCATACCATAGATCTCATATGGCACGAAGAGAGGTTCGTACGTTGGATGTGACGGTGTTTGCTCTTGGGCAATATCTACAGGAGCGGAAGATTGATCATGTTGATATTCTCAAACTCGACATTGAAGGCTACGAGGTCGAGGCGATGCGCGGATGTGAGTCGTTCCTGAGAGATGGGAAAATCGACGTCGTCATGACAGAAGTAAATATTGTACGCAGTTATGAAGGACAGCCGCTGCTGCACGAGGTCACGCGATTCATGGAAGGGTATGATTATTCGCTGTACAATCTCTACGGTTTCACAGCACTCGAAACGGAAATCGGACAGGGGATTGTGGGCGATGCGGTGTTTCTGTCGTCCCCGCTTCGAAAAAGACTGGAAGCTCGTTTTGGCAAACAGGCGTGTGGTTGGTAGAAACCATGCATAGGCAAAGCAGGGTTTACGTGGCTGGCCACTGTGGCATGGTGGGATCTGCAGTTGTGCGTGCACTGCGGCGTGATGAATATCAGAACATCATAACACGTACCCGGATCGAGCTCGACCTGCTGCAGCAGGCAGATGTCGAAGCCTTCTTTTCAGCGGAGCGGCCACAGTACGTGTTCCTCTGCGCGGCGAAGGTGGGAGGCATCGTTGCAAACAACGAGCAGCGAGCAGACTTCCTCTATGAGAATCTGCAGATCCAGAACAACATGATCTTCGCCGCACATAAGTATGGTGTTGAGAAGTTGTTGTTCCTTGGTTCGTCGTGCATTTACCCGAAGCACGCACCACAGCCCATTCGTGAGGAATACCTGCTTACAGGTGAACTTGAGCCCACGAACGAGCCATATGCAATCGCAAAAATTGCCGGACTGAAGCTCTGCGAATCATACAATCGGCAATACGGAACGCGCTTCATCGCCGCCATGCCGACGAACATGTACGGACCGAACGATAATTATGACCTCCGAACCAGTCATGTACTCCCTGCGCTCATCCGGAAGTTTCACCTAGCCAAACTGCTTCGGGCTTCGGATCATGTAGCAATCATCGAGGATCTGACGCATCATGGCGAGATCGTAGATGCACGTGTGGATCATGTTGCATGGCTTTCTCGGCACGGTGTGCATGGTGACGCAGTGCATTTGTGGGGAAGTGGCACCCCACGCCGAGAGTTTCTGCACGTCGATGACTGCGCTCGTGCCTTGCTTCTCATGATGCAGACACATGAGGACTCCCAGTTTCTCAACATCGGGTGTGGAATGGACGTCTCCATTCGCGATTTGGCCGAGTTGATACGGGTGATCGTTGAATACGATGGAGATATTGTGTTCGATGTGTCAAAACCAGATGGTACGCCTCGCAAGTTGCTAGACGTGAGTCGACTCCAAGCATATGGCTGGTCTCAGACGATCCCACTCAAGGAGGGGATCACGAGAATCTACGAGCAGTATGCTCAATCTGTGCGTATTCTCTGATGTCTCAACTACAGTGTCTCGCCCAGAGCATGTAATGGTACATCTGGCCATCATATGGGATTATGATACCGCAGCAGGAATGCTGAATGCGACAAAGCCATACAATTGGGTCGAGGCGAATTGTCTCGTAGAGCATGAGAATGTGGATTATATCCTGGCTGATGCTATCGCACATCGCGTGTCAATGACATTTGCCGTCGTGGGTTTTGCTGCTGAACCCGGATCGCCGCCATTTCACGTGAACGAACAATTGCGGCGCATTGCGGCATCAGGTTGTGAACTTGCATCACATTCCTGGAAGCATGAATGGCTCCCGCATCTGTCCGATGAGCAGCTACGCCTCTCCTTGCGACGGAGCAAACTCAGCTTGGAGCGTGCTACGGACAATGTGTCAACCGTCGTGGGTTTTGTCCCGCCCCACAACAAACCTGCAACATGGTGGGGGAAGGGCGCGTTCAGTCGCGGTGATGAGCGTGTGTCGCTGTTCAGAGCGGGGAGCAGCATAGGTGGTATCGTCCCCATTCTCAAGGATGAGGGTTACACGTGGATGCGGGTTGCCTACGTGCCGTTCTTCTCCAGCATTATCAGCCGAAGAAGGCGGTTTTGGATATCACCTCTCCAGCCGTCGCGTGTAAATCGAGTGACCCTGTTTCCCATGGCCTACTGCGGATTTGATGATCGCATCCGATCTCATATCACGACAATGGCCAGCCGAAACGAAGATGTTGTCATCACAGTCAGCGGTCATCCGGCGGCTCTTTCACGTCAGGGTGTTGAGTCGAAGGATGAATGGCTGGTGTTCATGCGTACTATGCTTGCGCTACGTGATGCAGGTTCCTTACGCTTCGTAACGCCACGCCTTCTCATCGACGAGGGCCGATATGGTGATTGAGCCCTATACCTTGAAGTACGCCGAGGCGCATGAAGCCTTCGCAGCAAAAATGTGGCCTCACAAGGGTCGCAGGAGAAACGGGTTCTACAATCGATGGAAGTTCAGGGCACACGATGATCTGCACTGTGACGGTCTTTTACTTGCGCGCAGCGGTGAGACCGTTGTAGGACAGCTAGGCCTCATACCCGTGGTTATTGAACAGGAAGGGGAATTCCATGATGCGCAGTGGGCGTGCGATCTCATGGTAGACAGTTCATTTCGAGGTCAAGGAATCGCATCATCTCTGTTTTCAGAGGGGATGAAGATGAAGGCGGTGACGCTCGGCAGCAATCCGAGTCCCGGTGCGTATGCCACCATGACGAAAATAGGTTTTGCGTCCGTGCGAGGACCGTATCAGCTCATACGCGCAGATAATCCCACTTTCGTTGCACATGCCTTTCATTATGATCGTTATTCAACAATCTATCCTCTTCTGCATCGTGTTGGCAGATGGTTCAGTACGACGCATCAAAATGATAATACCATTGTTCGAGCACGGTACGGAGAAAATGTCTGTTACGAGCAGCTTCACATGAAGAGCCACGAGGTATCCGGCTGTGCATCTGTTATTCATGACAAGCAGTATTATCAGTGGCGCTGCATGGGTCTGGAGAATTTCAACAAGCCTATGAGTGTGTGGTTGAATACTGGAAGAGGCCATATAATCGCCAATCTTGATGGCGATATATGGTATCTCTCTGAGTTCACATTTGGCACCGTTCACGATGCACAGGCCACGCTAGGCGCGTTTCTATCAGATGCCAGATCACAGGGAGTTCAGCTCATCTACTCCTACGCCAACAGTGCCCGTGAGGCCCTGATGCTCGCTCGAACCGGGTTTGCACCCTTGCCACGGCCCGTTCGCATCATGTACTATTCAAAAGTGCACGGCGTGTCCGTACCGCGGTACTTTCATTACAACGGTTTGGATTCGGACGATCGACTCTGACAACAGTGTTCGTCTACAAGTCTATCCACGCGCCTTCGGGCGCGTTTGTCATTTGAATGGGTTGGGGATGTGGCCGGTCTGGTCGTTGTCGAAGAGGACGTAGAGCTGGGGGAGGCGGAGGCGGGTGAGGATGGCCTCGGGGGTGGTGCGTGCGGGGTTGTACCAGAAGCGGAGGGTGGGTCCCGACGCGCTGTAGAGGGTCTGAAGGCGCACGATGCCGGGGTCGTCTGACATGTGACTTACAAGATACGGGAGGGTGTCGCGTTTGGTTTCGACGCGGGGCGTGGGGATGTCGTATTTCGCGAGGGCGAGGGTGTCTTCGCTACCCCAGGTGTTGAAGGTGGCGTCGTAGGGCTCGAAGAAGTGGCGGGCCAGGTCGCTTCCCCTCAGGGTGGCGGCGGTGACGCGGGGTGGGGTGACGGCGAAGGCGAGGGACTCGGTGCGGTATCCGCTCTTGGTCTCCCAGGTGACTTCCTCCACTTCTATGGCTTTTTTCAGGCGATCCGGGCTTGTTCTGGTCGGGTCGTACCAGATGGTGGCGTGCACGGGCTCTCCGAAGCGGGTTTCGAGGGCGTGGACGCCACCATGTTGTATGAGGACTTCCTCGAGGGCGAAGTGGTCGAGGGGGTCGAAGAGTTTGTCGATGCCGCACTCCATGACGGCGACGGGGGCGTCCACCGGCGGGGTGGCGATGATGTAGCGGGTGGGGACGAAGACGGCGGCGCGGACGTCGGCCGCGGTGGTGGCCGCGGGGTCGTACCAGATGCGGACGGTGCGGTCTCCGACGTAGGTTTCGACGCCGGTGACGCCGGCGACGTTGCGCATGCGGGTGGCGAAGGAGGAGCTGGATCCGAAGCACTTGACGGATTTCATGCCGCTCAGCTCGATCATCTGGGCGCGGGCCTGGGCGGCGGGGTCGCCCCAGCGCTGGTTGAGGGTGGGGATGTGGATGGTGGCGCCGAGGAAGAGTCCCACGCTCACGAGGGCGATGGTGACGGCGGCGGGGGCCCAGGGGCGGCTGGAGCGGGCGACGACGAGGGCGCCGCGCTCGGGGCAGGCTTCGACGCAGTCGGTGCAGAGGTGGCAGTCGATGTGGCGCACGGGTCCCGTTTCGCTGATGGCGATGGCCATGGGGCAGGCGCGGTCGCACTTGCGGCATCCGGTGCAGACTTCGTCCACTCGCCGGATCTTCATACCGGGGAAGGCGATGCCCTGCATGCGCCAGGCCTCGAGGGCGAAGCCGAGGAGGCAGAGGGCGGCGAGGAGCCAGATCCATGACAGGTTCGCGCCGAGGGCGTTGGCGCCGAACCAGGCGAGGGTGATGCCAGCTGCGGGGATGGCGTAGGCGAAGAGGTTGGTGACGGCGCCGAGGGGGCAGAGGTATTTGCACCAGGCCTGGCGGATGAAGATGCTGCCGAGCACGAGGATGGCGAGGGCGGCGGTGGCGTACCAGACGTTGACGTCGGAGCTGTATCCCGTGAAGGCCGCATAGTAGGGGTCGAAGGTGCGGCAGAAGAGTTCGCTGCTCTCGACGGTGAAATAGAAGGTGGCGAAGAGGAGGGCGTACTTGGGTGCGCGCAGGAGGCGGTCGGTGATTCCCCGTGGCGTGATGCGGATTCCCGCGCGTTCGCCGATGCGACCGAGCCATTCGGTGAAGGTTCCGAGGGGGCAGAGCATGGAGCAGAAGAGTTTGCCTGCGAGGAGGACGCCGGCTGCGAGGGCGATGCCCATGGCGATCTGCAGGGCGGTCATGGAGCAGGCGAGGGTGTTGGAGTAGGCGAAGGAGGCCAGGGCCTGCATGCCGCCGAGGGGGCAGTAGGCTTCGAAATCCGGGATGTAGTCTGCCTGGAAGATCCAGCGGCCGAGCATGACGGCGAGGAGGGCGACGATGGCGAGCTGGAGGGGGGTGCGGTAGAGGTTGAACGCGGTGCGGCGGCGGGGCATGGCAGGCTCTCGGGGTTTCGGGTCTGAATGTCTGAAAATAAGAAAAGTGTCGGAGACGATGAAGGGAGGACGGACGCCCTCGTCCGTCTTGGGAGGACGGACGCCCTCGTCCGTCTTGGGAGGACGGACGCCCTCGTCCGTCACGGGGTCAGGGCGTGGCCCAGGTGAGGGTGAATTCGGCGCCGCCGGTGGGGTGGGTGCGGGCGGTGATGCGGCCGTGGTCGGCGTCGACGTAGGATCGGACGATCGCGAGGCCGAGTCCGCTGCCCTCGATGCCGGCACCGCCGACGGTGTTCTCGAGGGTGTTGGTGCCGCGGTAGAAGCGGTCGAAGATGCGATCCTCTTCGCCGGAAGGGAGGCCGGGTCCGCTGTCGCGCACGCGCAGTTGCACGGTGCCGGGCTCGGATGTCTCGATGGTGAGATCGACGGTGCCGCCCGGCGGGGTGAAGCGCAGGGCGTTCTCGATGAGGTTGGCGACGATGGCATGCAGGCGGGTGTCGCTGGCGCATGCGGGGGAGGGGACTTCCGCATGGTGCAGGACAAGTGCGACGCCGCAGCTGCGGGCACGGGCGGAGGCCGCGTCGCATTCCTCCCGCACGACGAGTGAGAGATCCGACACCTCGGCAGGCTGCCGGACACCCTGATCGATGCGCGAGAGGGCGAGCAGGGACCGCACGATGCGGGTGAGGCGCTCGGTGTCGCCGCGCAGTCGCTCGAGGGTGGCGCGGTAGTCGTCGGCGCTGCGGGGTTTGCGCAGGGTGACGTCGAGGTCCTGCCGGATGACGGTCAGGGGGGTGAGCAGCTCGTGGGAGGCGTCGGAGGTGAATCGGCTGACGGTGGTGAATGCGTGCTCGAGCCGGTCGAGCAGGTTGTCGAGGGCCTGGGCGATGGATCGGATTTCCTGATCGCGATGGCGGCCGGCATCCATGCGCACCGAGAGGGTGCGCGAGGTGATGGTCTCCGCGGCGGCCGCGATGTCGGTGAGGGGTCGCAGGGCGCGGCGCGCAAGGGCGTGTCCGCCGAAGCCGGCTGCGGCGAGCAGCAGTACGGCGACGACGCAGAGTGTGAGACGCAGCACGGCGAGGGCGTCCTGGATCACGTCTTCCATCGCGCCGACCTGCACCCAGCCGAGCAGGCGCTCGCCGTGGAACACGGGGTGGTAGAGCAGGCGTCGTTCGCGGCCGTCGGGCAGGCGGTCCTCTTCGCTCGTGATGCGGCTGCGGGTCTCGGGCACGCGCAGGGGCGGCGGGGGCAGGGTGCGGCTCGAGTCGGGGGGGGAGGACCAGAGCAGGCGTCCGTTGCGGGCGATGACTTGGAGGCTGTGGGCGCTGACGCCGCTGATGATCTGCTCGTGCTCTTCGACGAGTGGACTCGAGAAGTCCATCGTGCCATCGGGACGGATGATGATGGACGCGGCGAACTCGGCGGCCTCGTGTTCGAGACGGGCGTCGAGCTGGGCATGGATGCCGGCATCGAAGACGAGAAAGACGACAAGGGCGAAGGCGAGCAGGCTCGCCGCGAGCAGGCTCGTGTACACGACGGTGAGCCGCGCGCTGAGGGTGCGGGGGCGCTCAGGCAGCCGCATCGTCCACCCGCATGACGTAGCCTGTGCCCCGCACGGTGTGGATCAGCGGACGGCGGGATCCGATATCGAGCTTCTCGCGCAGGTAGCGCACGTAGACGTCGATGATGTTGGTGTTGACTGCGTAGGGAAGTTCCCAGACATGTTCGGCGATGACGGTGCGCGAGAGCACGCGGTTGATGTTGCGCAGGAAGTACTCGAGCAGGGCGTACTCGCGTGCGCTGAGCTGCAAGGCCGCCTCGCCGCGCCGCACGCTGCGTGTGACGGGATCCACTGTCAGATCGTCGATCGCAAGCACGGTCGCCGCATCGCCGTGACCGCGCCGCAGCAGGGCGCGGATGCG
Source organism: Bacteroidota bacterium (assembly GCA_023432805.1). GTDB lineage: Bacteria > Bacteroidota > Ignavibacteria > SZUA-365 > SZUA-365 > JAEYUG01. Next base: position 8,355 of record JAEYUG010000122.1, on the reverse strand, counting down.
GGCGAGCAGCTCCTCGAAGGCGAAGGGCTTCACGAGGTAGTCATCGGCGCCGGCATCGAGTCCCTCGACCCTGTCGGCGACGCTTTCACGTGCCGTGAGCATGAGCACGGGCACGGCCTGCGCCTCGGCGCGCAGCGTGCGCAGCACGTCGATGCCGCTGCGGCGCGGAAGGCGCCAGTCGAGAAGGATGCAGTCGTACTCGGTCGTCCGAGCGGCTTCGAGTCCCGCCTCCCCGTCGCGCGCACAATCCACGGCATAGCCTTCCTCGCCGAGTCCCTGTCTGAGCACGTCGGTCAGCCGCTGTTCATCTTCGATCACCAGAATGCGCATGCACCAATCTATCGCATGCCCGCCGCCTTCTCAAGGGATGCAGCGCAGATGAGAGCTTTCTCATGCGTCTCACAGAATGCTCCAATCTTCGCCGCGTAGATTGCAGGGGTTCATGTGACACACATCCGCACGGAGACCGACATGCCCGACCTGCATCCCATGATTGTCCATTTCCCCATCGCCCTGCTGGCAGCCGGTGTGCTGCTGGACGCTGCGGGCGTGTTCCGCTTCGGCGAACGTGTCCGTCTCGCAGCCGTGCTGCTCATCGTCGCCGGAGCCCTCGGCGCCGTTGCCGCGATGCTGTCGGGCGGCTGGGCCGAGCACGCCGCCGAGAACATTGTCGGCATCGAACGTGCACTCGAGGCCCACGAAGAGTTGGGTCGCATCGCCGCGTGGAGCGCGCTCGCCTACGCGGTGCTGCGTCTCGTGGCGGAGTACGTCTGGCGCCGTGCGGTGCTGGTGCATATGTTGCGTGCAGCGGGACTGCTGGTACTGGCTGTGGTGCTCTACACGGGCCACACGGGAGGCGGGCTCGTTCGTGAGTATGCAGCCGGCACGACCGGATCCACAGTGGTGAAGATGATCAATCAAGGTGAGGAAGAGGAATGAAGCGGCACGCTGTACTGCTTCTGCTGCTCCTGTGTGCAGGCTCCCTGCACGGCCAGCCGGCGTCGTTGCCGGCACTGATCGAGGAAGCCCTTCGTGCGCATCCCGCGCTGGAAGCGGCTGCGGGACGCGTGCGCGCGGAAGAGGGACGGACGCTGCAGGCGTGGTCTCCGTCCTCGCCCGAGCTGTATGTGCATGAGGAGGAGATTCCCACTGCCGGATCCTTCGGCGACGGGGGGATGCGTTACTATGGGCTGTCGCAGGAGTTCGATGTGCCGCTGCTGACGGGCTCGCGGGCCACGGTGCAGGGGCGGTTTGCGGCCGCGGCACGGGCACGCGCTGAGGCAGTGCGCCTCGCGGTGCGCGCGGAAGTGATCGCGGCGTGGGGGGCGTTCTACGCGGCGGAGCATCGGTTGTCGATGCTGCGCGAGGCGTCCGCGCTCGCGCAGGAGTTCGCGCAGAAGGCGCAGCGACGCACGGAGGCAGGCGAGGGGACGCGCCTCGAGGTGCTGCGTGCCACGGCGTCGGCCGCATCGGCTGCCGCGGCCGAGAGCCGGGGTCAGCGGGATCGTGCGCTCGCACTCGCACGGTTGTCGTCTGCGGTGGGTCGTCCGGTGGATGCTCTGCTGGCGCCGGGTGTCGCGCTGGATCCTCCCGCGCGGGTGGAGTTTGCCGCGGTGCCGCTGGACGCGCATCCCTTGCTGCGGGAGGCGCGGGCGGAGTTCGACGGGTATGACGGCGACAGGGCACGGGGCTGGATGGAGTATCTGCCGGGATTCACTGCCGGGGTGTTCCGCCAGGAGATTCCCTCGATGGGGATGTTCTGGGGCGCGGAGCTAACGGCCCGGGTGCCGCTGTGGTTCATGCTCGGGGAACGAGGCCGGGGGGAGGAACGGGCCGGACTGGCGATGGAATCGAAGGCGCGTCTGCGGGCGCTGGAGTTGGAGCTGCGTGCCCGGGTGGTGTCGGCGGAGGCGGGAGTGCGCTCCGCTGAAGCGACGGTGGCCGCGTATTCGAACGGGATTCTGCGGGAGGCGGAGGAGGCGATGCGGGCTGCGAAGCTGGGGTATGAGGCGGGGGAGGTTTCGTACATCGAGTTCATCGAGGCGCAGCGGGGGGCGCTGGAGATCATGCTGGGGTATCATGACGCGCTCGCAGAGGGGTATGCGGCGGTGGCGGAATATGAATTGGCGACGGGTATGGAGGTGGTGAAATGAAAAGGAACGGTCGGTGGAACGGTCGGTGGACGTCCTCGTCCACCAAGAACGGTCGGTGGACGTCCTCGTCCACCAGGAACGGTCGGTGGACGTCCTCGTCCACCAGGAAAGGTCGGTGGACGTCCTCGTCCACCAGTGATGGATGGTGCGGTGGTGTTGACGGGGGTGGAGGGGGTGAAGGACGGACGAGGGCGTCCGTCCTCCCGAGACGGACGGGGGCGTCCGTCCTCCCAGCGGGGGTGGCCGTACTCCTGGTGTTGTTGGTGGGCTGCGGGGGGGAGGCGCCGAAGGTGGTCGAGACGCCGAAGGCGGCTGCACCGGAGGCGACGGTGCTGGTGCTTCCGCAACAGCTGCGCGGTGCGATCGAGGTCGCGGTGGCTCCTGTCGACGAGAGCGAGGTGCGACGTACGATTTCCGTTCCGGCTTCCGTCATCTCTGATCCCGACATGATCGCCATGGTCTCGCCGCTGATCGATGGACGGCTCGCGTCGGTGCTGGTCGCGCAGGGAGACCGGGTCGCGAAGGGCGCGGTGCTGGCCACGCTCGAAAGCATGGAACTCGGGGAGATGGGGGCCGAGCATGTCCGGGCGCAGAGTGAGTCCCTCACCGCCTCGGCCGAGTACGAGCGGGTCCGCGGTCTGCACGACGGCCAGGTGACGAGCGAAAAGCAGCTGCTCGCCGCGCGCAATGCGATGACCTCCGCACAGGCCTCGGCGCATGCCGCGCGGATGACGCTGCTGGCAGCGGGACTCTCCGACGACGACATCGCGGCGCTGGAGCAGGGTGGGCGTCCCGTACTGAAGCTGCGCGCGCCGATCGCGGGTGTGGTCAGCATGCGCGACGCGGCGATCGGACAGCATGTGACTTCCGGCAGCCGGCTCTTCGAACTGATCGCGCTGGCATCGGTGACGGTCGAAGGCAATGTGTTCGAGCATGATCTCTCGTCGGTGCGTGCCGGTCAGGGAGCGGTGTTCACGACGAATGCCTGGCCGGATGCGCGTTTCGAGGGGAAGGTGAGCACGCTGGCGGCAACGCTCGACGCGAAGACCGGTGCGCTGGCCGTGTACTGCACGGTCGCAAACAGCGGGGGGAAGTTGCGGCCCAATCAGCAGGGCCGGCTTGCGATCCGCACCGAGACGCCGGCGCGGGTGCTGCATGTGCCGCTCGACGCGATCGCCTATGATGGTTCGGATACCTACGTGTTCGTGCGTGCGAGCGACAGTTCGTATGTGTACCGCCGGGTCGAGACGGGCATGTCGTTCGACGACCGGATGGAGATCCGCTCCGGTGTCGCGCGCGGCGAGCAGGTGGTGTCGAAGGGGGTGTTCCAGCTCAAGAGCCAGCTCAAGCTGGTCGGCGAAGAGGAATGACATGAGCGGTCGCATCATCGACTTCGTGCTGAAGAACCGGCTGTTCGTGCTGGGCTTCGTGCTGACGATCGTGGTGCTCGGCGTGTACTCGCTGCAGCATATTCCGATCGACGCGTTTCCCGACGTGACGAACAATCAGGTGCAGGTGATCACCGAGGCGACGAATCTCTCGCCGCTCGAGGTCGAACGTCTGGTGACCTTTCCGATCGAGAACGCGATGAACGGATTGCCCGACGTGGAGATCGTGCGTTCGATCTCCAAGTACGGACTGAGTGTGGTGACGGTGGTGTTCAAGGATCGTGTCGACGTGTACTTCGCGCGGCAGCTGTTGAGCGAGCGGCTCTCGAACATCCGCAGCGAACTGCCCGCGGGTGTGGCGCAGCCGATGCTGGGTCCCATTTCCTCCGCGCTCGGCGAGATCTACCAGTACGTGGTCGAGGGCGAGGGCTACTCGCCGATGGAGCTGCGCACGATTCAGGAATGGCTGGTCAAGCCGCAGCTCAAGACCATCCCAGGTGTGACCGAGGTGAACAGCTTCGGGGGATTCGTCAAGCAGCACCAGGTGCTGGTGGATCCGAAGAAGCTCGATGCATACGGACTCACGCTCGGCGAGGTGTTCACGGCGATCGAACGGAACAATTCCGTCAGCGGCGGCAATTTTCTCGAGCACAACGGGGAGAGCTTCATCATCCGAGGTCTCGGTCTGGCCGCGAGTGCCGACGACATCGGCGACATCGTCGTGCGCAGTGAGGGCGGGGTGCCCGTGCTCGTGCGGCATGTGGCGGCGGTGACGCTCGGACCGGAAACGCGCGCGGGTGCGGTGACGAAGGACGGGCAGGGCGAGGTGGTGACCGGCATCGTGATGATGCTGCGCGGACAGAACAGCCGCACGGTGATCAATCGTGTCAAGGAGAAGGTGGAGGAGGTCAACCGGTCGCTTCCCCCGGGGGTTGCGGTGCGCTCGTTCTATGATCAGACGGAGCTTGTCGGCAACACCATCCGCACTGTGGAGACGAATCTCATCGAGGGAGGCATCCTCGTCATCGCCGTGCTGTTCTTCTTTCTCGGCAACTGGCGTGCGGCGGTGATCGTCGCGCTGGTGATTCCCCTCTCGATGCTGTTCACGTTCATCGGGATGGACCGGCTGGGTCTGTCGGCGAACCTGATGAGTCTGGGCGCGCTCGACTTCGGCATGATCGTCGACGGCGCGGTGGTGCTGGTCGACAATTTCGTGCGGTCGCTCTCGCGCAACCGCGACGGGGCGAAGACGCGCAGCGAGGTGATCGCCGAGAGCGCCAGGGAGGTCGCGCGGCCGATCACGTTCGGGGTGCTGATCATCCTGATGGTGTATGTGCCGATCCTGACCTTCGAGGGGATGGAGGGGAAGATGTTCGCGCCGATGGCGTATGCGGTGGGATTCGCGATATTCGGATCTCTTATTCTTGCATTCACGTTCGTGCCGGTGATGGCCTCGTGGATGTTGAAGGTGAAGGGGGATGTGAAGGAAAACGTCGTGATCCGCTGGCTGACGCCGCGGTACCGCAGGGCGCTGGAGTGGTCGATCGAGCACGTGGGGAAGACGTCCTTCGCCGCGATCGTGGTGCTGGTGGTTTCGCTGGCGCTGGTGCCGCTGATGGGGACGGAGTTCCTGACGGAGCTGGACGAGGGATCGGTGCTGATCGAGGTGCGGAGGCTTCCGAGCGTGGCTCTGTCGGAGAGTGTGGCGCGCGGGACGGAGCTGGAGGGGAAGATCGCGGCGATTCCCGAAGTGCGCACGGCGGTGTTCAAGACGGGGCGACCGGATCTGGCCAACGATTACATGGGGGTGCACGAGACGGATTGTTTCGTGATGCTCAAGCCGCGCAGCGAGTGGCGCGAGGGGATGACGAAGGAGAAGATCATCGACGAGATGCGGAAGATCACGGACCGGGAACCGGCGATCACGGCGAATTTCACGCAGCCGATCGCGATGCGGGTCGACGAGTTGGTGGCGGGCGTGAAGAGTGATGTGGCGGTGAAGGTGTTCGGCGAGGATTTCGAGGTGCTCACGCGCACGGCGGCGCAGATTCAGCGTGCGGCTGCGGGGATCGCGGGGGTCGACAATGCGATGGTCGAGCAGGTGAGCGGACAGACGTATCTGGACATTGCGATCGACCGCTCGGCGATCGCGCGCTACGGTCTCGCCATCGCGGATGTGCAGGAGGTGATCGAGATCGCGGTCGGCGGCAAGACGGCGACGGAGTTGTTCGAGGGGACGCGGCGCTTCGATGTGCTGGTGCGCTACGAGGGGGAGAGCAGGGCAACGGTCGAAGCGATCCGCTCGATTCTCGTGTCGTTGCCGGGCGGGGGATCGGTACCGCTCGCGCAGATTGCGCGCATCGAGCCGGTCGAGGGTCCCGTCCAAATCAGCCGCGAGCACGGGCAGCGGCGGGTGGTGGTCGGGATCAATCTCGCGGGCCGCGATGTCGGTAGTTATGTGGCGGAGCTCGAGCAGACGATCACGAGGTCAGTGCCGTTGCAGGCGGGATATTTTCTCGAGTACGGCGGGCAGTTCGAGAATCAGCAGCGGGCGATGGGGCGCTTGTTTCTGGTGGTGCCGATGGCGCTGCTGATCATCTATCTGCTGCTGTTCGCGATGTTCGGCAATCTGCGGAATTCGGTGCTGATTCTGATCAATCTGCCGTTCGCGATGAGCGGGGGATTGATCGCGCTGTTCGTGCGGGATCTGAACATCTCGGTGACGAGTGCGATCGGATTCATCGCGCTGTTCGGTGTGGCGGTGCTCAACGGCGTGGTGCTGGTCGAGCACATCAATCATCTGCGTGCCCGCGGGGAGGATATCACGCGTTCGGTGGTGGATGGTGCGGTGGACCGGCTGCGTCCTGTCTTGATGACTGCGCTGGTGGCGTCGCTGGGTTTCATTCCCATGGCGCTGAACACGTCGCAGGGCAGTGAAGTGCAGAGGCCGCTGGCGACGGTGGTGATCGGGGGACTGATCACGTCGACGCTGCTGACGTTGCTGGTGCTGCCGTCTTTGTATGCGTGGGTCGAGGTGCGGGTGGATCCGTCGCTGTCGTTCATGGGGCGGGTGCGCAAGGTGTTGACGCCGCGGAGGAGGTGGTAGAAAGGAGGGTGGACGTCCTCGTCCACTCTTGACGGATGTTCAGTGGGTGCTGGACGGACGAGGGCGTCCGTCCTCCTGTGACGGACGAGGGCGTCCGTCCTCCCAGGGTGGCTTGCATTGTGGGGGGCGGGGGGGGTAGGTTTGTTGGTTCGGATTCCTCATTTCATGCATGCACGGTTCTTATGCGTCTGTTCCGCCTCCTCCCCCTGTTGCTGGCTCTGGTTGTCACCGCGTGTTCGTTGTCGAAGGACCTGGCGAACATGGACGATCACGATGATTACGCAGCCTATGCCGACAAGTGGGCCCCGAACGAGGATGCCTTTGTCGCGGTGCAGCGGCTGGCTGCTCCCGCACTCGACCGCAAGGACTGGAATGCGGCGGCCGACATCTTCGATCAATGGAAGCCCCGCTTCCCCGCGATGGAGCGGCGTTTCACAACGATCACCGGGATGCTGCGCGGCACGACGCAATCCCTCGAAGTCCGCAATCTGGGAAGCGCGATCAACACATCCTTCAATGAGATCAAGCCTGCGGTCACGAGTGACGGGTCGCGGTTGTATTTCGCGCGCGACGACGACGAGAACGGGCAGGGGGGGCTCGACATTTATGTGTCGCTGCGCGAGAACGGCGCGTGGCAGCCGGCGCAGAGTCTCGGCGACCGGATCAACACAAACGAGCATGAGACGATCAACGGGCTGTCGTTCGACGGTACGATGATCTTGCTGTACGGGGGCTTCCACGGGCATCTGGGCAACGGCGACAATTATTATTTCGAGAAGACGCCGACCGGGTGGAGTCAGATCCGCCACTTCCCGGTGCCGGTGAACAGCAATTCGTGGGACAGCGACGGGTTCATCACGGCCGACGGGAAGGCGCTGATCTTCACGTCGGACCGTCCGGGCGGCCAGGGTGCGCGGGTGCCTAAGGGGACGTCGTTTCATGGCAGTGCTGCGGGCAACAGCGATCTGTGGGTCGCGGTCAAGCGCGGCAACACGTGGATGGCGCCGATCAATCTCGGTGCGGTGATCAACACGCCGTACTGCGAGCGGTCGGCGTTTCTGCATCCCGACGGGAAGACGCTGTATTTCTCGAGCGACGGGCATGCAGGGTTCGGCAAGCTGGATGTGTTCAAGTCGGTGCGCCTGAGCGAGAATTCGTGGACGGAGTGGAGCGAGCCGGTCAATCTCGGCAAGGAGATCAACACGTCGGATGACGACTGGGGCTACAAGGTCTCGCTCGACGGCGAGTTCGCGTTCTTCTCGGCATCTGATCGTCCCGGTGGACGTGGCGCCAACGACATTTTCATGATCGAGCTGCCGTCGGAGGCGCGTCCCGCCAGCGAGGTGGCGAGCGTGATCGGGCGTGTGACCGACGAGAATGGGAATCCCGTCGGTGCCGACATATACGTGCAGGATCTGAAGACCGGCAAGATCGAGGCGCAGTTGCGCAGCGATCCCGAGACCGGCGAGTTCATGTTCACGGTTCCGCAGGACGGCAAGGAGCTGGGTGTGTTCTTCGAGAAGGAGGGATATTACCCGGATTCACGGGCGCTCACGATGAATCCCGATGGCACGCTCGCATCATCGATCGGAGGCGACGGCGACGGTCGCGATGGATCGGGCCGGGATGGATCGGGCCGGGATGGATCGGGCCGGGATGGATCGGGTCGGGATGGATCGGGCCGCGATGGGTCGGGTCGGGATGGATC
>JAEYUG010000120.1 GCA_023432805.1 Bacteroidota bacterium | reverse complement strand
CCAGCAGGAGCTGGTAATGCTTGGTGAGGGCGGCAGAAACGGCCATGAGACGTGCGATGAGCTTGTGAACAGGGGCTCTGCAACGTTACTACCCCCAAAACTGACCCACAAGAAAGCCAGAAGAGCCGATAAATGACGGAGATGAAACGCGTACGATTGGTAAATGATCCACTGCGGATTGGCATTCTGACCGGCAAGGAGATGATGCGCCAAGAACGTAAGCTGGTGCAAGTGATGTTTCCTGACCGAACTCAGTGGATTCCGGCAGATCAAATAGAGGCATTCAACGACACGTTGATGTCGCCTCTAGACATGCTTAAGGATGGGCAGCTCGGACGCCCTATGCATCTGAGAAGATCCCTTACTCATGCCAAGCTGACTGGAAGGTTGGCGGATGTAGTATACAGTATGGAGGCAACAAATACAGATTTTTATGCATATCAGTTTAAACCAGTGCTTAAAATGCTGGAATCACCAGTAAATGGGGTGCTGATTGCAGACGAAGTAGGTTTGGGTAAAACAATAGAAGCCGGTCTAGTGTGGACCGAGCTTCGTAGTCGGTATGATATGCGCCGACTGTTGGTGCTCTGTCCAGCTGCATTGCGCATGAAGTGGAAAAACGAGTTAGCTAACAAGTTTGGTGTTGCTGCACAGATCTGCGATGCGCGGGAAGTGCTGGGTATACTAAAAAGTATAGACGCGATGGGGCGCGGCTTTGCCATTGTTGCGAGCACACAAGGCCTTCGGCCTCCGCGTGAATGGGAAGTTCAAGAGGATGGCAGCGCCGTCGTCGAGTTGGCATCGTTTCTCCGTGCCAATGAGAACGAGGAGCGGCTGGTTGATTTGCTCGTTGTTGATGAAGCCCATCACCTGAGAAATCCGGAGACGCAAACAAATGCACTGGCACATCTTGCAAAGAATGTCTCAGAGTACACATTACTACTTACGGCGACACCGATTCACAACCGGAATGAGGATCTCTTTTCGTTGCTCAATCTGCTGGATCCCGATACGTTCACCTCGACGGCGGTCTTCGATGAGGTGCTAGCGGCAAATGGTCCTCTCGTTCGTGCTCGAGACATTGTGTTGGGACAAAATCTCAACTATCTGGAACTCCAGCGTGCCATACAAGAAGCTCGTGCACAGCCACTGCTAAAGTACAATCGACAATTAAAGATGATAAAAGACGATGATTTAACGCAAGAGCGATTGCGAAATGGGGATCATCGGAGCCGATTAGCTTATCGTCTGGAGACAGTCAACCTCTTGTCACACGTCGTAACGAGGACGCGAAAAAGGGATGTGTATGAATGGCGTGTTATACGGCAGCCGGTCGCGGAATTTGTAGAACTCGCTCCGGTAGAATACAAGTTCTATGAGATAGTAACCAACATTGTAATAGAGTACTCTGCAAGGCATGATGCCAATGACCGGTTTCTCCTAGCGCAGCCACAGCGGCAAATGACAAGCAGCATGGCCGCATCATTATTCGTATGGCAGCTAAAGCTAGCAGAGTTGGATGAATCGGAGGAAACAGGAGATGAGTGCGAGGATGCTTCGCGGAAGAATAAGCTCGGTCCCCTCGTAACAGAAATAGTGCTGAGGGCTTCATTCTCAGTGTCGCTGACAGAACTGCGAAATGTAGATACAAAATACAAGCGCTTGCTGGAAATACTACGAAGTTATTTGATAGAGCATCCATTGGAGAAGGTGGTTGTATTCTCCACATTCCGAGCCACGCTGGACTACCTGGCAGGACGGCTTGCCGATGACAAATTGTCATGTATTGTTCTCAAGGGTGGCCAGAGGCAAACAAAGGACGAGATTATTGCACGGTTCCAAGCGGCCAATGGACCGAGTGTGTTGTTGTCATCAGAAGTTGGGGGTGAGGGAGTAGACCTACAGTTTTCTCGCGTTGTTGTAAACTACGATCTGCCGTGGAACCCGATGCGACTTGAGCAGCGCATCGGTCGTATTGACAGATTGGGGCAGACCGCGGACAGGGTGCTCATATGGAATGTGGTGTACGCTGATACAATCGATTCACGGATCTATAGGCGCCTTTATGAAAGACTAGACCTTTGCCGCAATGCACTGGGTGACTTTGAAGCAATCTTGGGAAGCGAGATACGCAGGATGACGATGGACTTGTTGTCGGATCAACTGTCGGCGGAGCAGCAGGAACAGCGAATCGATCAGACTGCTCTTGCGTTGGAAAATAGGAGGCTGTATGAACAGCAGTTGGAGCAGGATGCTGCATCCCTGATCGCATACGGAGACTATATCCTAAACCAAGTACACGCCGCTCGAGAGCAGAACCGTTGGATAAGAGGAGATGACTTACGGCATTATGTCCTCGACTATATCGGTCTTCACTATCCCGGGTGTGTCATGAGACAGGCCGATGCTGATACGCAGGTATGGGAAATTGATCTGTCGGAACGAGCGCGATACGATCTCGCGGAGTTCATTAGAATGACGCGTATACCAATTGCAACACAGTTTACGATGGCCGCGCGTGGTGCTGTTAGGTGCTGCTTTAGCAATCGCACTACAGAGACTGGAGTGCTTGGGATAGAGGTAATATCCCAGTACCACCCTCTTGTGCGAATGGTAGGGTCTATGATTAAAGAGAGAGGAGACGAGCTAACACCTGCCGTTGCCTTGAGGATAAATGCCAGTGAATGCGATCTGAGTTTACTGGCGGGTAAATATGTTCTTGCAGTAGCGCATTGGTCCTTCGCTGCATTGCAAGACGTTGAGCGGATCGTTTATGCGGCTGCACAATTCAGCAACAGTGCCGTCCAACTGGAATCCGATATTGCTGAGAGGCTTGCAGCTGCATCGATCGCATGTGGCGCTGACTGGTTGGAAGCGCGAAACACAGTGGAGCTGAAGCAGGCATTTGATGTTGCCAATGATGTACTATTTCACAAGCTGGACACGGACTTCGAGGCATATACACAAGAAATGATTGCGAGAAATGAAGACCGGGCAGATTTGCAGCTACGAACTTTGGAACAGCATAGGAAGCGGCAGTTGGAGAAGTTAGAAGGAGTCAAGGAGAAACTGAATGAGCAGGGGCGCATCTCTCTCGTTAAGGCTACCGAAGGTCGCATTCGAGCATTGGAAGCGCGTGTAGAGCAGCAGCGAATGAAGATAGAGGGCTGCCGGACAGTGCGGCCGCATTCGCGCGAGATAGCAATAGCAATAGTCGAAGTAACATAGAGACAGCAATATTAGTTGGTGTGTAAAGGAGTAGCAAATGGAGATATCCGCCATGTTTGATGAGAGCGTTATGCAGTATACTCCACCCGGCGAATCGGGTGAGCAGGACGTCGTGATCGGTCTAGATTTTGGAACCTCGGCATCAAAGGTCGTAATATCGTTACCTGGCAGTGAATCGCCACCGGCCTTTGCGGTCGATTTTGGACTATATGCTCATTCATCAATGCCATACCTGTTGCCGACACGTATATGGGTCAGTGCAGAGGGTTCCTGCTCCCTGGAGAAACAAAGGGGAGCGCATGAGGTTAAAGATATAAAAATAGAGCTTTTTACAAGGGAGCAAGAAATTATAAGTAATCGTGGGCCAACAAAACAGAGCTACGCTCCTGAGGATGCAGCGATAGCATATCTCGCACTATTGCTAAGGTACGCACGCCTGTGGTTTATGACGAACAAGGCGGAAATCGTCAGACATTACAGAAAACTGATCTGGTCAGTGAATCTGGGTGTCCCATCTCCATGCATTGAAGACACTGTAGAGCAGAGGCGTTTCAAAGTTGTAGGAAGGGCTGCATGGAGACTCTCGCTTAAAGCGAGTGATGTTCAGTTATGTAGCGCGAAAAAAGAACGTGAGCATATCGAGGAAGGGTGTAGCAGCCCTGAAGATGGCGGGGACTGCTGGTTCGCTCTTATACCTGAGGGTACGGCCGGCGCGATAGGGTATGCATGGTCTCCTGGGAGAAGAAATGGGTTGCACCTGTTGGTGGACATTGGGGCTTCTACGGTCGACGTATGTAGTATAATAATCCACAATAGGGGCGGTGAAGATCGATATAGTTTATTGGACGCAAATGTTAAGCACTATGGTACAATACGGCTGCACCAAGTGAGGATACAGTCGATATTATCCACTCATCAGAAGCAAGCTCAGGCTCTCAGAGATGAGCATGATCCACTGGCTCCAATAACGAATGATATTAAGCAGTATTTGCCAACTAAGCAAACGCTATTGGCTAGTGTCGATGATGCAGAATCAGTGCTCCGTGATGAAATGCTGAGGATGCTCAAGACGATCATTGCAAATGCTAGGCGGCATCGAGACCCGATGGCGAATGCCTGGATAACAGCATTGCCGGTAATTCTGATCGGTGGCGGGAGCCGTCTGGAGTATTATCGTAAAATAGTAGAGGACTTGGGCCCCTGGCTCAGTGGCCTTGTCGGGAACCGGGGGATATCGATACAATCAGCATCGATTCCGGTTATGTATGGTTATGAAGGTGACGATCACGACCGACTAATGGTAGCGTGGGGGCTGAGTCACCCTGAATACAACATAGGAACCATAAAGCCGGCAGATAAAATAGACGATGTGTCCCCTGCAGAGATTATAGCGTACGAACATAACTATATAAGCCATGATCATGTATGAGAACGGAGGCGCCTACATTGCTGATACGTCGAGAGACGCGGTGTACGCATTGCGCTGACCAGTGCAAGCAGGGCCGATAGTGATATGGCGGGCTTATGCAAGGAAATATTGCATCGCGGTAATGTGATATTATACCGAATAATGGCTTCGAAAAGTTCTTTTACGCCGTGGAAGTAGACGACGCACAGTCGATCTCCGCAACGTCTTCCAGCTACTCAGATCACGTCCACAGTTATGGCAGTACCGTGCAGTCCACAGATGATTCGCCGAACAGCGGGGACATGCAGGAAGGATGGATGATCGAACAAGCTCGTGACAATGAGGACAGTGCGTAGAATTCTGTGGTAGGTCCTTATTGCACTTGTTGCAAGTGGATGAATCGGAATAGAGAGTTCCCCTGGCTCCAAACCCATAGACATACAGAAAGGCGGACCACACGATGATTAGCTGCAGCAGTGTGCCCAGAGCGACCACGACGATGTTGTAAAAGTCGTGGACCACGGCGCTCAGAACGAACAGTGGCAGCAGTCTCGTCAGCAGATTCTTCCGCAGTGATGGATGGAATCGGACATACGCGAGTCCATACCCCCAGATTGCGTTGAGCATGAGATGCATCGGTACTGACGTCAACGTGCGGTCGACAATCACCTGATTACCGTGGTTGATCATGTAGTTGACGTTTTCGAATGTTGCAAAACCGAGCCCGACTGCCCCGGCGGCCACGACGACATCAAGAGGTTCACGAATCTCGCGAGAATACCACGTCAGCAGCACAGTAGCCGCTATTTTCCAGAACTCCTCGTTGGGGCCAACAAAGAGCAGAACCTTGAATTCCGCATCGTAACCCATGCCAAAGGTGTTAGCAACGTGCTGCTCGAAAAATGTATTGAAGAAACCGGCAGGGTACGAAGACATGACTCCGCCGGCCAGAATCAGGAAAATATAGAATTTCGCTGGAATTGGTGTGTACTTGTCGAAGACACGCAGCATGTAGTACCATAACGCCGCTGAGATGCCCACGGCGGAAATGAGGGTCAAGAGGTACGCAGTGCCTTGCTCCTGAGGTGGGATTTCGCGGACCCATGCAAGGAGAGAGATAAAGCCCAATACGGCAAGTAGAAGCAGGTACTCGAGTCCATATCCCAGCATGCGCGCAAGGAACGTGGGCTGGATCGGGTTTTCTGCATCATTCGGGTTGCTGTTCATTGATTGCTCCTGTCGGTGCCAGTATTCGATGGCTGGATGCGACGCCTGGACAACCAGCGGCCCAGCGCACTTCCGGCGATGGCCACGAGAAAGGGCACTTGCCAGACCTCCGTAAGATACATGACGTCCCAGAGCCCCATCAGATATATGTATGAGATAATGATGGCGGCCGCGATGCCTACCGTCACCTCAAAACGTTCATCGTAAGGGTGTATCATTTCAACGATCATAGCGCACATCAGAACCAATGTCAGAAAGATCAATACGACAGCATCCCACGTAACGATGATTAGCTTCGCCTTCAATGCGTGAATGAGTGCAATCAGTAGCGCAGTTGTCCCAATGGTCGCAGTCAGGAGCGCCTTCCAGTTGAAGGGTGGCGATGAAGGTGGGAGATCCTCGAGCGTGCGCCGTGGTATGGGAGATCCGCACTGGGCACAGTAATTCGTTTCCCAGAACTCCTCGTACCCGCATTGGTCGCAGGGAATGAACAGGCGTTTCGTCATGGGCGCATCTCCTACTTTGCGTTGTCTGCGACAGGAGTAAATCAAAGTCAACGTATGAAACAGCGCAGCAAGTGTCAAGAAATACACGTTCTTGATTGTGTTGTTCTCGTGACGCACATTGTTAGGTCTCGCAGAAGTACACATGGAGGGTGATAGCCGTGAAATCGAAACGCCCGAACAGCATGAGCTCCCGTTTTCAACGTATCTTCGAGGAGGATCCGAATGCGCTACCGCATCAGGTGCCGATCGAGAAGAAGAGGTACGATCAGGTGATGCTTGGGCTCGCAATCGTATCCATTGCTCTGTATGGGTATGAAGTGCGAGAGTATGGCATGGTGATCAAAGAGAACAGTGGTTATATCGGTTCGAATCTATTCGTAGCATCCCTTGCCATCGACATCCTCTTCCTGCTGGATTTTCTGCTCAAGCTCGTTTATACCGGTCGTAGTGCCTTTCGCTTGTTTTCGCTTCGACAGGCAAACCGCAAGTACCTCGGTCGCTGGTCCGGTGTACTGGACATGTTTGCCACATTCCCACCCTTGATCACTGAGATCATTGTCCACTATAATCTTTGGCATGGTCCACTAGGTGACATCGGGCGTGTTGCGAGGTTGGTGAAGGCCACACGGCTCTTGCGTGTCGCGCGGTCCATCGGACTGCTCAGAGAATCAGTTCGTGTGGCACGGCTCCTGCGGCAGCACCACAAGCTCATTCGAAGGGAGCTTGGAGTAGCGCTGCTCATCATCGTATTTGTCATGATTGCCGGGGCGCTCGGTCTTACAGCCATACATGGTGGCATCCAGAAGGATGCGGTGCAGGGAAATTCCTTATTCAAGGAATTGTATTGGTCCATGCTTGCAATCATGGGCCAGGCGGAGGGCTCGGAGCTGCAGCAGGGTTCTGCGCGAATTGTTGGTGTCTTTATCGTTTTCACGGGAATCGTGTTTTTCGGAATCGTTTCGGGATCAATCACCTCCTTCATCATGAATACTGTGAACAAGCGCACAAGCGGCCGTCTCGATTATATGGGATCGGATCACATCATCGTCTGCGGCTTCAGCTCCAAGATCGAGGAGTTGCTCGGGTACCTCAGGAAAATGCCCGAGGGACGAGACATCGTTCTTCTCTTCGAGAGTGAGTCCGAGAATGCGGCAGGGGAGTTTGTCGGGCGGCACCAGAACAGCATCACGCATCACACGGTCGAAACGACATGGGTCTGTGCGAATCCCAGAACGCTCGATGGGCTGCGCATGGCGAATGTCTCCGCCGCGCGCGATGTGATCATTCTCGCCGATCAGTCGAAGGGCGTCGGGTCCGAGGAGGATCTCGACGCACGCTCGATGATGACGCTGGACATGATCAACAAGATCTTTGCGGACATGCCGGTCCGCAGACCAGTGCCGCACATCACGGTCGAACTGAAGACGCCGCAGTGCGTCGAGCTTGCGCGCGCGAAGGCGGCGCATGTCGTGTACGCCGACGATCTCATATGCCAGTACATCACGCTGGATGCATCCGCGCATGAGGCCAGCACGATCTATGCACGTCTGATCGACACGCATGATCAGCGGATCGAGAGGCTTCCGATAGAGGTGGCGGGTGCGGAGGTGGATGGGGGGAAGGCGCTCGATGCGATCGCCGCACGGATCCAATCCCGCGGTGGCATCTTCCTCGGCATCCGTGTGCCGCTGTCGCTCGTCATCGAGGTGCTGGCATCGGATGTCCGCATGTATGCGGTGTTCCGCGATGATGCGGCGCTGCATGACGGACTCGAGGAACTGTGGAATGCCGTGCTGGGCAGGCGTCTGCATGCGACATCCGGCGACGGAACGGTCATGCCGGATCATCATCTCGTGAACATCCGCCGCACCTTCGCGGCGGATCCCGGCGGCTTCATGCAGCGCTTCTTCCCGGCCGAGGCCGGCAGCGGCGAGCGCGTCACGCCGTTTCTGACGATCCTGAATCCCTTCGACCGCAGGGACCTCTGCATCGCGCTCGTTGACACCGCGATGGATTCGGGGTATGGCCATCCGCGCATGCACGCCATCACGATGCGCACCACCAGCCGCGCCACCGCGACCGGCGCGCCGGTTCTGGATCTCTGTTCATTGGGAACATGAGCTGATCTGCGTTCGACAGAGGCAGGAAAGCTGCTCTCCGGGTACGATGCGAGTGAGGGCGCGCTGTACGTGCTGTTCATGATGGTGCTCGCACATCATCCGAAGGCGCCTCCTGTTCTTGCCGTCGACAATTTTGATCATGCGTAGAATCCACTGCTCGCAAAGGCCTTGTCACGGCGAATGTGTGAGTGGACGCTCGCACACGGCGATCGCCAGATGCTGCTGACGTCTCACAGTCCGATCGTACTTGACGGTCTCGATCTTCTCGACGATCGGATCCGGCTGTTCACTGTCGAGCGGAGCATAAAGGGCAAGACGGCCGTCACCCGTGTGAACATCGATGCTGCACTGATCAGAAGAGCGAAGAAGGGCGTTCTGCTGTCGCAGCTCTGGCTTTCCGGTACTCTTGGAGGGATACCGAGGATCTGATGCTTGAATGTTGGGGCATCGCTGAGTAAGTTCATTGCTTCACACGGTGGAGAGACTCCTTGTACAGACTGGACAGGTTCAAGGTCGGCGGTTTTCGGAGATTGCATGAAGTGGACCTCGAGGTACGTCCGCTCATGGTTGTCATCGGTGCCAATGGGGTGGGGAAGACCTCGCTTCACGATGCATGCGCCTTGTTGTCAGCGTCCGCATCCGGTAGACTCGCGCAGTCGATCTCCCGACAGGGAGGTATCACAAGCCTCTTGACGAGGGGCAGGAGTGACACGCTCTCGTTTACGGTCGGCATGCACGTCCCTGATCACGAGCCTCTCGAGTACGCACTGCACGTACAGGCACGGGACAGTGGATATGCGATTGTGGAGGAATCCCTCTCGCAGCGACATGCCGGCTTTCCAGAGCCGTTCAGACACATCGATTCATCAGAAGGTGATATCCGCTATTTCGAAGTGGAAGAGCGCAGACTCATCCGACCCGACTGGCCGCACAATCCGCAGGAAACATCGCTTGCACAGGTGCCGAAGATGTTTCGTCAGCCTGAGGAGCTCCGCAGAATTCTTGCAACCAGCACACAGTATCATGTGTTGGATGTCGGGCCGCGTGCACCGGTGAAACTCCCGCAGGCGATGCGACCAGCTACGTTGCCGGGCACGGATGGCGAGGATCTGGTCCCATATCTCTATGCATTGCGCGAAGGCGAGCGGGACCGGTATGATGTGATCATCGACACCCTGCGTGCCGCGTTCCCAGACTTCGAGGAATTGAACTTTCCTCCTGTCGCTGCGGGGATGCTGACCATGACCTGGAAGGATGCCAAGTTCAGCAAGCCCATCTTCATGCATGAATTGTCGGAGGGAACGCTGCGTTTCATCTGGCTCGTCGCATTGCTGCAGAGTCCCACGTTGTCGACAGTGACCATGATCGATGAACCGGAAGTCAGCCTTCATCCCGAGATGCTGAGTCTCCTGGCGGATCTCATGCGGGAGGCCTCCACACGAACGCAGCTGATTGTGACTACGCATTCCGACAGGCTGATCAGATTTCTCCGTCCCGACGAGGTGCTCGTGATGGACATTGACGATTCAGGGGCCTGCACCACGACGTGGGCTGACACCTTTGATCTTGACGCATGGCTCCAGGAGTACACGTTGGATGAGATCTGGCGCATGGGCCGCATCGGAGGTCGTGCATGAGAATCGCACTCATCGTGGAAGGGAGAACCGAACGAGCCTTCATGCCGCATGTCAGACTGTATCTTGCACCATTGCTGCCCGGCAGGATGCCGCGATTGGACACGCTGTCGTATGATGGTCGCATTCCAAAGGGAGAGAAACTGCAGCGGCTCGTCATGCACCTCCTTGCGGGAAGGAACGCAGCTGATCACGTCGTCGCGCTCACCGATGTCTATACGGGAACGACCACCTGATACCATATGGGATGCAATGCCGGTGCCGCGGTCGCGCGCGATTACCCAGCTGACGACTCCTGCTTGAATGTTGGGGCATCGCTGAGTAAGTTCATTGCTTCACACCGGGAGACCGAGCCGCGCAGTGGACGGCGAGGTGCGACCACGGTTGCCAGACGTGGCATGGAAGCTTCAGGACATGGCAAATCCGCCCAGTGCTTGCGTGCGTGATGATAAGGAGTCGGTGTATGCTCAATGAGATCAATCTCCACAATTTCGGTCCGCTTGAAGCACTGAACTGGCCGCATCTCGGCCCCATCAATCTCGTGATCGGAGGCAATGGTACGGGGAAGACTTTCCTTCTGAAATGCCTCTACAGCACCATGCGGACTCTCGAAGAATTCAGACGTGGCGATGATCAGCGCTCGGCTGCCGAAATTCTTGCGGAAAAACTGTACTGGACGTTCCAACCGGACAAGATCGGCGATCTTGTGACCAAGGGTGCGGAGGGTGCGTTGGATTGCAAGGTGACATTCGATGAGCGCGTGTTTCATTTCGGCTTCGGAAGGGAAACGACCAAGCAGGTATCCGTGCACCAAAATCTTGTCCAACCCAGGCCCAGCAACTCCATCTTCCTTCCTGCCAAGGAAGTCCTGTCACTGCACCAGATCATCCTGAAATCGCGTGAGCAGGACAAGGTCTTCGGTTTCGACGATACCTACCTGGATCTCGCCCGTGCGTTGCGCCAGCTCCCCACGAAGGGTAAAAACTATACGGTATTTGCCAGATCGCGCACGAGTCTTGAAGACATGCTCGGTGGACGCGTCGAGTATGATGATGCATCCGGGCGCTGGCAGTTCAAGAAGGGCAACCAAAAGTTTCCCATCGGAGTGACGGCGGAAGGGGTCAAGAAGATCGCCATTCTGGATACGCTGCTTGGAAACCGCTACCTCGATACGAATTCCATCGTCTTCATCGATGAGCCTGAATCGGCACTGCATCCCAGGGCAGTTTCTCAACTTCTCGACATCGTCGCGTTGCTGGCCGAGAGAGGTATCCAGTTCTTTCTTGCCAGTCACTCGTATTTCGTTGTGAAGAAACTCTTCTTGATCGCGCAGCAGCAGGGGCTCTCCATCCCGGTTGTTTCCGCCCATGACGACACATGGACTGCAGCCAACCTCAAGGACGGAATGCCGGAGAACGCGATCATTGATGAATCGATCCACCTCTACGAGCAGGAAGTGGAGCTCGCGCTCTCATGACCACAACATCCATCGTCGAGTCTGGGATGACATTCGGTCCGTATGCCGCCGACCGGTGTTTTCATATCGAGAAGAGCAGAACCTATGGGCAAATCCAGCAGGGAGTCAAAATGGCGGAGTTCCTGCTGTTGCATGAAGACAAGGAACAGTCACCCGTCCTCTGGATTGTGGAGGCCAAATCGAGTTCACCTCGCAAGGAGACGAAACAGAGCTTCGATACGTTCATTGCTGAAGTCAGGGACAAGCTGGTCAACGCCTTTTCGCTTGGGTATGCCTCCTGCATGAAGAGGCATGCGATCGCTGCATCGGAACTGCCCG
Organism: Bacteroidota bacterium; assembly: GCA_023432805.1. Classification (GTDB taxonomy): domain Bacteria; phylum Bacteroidota; class Ignavibacteria; order SZUA-365; family SZUA-365; genus JAEYUG01. Next base: position 24,589 of record JAEYUG010000120.1, on the reverse strand, counting down.
CTCCTTTCACGCAGCTCAATGTGTCGAAAGCTGACGTGAGGTTCATTCTGGTGATCAACGGCAATCCTATAAAATGGTTGCCTCCGATTCAGGAAGCACTGCAGAAGGCACTTCACCCCACTGTAAAGACGTGGCGCTTCTCTGCGTCGTCCGTCGTTGTCATCAACGAACAGATGGCCATGAAGCACGGCTTGATTCAAGACACGACACGCATGGGGTCGTGAAGCGATGAGGGACGGGTTGCTGCGGGAGCGGTTGGTGGAGGGGGTGATGGGAGATCTGCTCGGGCCGGGGGGTGGCGCAGAGGAGGAAGTCGCAGACCGGCGCGTGACGATGCGCTATCTGCTCGGCATGCTCGCACCGCAGAGTGATCCGAATGCGGATGCGGCCGAAAGTGCACTCGCGGCCGGTCGAAGTGAGTCAGCCAAAGGGGTGGATGCAGCGGCGCGGAATGACGCCGCAACAGACGACGACGAAGAGGATGACGCGCAGCTCGAGCTCACGCTCGAGGGTCGCGATGACGATCTGGCCACGGTCGATGGCGACGCGCCCGACGACGGTACCGACGATGCGGGGAATCCCGTGCGCGACACGCTGGTGCCTTCGTCCTTCGGCATGAGCGTCTCCGTCGACGGTGCGGTCGCAGCACTGCACATCACGGCGCGGTGGGGATCCTACGAACGCCGTCATAGCGAGACGGTGGTCGATCCGAAGACCGAACGGCCGCGCATGATCTGGAAACGCACACCCCGCGGCGGTGCGCCGCAGCTGCTCGCACTGCGCGAGGGTCCCATCGATCCGCCGCTCACCGTCGATCCGCTCGTCCCGGCCGTGCAGGTGCAGGGCACCATGCAGCGGTACGAGGGGGACTGGCTCGTCACGCTCTTTCTGGTCAACACACAGCAGAGTCTGCGTCCCATGACCGACGATGCGCGCTGGCTCTTCCAGGCGGAACTCGAGGTCGCGGGCGCGCATGACGAGGCGCCCTTCGTGCGGCGTCCCGTACGCAGCAGCACGCACGCCGCCGCCGATGACGAGGATGCCTCCGAACGTGCCGCACTCGACATGCTCTACCGTGACCGTGCGGAGTTCGCCGTCGGTCACGGCACCGGCGTGCACGCCGAGGTCGATGCCACCACACCATTGCGGGCACGCAGGATCACCACGCGGGCCGTGCCCGCCTTCGAGGTGCCGTCGACGCAGTTTCCGGGTCCCGCCGACACTCCCGGCATGTCCGCACTCGAACTGGACATGGCGGTGCTGGCCGGGCTTGCAGACGATCGGTACGGCGAGGTGCTGCTTCCGCTGGTGGATGCGTATGCCCGGTGGATCGGCGTGCAGCGCGCGCGCATCGGTGATGCGGCATCCCTCCTCCCCCTGCATGAAGATGCCGCCCGCGAGGCGCTCGAGCGCTGCGACGAGGCGGCGGCGCGCATCCGTGCGGGCATCGAGGTGCTCGGGCGGGATGCGACGGCGCGCGAGGCGTTCCGCTTCGCCAACCGGGTGATGCATGCGCAGCGTGTGCGCGGGGTGTACACGCGCGAGGTGCGGGCGGGTCGCTCCGTTGCGCTCGAGGCGGTGGATGTGCCGGCGAACCGGTCGTGGCGGCCCTTCCAGCTCGCGTTCGTGCTGATGAATCTGCCCGCGCTGGCCGATGTGCTGCATGAGGACCGGCGCGGCGACGAAGCTGCGACGGCCGATCTGCTGTGGTTTCCGACCGGCGGCGGCAAGACGGAGGCCTATCTCGGGCTGGCCGCGCTGGCGATGGCGCTGCGACGGCTGCAGGGCGAGGTCGATGGGCATGACGGGCGGCACGGGGTGGCGGTGCTCATGCGCTACACGCTGCGGCTGCTGACGCTGCAGCAGTTCCAGCGGGCGAGTGCGCTGCTCTGCGCTAGCGAGGTCGAGCGGCGGCGCGACAGCGCGCGCTGGGGCGACGAGCCGTTCCGCATCGGCCTGTGGGTGGGGCGGAAGGCCACGCCGAACACGACGGCGGAGAGTGCGTCCATGGTCGCGCAGCTGCGCGATGCGGCACAGGGATTCGATGCGCGGCTGGCCTCGCTCGGATCGCCGCATCAGTTGTCACACTGTCCCTGGTGCGGCGCGCCGATCCGACCCGGCGCCGACCTCCACGTCGAGCAGGCGCCGAAGGGCAGGGGACGCACGTTCACATATTGTTCGGACGCCACCGGTACCTGTGCGTTCAGCCGGCGGGGCAGTGCGAACGAGGGATTGCCGGTCGTGGTGGTCGACGAGGAGCTGTACCGGCTGCTGCCGGATCTCGTGATCGCGACGGTCGACAAGTTCGCACAGATGCCGTGGAACGGCCGCACGCAGATGCTGTTCGGTCGTGTGACCGGTCGCTGCGAACGACACGGCTTCCGCTCGCCCGAGCTGGATGACGCCGACAGCCATCCCGCCGCAGGTGCGCTGCCCGCCGCGCGCTCGCATCCCCACATCCCCCTGCGACCGCCCGACCTGATCATTCAGGATGAGCTGCACCTGATCTCGGGTCCGCTCGGCTCGATGGTCGGCCTCTACGAAACGGCGGTCGATGCGCTGGCGTCGTGGACCTGCAAGGGTGTGCGGGTGCATCCGAAGATCATCGCCTCGACGGCGACCGTGCGGCGCGCGCCCGCGCAGGTGCGGCACGTGTTCGCGCGGCGGCTCGCGGTGTTTCCGCCGCACGGACTCGACGCGCGCGACAGCTTCTTTGCAGTCGAGCGTCCGACCGACCTCGCACCCGGCCGGCTCTACCTCGGTGTCTGTGCGCGCGGCTTCCGCCTCAAGTCGGTGCTGATTCGCGTGTACACCGCGCTGCTCGCCTCGGCGCAGCGCCTCGCCGACGAGCAGGGCGCCGCGGCCGATCCGTGGATGACTCTCGTCGGCTACTTCAACGCGCTGCGCGAACTCGGCGGCATGCGCCGCCTGGTCGACGACGATGTGCGGTCGCGCCTGTGGTCGATGGCCGAGCGCGGACTCGGCCGCCGACCCACCCCCGTCGTCGAGGAGCTCACCTCGCGCATGGATGCCGTGCGCATTCCCCGCATTCTCGCGCGCCTCGAACTGCCGGTCGAGCTGCGTCCCGCAGCGCCGGTCGCGCCTCGCCGTCGCAAGGCGACCGACGAGCGTCCCGTCGACGTGCTGCTCGCCACCAACATGCTGGCGGTCGGCGTCGACATCAGCCGCCTCGGCCTCATGGTCGTCGCCGGCCAGCCGAAATCCACCGCCGAGTACATCCAGGCCACGAGCCGCGTCGGTCGCGCCGCGCCCGGCCTCGTGGTCACCGTTTTCAATTGGGCGCGTCCCCGCGACCTCTCGCACTACGAATCCTTCGAGCAGTACCACGCCGGCTTCTACCGCCACGTCGAGGCCCTCTCGGTCACGCCCTTCGCCGAGGGTGCGCTGGCGCGCGGACTCTCGGGCGTGCTCGCGGCGATGATCCGTCTCGATGGCGAAGCCTATGTCGCAAACGCACGTGCGGGCATGGTGCAGATGGAGGATGCGGCGGTGCAGCGCGTGCTGGCGGTGCTTCGCGCGCGTGCCGCCCGCGTCGCGGGGGAAGCCTCCCGTCACCGCGTGCATCACATGCTCGACCGCCGCATGCGCCACTGGCTGTCGGAGGCGACGTATCGCAGCGCCGCCGGCGCCCAGCTCGGATACGTCGATGCAAAGGAGCGGATCTCCGGTCTGCTCACCTCGCCCGGCGATGGCCGCTGGCAGCTCTTCACCTGCCTGCAGAGCCTGCGCGACGTCGAGGAGGAAGCCAATCTCGTGCTGCATGTCGCCGACGGGCGCGAGGTCGAACTCGTCGATGCGGAGACCGACGCAGACATGGAGGTGCCGTCATGACCCGTGCCTATGTCGGAGGCGTGCGCCTCAATCAGCTCGTGACCACCTTCGGCATCGGCTCGGTGATCGATCTGCCGCATCTGGCCGTGATCGTGCGCGGACTGGATCAGTGGGATGGCGCGCGCATGCGCGAACTGGTCGAACCCCGGCTGCTGGCCGGTGTGCGCGCGTTGCTCGGGGACCAGGTGGAGCGGCTCGTGCTGCCTCCCATGCCCGCGTCGGGCGGAGGATGGAGCGGCGCACCGAAGCCCGAGGATCTGCTCGTCGGCGTGCCCGTCAGTCCCTTTCCCAACTGGTACCGCTGTCCCTGGTGCGGCATGCTCGCCCGCACCGACAGCGGACTCTTCGACCTGCGCACCGACATGGTGCGCGTCGACCGGGTGCGCTACGTGCACACCCATTGCGCGAAGGCGAAGCAGCCCACCGCACTGCCGGCGCGCTTTCTCACCGCCTGTGCCCGCGGACACATGCAGGACTTCCCCTGGGTCGATTTTGTGCATGTCGGCGGCAACTGCGGGCGTCCCATGCTCGAGCTGCACGAATACGGCGTGTCCGGAAGTGCGAGCGACATCGTGGTTTCCTGTACGGGGTGCGGTCGTTCGCGACGCATGTCGGATGCCTTTGATGCGCGAAGGATGGCGGACTTCCTCACCTGCGACGGCAGCCATCCCCATCTCGACACCGTCGACGACTGCGGGGAAGCGCCCGTCACGATGCTGCTCGGTGCGACCAGCAGCTGGTTTGCGTGCATGCAGAGCGTGCTGGGACTGCCCGAGCAGACCGGCCGGCTCGAGCAGCTGGTTGCGGAGCATGCGGACCTGCTGCGGGGTGTCGAGGTGGTGACGGATCTCGCTGTGCTGCGGCGTGCCGGTGTGCTCGGCGACTTCGGTGCATGGAGCGATGCCGAGGTGTTCGATGCGCTCGCGCGCGTGCGGGAGGGGCGGGCGTCGGTGCAGACCGGTGACCTGAAGATGCCGGAGTGGGAGGCGCTCACGCGTCCCGACCGCGTGCCGGAGTCCGACACCTTTCGCGTGCAGGAGGCCGAGGTGCCGGAGGCGTGGGGTTGCCAGCTGCAGCAGGTCGTGCTGGTGACACGGCTGCGCGAGGTGCGGGCGCTGGTGGGATTCACGCGGCTGGTGCCGGCCGGGGGGAGCGGACTTGCTGACATGCCCGGTGTACGCATCGCGCCGCTGGCGCGGCGGGATCCCATCGCGGTTCCCGCAGCGGAAGTACGCGGCGAGGGGATCTTCCTGCGCTTTCGCGAGGAAGCGGTGCAGGAGTGGCTGCTGCGTGAGGATGTGCAGCTGCTGGGCGAGCGCTTTCTGGCCGCGCATGTGCGCTGGCACGAGAAGCTCGGGGTGCGGAATGCGCAGCTGTCCTTCCCCGGCATGCGTTTCGTGTTGCTGCACACGTTCTCGCATGCGGTGATGCGTCGCATCGCGATCGAGTGCGGATACAATGCGGCGGGGATCCGCGAGCGCATCTATGCTGCGGACGACGATGCGCCGGGCGGACCGATGGCCGGGGTGCTACTGTACACCGCGGCGCCCGACAGCGAGGGCACGCTCGGCGGACTCGTGCATCTCGGTACCTCCCGTGAGTTGCCGCGGATTCTGGCGCAGGCGTTTGATGATGCGGCGATCTGTTCGTCCGATCCCCTCTGTTCGCGACACGAACCCGATGGGGATGGTGCGACGCTGCACGGTGCCGCCTGTCACGCATGCCTCTTCGCGCCGGAGACCTCCTGCGAAGCAGGCAACCGCTACCTCGACCGTTCGGTGCTCGTCGCGACCCTCACCCGCCGCCGCACCGCCTGCTTCTGAAAGGTCGGTGGACGTCCTCGTCCACCCGAAAGGTCGGTGGACGTCCTCGTCCACCAGAAAGGTCGGTGGACGTCCTCGTCCACCCGAAAGGTCGGTGGACGTCCTCGTCCACCCGAAAGGTCGGTGGACGTCCTCGTCCACCAGAAAGGTCGGTGGACGTCCTCGTCCACCAGAAAGGTCGGTGGACGTCCTCGTCCACCCGAAAGGTCGGTGGACGTCCTCGTCCACCCAGCACCACCTGAACATGCGTCAATGACGGACGAGGGCGTCCGTCCTCCCACGAGGGCGTCCGTCCTCCCACGAGGGCGTGCGCGCGGCCGGGGATGGCCACGCCACGGTCGCGGAACTGCATGCCATCAGCAGTGGGGATTTTCAGCAGCTTCCCCGTGATGCGGGTAAGGAGGAATGACATGCGTGTTCATCCTCCGGAGCTGACCGGTGCACTTCCCGCGAATTCCTCTCTTCATCCTCGCCCTTCTCTTCCTTACATGTCCACACACGGCCGCCCAGGGAAGGCAGTCGGTGCATGGCGTCCCGCTCACGATGAGGAGCTTCGGCACCGGGTCGCAGCGCGTGCTGGTGATCGGAGGCATGCATGGCGACGAGCGCGCGGCGCTGCAGCTCGCGCCGGTGCTTGAGGATTCCCTCGCGGCGGCTGCCACGCGCCTGCGCTGCACGGTGTTCTGGGTGCGTGCGCTGAATCCCGACGGCATCGCGCGCGGCACGCGCAGCAATGCGCGGGGAATCGACCTCAACAGAAATTTTCCGACGAAGGATTTCGGTGCGAAGGCCCGGGCGTCGCGATACTTCGGCGGCACGACGGGGGGAAGCGAGCCGGAGACGCGCCTTGTGATGACGCTCGTCGACTCGCTGCGCGTGGCGATGATCATCACGCTGCACGCGCCGCTGGCGTGTGTGAATCACGACGGTCCCGCCGGGTCGCATGCCCGCCGGCTGGCCGCGCTCATGAAGCTTCCGCACCGCAGCGATATCGGATACGCGACGCCGGGTTCGCTCGGCACCTGGGCCGGTCGCGAACGCAGCATCTCCGTCCTCACCGTCGAACTGCCCGCGCGCGTCACCCCGCGCTCCCTGCGCAGCCACGCCTCCGCCCTCGTCACCTTCCTGCGCGAACTGCGATGAGACGCTCCCGTCTCCGCGCCGCGGAGACGAAGCCGAACCGTCCGCGGAGGCTTCCGCGCAAGGGGGCGGTTTCAGCAGGGGTGAGAGTACGCCACTATACAGGGATGTTGCGGCCGTGAGGGTCCGCGAGGCATCCACACTATCCTGGAGTCAGAACATGCAGAATGGTCATACCAACGGACCGCGCATCCTGTGCCGGCTGGTCCTTGTGCTGTGCATCGCAACGGTTGCGGCAACGGGGGCGCAGGCGCAGAAACGGAAGCGGACGGATGTGTCGTCCGATCGGGCGACGATGCACGTGATCTCGCTCGATGCGGGGCGGTACCCGACGGTCGGGGGATCGGTGCAGGTGATGGCGCCCGACGGGACGCCGCTGTGGGACATGACGAAGGATCAGGTCACGGTGCGCGAGGGCGGCGAACCGTGCACGGTCACGCGCTTCGAGCCGGCGAGCAAGAACGAGCCGATCAACATCGGGCTCGTGGTCGACAATTCCGGCTCGATGTTGCAGGCGATGCAGTTCAGGAACACGTATCCCTACCTCGAGATCACTCAGCCGCTCGAAGATGCGAAGGCGGCGCTGCGCTCGTTCATCGCGGATTTCGATTCCGACAAGGATGCGATGCAGATCATCGGGTTCAGGGATGTGGTCGACGTGAGCGGATCGTTCATGAGCGACCGCACGGCGCTGCAGCTGGGTATCGACGCCATGTATGCCGATGGCGGCACGGCGCTGTATGATGCCATCCATCACGCGCTCAAGCAGATGCATCCGCGCGAGGGGATCCGCGCCATCATCGCGCTGTCCGATGGCGACGACAATTCTTCGACGGTCGAGGCGACTGCGGTCATCTCGCTCGCAAAACAGATCGGCGTGCCGGTGTATGTGATCGGTCTCGGGACGGTGCAGGACGACGTGCTGCGCCGTATCGCCCGGCAGACGGGCGGCTCGTACGCATACACGAAAAGTTCGAAGGGACTGACGAAGATCTACGACCAGCTCAAGAAGCGGATTCTCTCGATCTATGCGCTCGAGTTCGTGGCGCTGGATGAGAGTCCCGACGATTCGCTGCGCACCTTTGCGATCGACATGGATCTCGGCAGGCACGGGCATGTGTTTGCCGCGCAGGAGCTTCAACTGGTGCTGCCTGACACGGTGCGTCAGGCGATTGCGGCGCGTGCGCAGACCCGGATGCTCACCTATGCGGGCGGCGGGGCGGTCGCGCTCGGTGCGGGTGCGCTGCTGGTCGTGCTGCTTGCACGCCGTCGCCGTCGCACGCAGGAGACTGCGTCCGCACCCGATCTCGCCGCCGGCGACGCCCCTTCGGGTCCCCCGCCGTTGTGATCTCCTCGTTCAGAAGATGTATGATGCGGTGGAGGTCACTTGAATGTCAGGAGTTGCAGAAGCAGTTGCTCGAGGGCAGGCGCATCGAGCGCGCCGATACCCGCACCATTGATCGAAGCCAGTTCACGAATTCGCCTCATCGAGAGGATCTCAATGCCGACCACTTTGTCGTTCTCATCGTAATCGAAGACGAGTGTCTCATCCATCGCGGGTTTGCTCCGAACGATCATCTCCCTGCTCAGCGTGATATAGCCGACCCCGAGCGTTTCGTCGACTGTCACGCTACATGGCATCGTTGCATGTGGCATTGGTGTCAATCCTCATAATAGGCGGTGATGAGCACGATGGGCCGAACATCCTTTAATACGACACACACGAGCATGTGCGTCGCGATTCTCTTCAGCCTGAGTTCAACATCTTCCTCGCTGGATGAAATCCTGACCTCATCGGGGCTGTGAACTGTGCGGCAGAGTTCGTCATCGGGAATTCCTCTGCTTGTGATTCGCTCGACTGCATGAGCGACGAGGTAGACCAGCGCATCCGGGCATCGAAGGCGGGCAACGACACGAACGTCGATTGTCAATCTAGACTCTCCTCAGGTGGAATTCAACACATGTCGACGTACGCATGATACGTTTCGGTGCCCCCTCGTACCATCGCGATCGAATCCAATTCTGCAACGATAGCACGCTGCAATTGTGAGACGGTGGCGTATGTTGCTTCAACGAGTTGTCTCACCCATTGGACAGTCGAACCATGACTGCACCCGGAGTTTCCATGCGGCGGTGGCTTCCGCTGATGGTGGGGGTCGTTGCACTTGTTGCCGCGTCCGCGGCGTGCGCGCAGACACCATCCTACACACTCACCGCACCGCCACGTGCCGATGCCGAACGCGTGTTCACCGACGCAGGCATGCGCGGCTGCTTCGTCGTGCATGACGTGCGCGCGGACCGCACGCTGCGCGTCAACGCCGCGCGCTGCGCCCGGCGCCTGCCGCCCGCCTCGACCTTCAAGATCCCCAACGCGCTGATCGGACTCGAGACCGGTGTCGTCACCGACGAGCACATGGTGATTGCGTGGGACGGCGTCGAGCGCTCCATCACCGACTGGAACCGCGATCTCGATCTGGCCGCGGCGATCCGCGTCTCGTCGGTGCCGTACTTTCAGGAGCTCGCCCGCCGCGTTGGCGCAACGCGCATGCGCGACTGGGTGCGGCGCTTCGGATACGGCAACCGCGACATCCGCGGCGGCATCGACCGCTTCTGGCTCGACGGTCGGCTGCGCATTTCCGCCGACGAACAAGTCGCGTTTCTGCAGCACGTGCAGGCGCGCATGCTGCCGGTCTCGGCGCGCACGATCGACATCCTGCGCCGCATCATCACGCTCGACGAGCGCGCCGACGGCGCTGCGCTGCGCGCCAAGACGGGATGGGCGCTGCGCGGAAACTGGAATGTGGGATGGTTTGTGGGATGGATCGAACGCGACGACGACGCGTGGATCTTCGCGCTCAACGTCGAGCCCGTGGGGAAGCCTCCTGCCGACTTCCTCGCCCAGCGCCGCCGCCTCGCCGAGTCCCTTCTCCGTCTCCACGGGGTGTGGTGACCCCATCGGATCAGACGAAGACGATGCGGCGGGAAATGGTGTGGAAGTGGGTGGCGCTCCAGGCGTCGACGGCGTCGGATCGGCGCAGGAAGGGAAACACGTCGTGCCGCAGGGCGGCATGGTCGACCGTGTCGATGCGGGATCGCAACAACGATGCGAATGCCGTGCGCGTCAACGGGCGCGACTCGATCCAATGACCGCTCTGACGCATCCGTGCTTCGAGATGCGAAAGTCGAAGCTCGGGATGGTGCGCGGTAAACCATTCGAAATCGTACCAGTCGCGTCCCTTCACGCGACTTTTCCAGGAACGGCACAGCACGGCATGCATCTTGCCCGCGAACAGATCGGGCAGGCTGCATGTGCGAACCGAAAAAGGGATCGGATGCTGCAGCCGGTGCATCACGGTCTCCACAACGCCGGGTGGATCCGTGTCGACCTCGAAGCGGATGTTCAGCACCTGGTTTGCGGGAATCATCGCCACGATGCGTTCGTCCGCGGTCAGTGACAGCAGCAATTCGCGCGTGCCTCCCTTGAGAAAGGCGCTCCGGATCGCTGATTGATGGCTTTTCCGTTTCTCCGTGATGGCGACCTGGAAACCGAATGACGTGATTTCCTGCGTCAAGTCGAGCAGGTACCGATCCAGATGGAATGCCGCGTCAGGAGCGAGCAGCGTGAAATCCAGATCCTCGGAGAAGCGATCCAGCCCATGCAGCAGTCGCAGTGCTGTGTCTCCGTAGAAGGCGGCATGCTCGAAGAACCGCGCACGCCAGAGTCCGAGCAGGGTGATCTGCTGCATGATCTCACGCAGTGCCTGCACCGCATCGTCACGAGTGCCGACTGCATGGCGCTGAAGCAGCTGACGAACGACGTCATGCATCACCCACCTCCCCACGCCAGCGCAGCAGCGTACGCATCAACGCGCGCACACGCTGCGATGCGGCGTGCCGTTCGATGTCCGACATGACGATGCGATCGAAATCCGCGAGCGCCTCCTCGTCGATGCGCAGATCCTCGAACAGCAGCTGCGCCACATCCCGCTGCGAACGCAGCCGGAGACCGCGCTGGAAGTGCACGAGATCGGCGAGTGCCTTCTCCGGCGAGGCCATCAACACGGTGTGGGATCCAAGGTCCACAAGCGAATACCCGACCGCGTATGCGGCATCGGGAAGTGCGTCATAGGTGAAGATGCCGAGCGGGGTGTGGAAACGGCGCGCACCGCCCGTCGTCACGGCGGTCACCACGGATACCTGCTCCGGAATCAGCCCGTGGAAGCCGAGCGCGTACTCACGACTGATGTACGACGGTCCGTAGAGCAGGTTCGACAGGTGCTCACGTGAAACGGGACGGCGACGCAGGCGGGCATCGAAGACGTAGATGCCCTTCTTGACGCGCATGACCGTGCCCCGCTGCAGAAGCGTTGTGATCCTGCTGCGGGGATGCGCATACCCTCGTAGCACATGCATGAGTGTCTGGTAGTCGAACACCTCATCGGCAATGGCCCCGCGAAGCGCTGCCACATCGACATGTGTCCGCTGATATCCTGTCTCAACCATCTTAGTATATCTTCATTATATGTACATACTACTTAATAAATGACATGCAGTCAATACAGCATCCGGGATGGCGGATTGCTGTTGCGGCGGGGATGCAAATGGCGGATATTGCAGTCCGAAGATCAAGGAAGCTTCCAACCACCAACAGCGGAGTACCGTGATGCGCGCAACCGTGTTGCATATTGTCCTTCCTCTCATGCTTCTGTCGTTCGTGCAGGCAGGCATGCCGCTGCAGGCACAGGATCTGCGGGAGACCCAGGTGCCGATCGATGCCGAAGGCAAGGTCGAACATATCACCGCCGAGCAGGAGTCGCAGCTGCACCTGTTCCCCGATGTGCGGGACTTCGTGCTCGCCCGCCTGTTCCAACGTGAGGACACCTCGTACGTGCTCGAAATCGAATCGCGCGTCGACGGGAAAATCAGCCGGGCCCGCACAGCACTCACCCAGGTCGAAACCGACGCACTGCGCAGACGCGTGAGCGACGGCATCCGCGCACGCGCTCCCGAACTCGCCCTCAATCAGGAGGGACGCTCGGCGCTCATCACCGGCACGACCACGTTGTCGCTGGCCTTCTACGGCTGGGCTGTGCCCGGAGCCATCGGCGCCAAAGGCACCGCCTACGGAGGCATGTACTTCCTCATCAGCGGCGGCGGCTTTCTCTTCCCCTATCTCGCCACGCAACGGTCCGAGGTCACCAACAGCATGGCCACGCTTGCCCTGCATGGTGGCGCACGCGGCATCTTCGATGGCTTCCTGCTCTCCTGGCTCATGGATGGAAGCACCGACTTCGACGCAGAGACCTTCGCAGCACTCGGAACGATCACGAGTGTCGGTGAAATGATCGGTGGTTACCACATCGCGCGCGTCAACAAGCTCTCCGCCGGTCATGCCGGCGTGCTCAGTACTGTCGGAGCCTTCGGTGCGGGTATCGGCATGGCAAGCTATGGACTTCTCGACGCAAGCGATGAGGGACCCGCAGGTCCTCTGCTCGGCTTCGGGGGATCCGTCATCGGGTACCTCGTCGGCAATGCGATGGCGAACAATCAGGAGTATACCGCCGGAGATGCGGCCGTGCTCACCACCACCGGCCTGCTCGGCGCCTTCGTCCCCGTGCTCTTGATCGAAGGTGTGTCCACGATCGAAAACCCGAATGTCGCCTACAGCTCCATGATCCTCGGCAGCGTGGCGGGATTGCTCATCGGCCATGAGAGCGTCCGTGGCAGAAACTTCAGTGCCAGCCAGGGTAATTATATCGGACTCGCCACCACGGGCGGTGCGCTGATGGGACTCGGTTTCGGAATGATGTTCGACGCCGAAGATGGGAAGGGAATACCGATTGGAACAGCGCTGGGAGGTGTTGCCGGCTTCCTGCTCATGTACAACAGCTTCGCCGATCAGGCACTCACGACGCCGACCACGGGGGGAATCCACCTGTCGATTTCACCGATCGGGCTGGCCGGTCTCGTCACCCCGAGCCTCAGAAGCACAAGGGTCCCGCTGCCGCTCCTCAACCTCTCGATGCGGATGTAGCACGCCGCGAGGCGCTCCTGAAAAGAGGGTGGAAGTCGTGCGCGAGAATGTGTATGTTGCGCGCAACGAACAATACTTGATTCCTACAGCTTCGGATCCTGCGTGCCTCCGCGTGCCGGGAGCGCCGTACGCATGACACCCGCAAGCACCAGACGGGGGGCCTCATGAGTAGAAGAATCGTCGTCGGACTCGATGGCTCGGCCTTCGCCGATGCCGCCCTCGAACTCGCCCTGCGACGGGCGCAGCACTTCAACAGCACCGTGATCGGTGTTGCCATCATCGACACACCGTCGATCGACCGGCTCGCTGCCGGTGCACAGCCTGGTGCCATGCACTTCGCCGAGCATTCGGTCGAGCACATCCTCAATGATGTGAAACGCCATGCCGAACAGGTTGTCGCCGCGTTCCGCGATCGATGCGCAAAGGCCGACGTCACCTGCGAAGACGTGATCCATACCGGTGATCCCGCCGTCGCCCTGCTCGAGGAGAGCAAGACCGGCGATATCCTCGTCCTCGGTCTGCGCACCCACTACACCTATCCCACGACACAGCCCGACGATACCCTGCTGCGGATCCTCCAGCAACCCATTGCACCCGTCGTGGCGGTGCCGCAGCACAGTGCTCCGCCCGCGCACATCATCTTCGCCTACGACGGCAGCGCGGGCGCCGCTCGGGCCCTCCAGGCCTACGTGCACGTGACGCCCTTTCTGCCGAAGGACTTCCCCGTCAGTCTGCTCTGCATCGCCCGGGAGTATGACCAGCACAAGTACGATCTCGAGAAGGCTGCAGCGTTCCTGCGGGCACACAGCTTCCAACCGCAGCTCATCGTGCGCACCGGTACTGCCACGGAGGCGATCCTCCACGCCGCACAGGAGTTTTCCCCCGCCCTGGTCATTCTCGGGACGCCGCCATACAGAGGCATCGGCGAACGTATCTTCGGTTCCACTGCTGGCGCCCTTCTCAAGAAGGAATCCGTCGCCGTCTTCGTCTTCCATTAGCGGAGTGCTGCATCCGAAGCTCTGCACCCAGCGAGGTCGCTCATGCATCATCCTCCTGTCATCATCCTCTGCGGCGGACTCGGTCTCCGCCTCCGTTCATCTCCGGATGCGCCACCCAAGGCACTCGCCCCCATCGGCGGCATGCCCGTGCTGTGGCACGTGATGCACATCTACGCACGCCATGGCGTGCGCGACTTCATCCTCGCACTCGGGCATCGCAGCAACGACATCATCGCCTGGTTCGAGGCACTGCTGCGAGGGGGGAGGGACATGACGGTCGACTTCGCGTATCCCGACAGGCGTGTGCTGCATGATCTCACGTGGGGTGACGGGTCGGCTCCCTCGCCGCATCGTCCGTCAATGACCGACGAGGGCGTCCATCCTCCCATGCGAGACTGGAGGGTGACCTTCGTCGAGACCGGCGAGCACACGATGACCGGTGGACGCCTGCGCCGCGTGCTGCCGTACCTGCGCGGCGATCGCGCGCATGTCACCTATGCCGACGGACTCAGTGACGTCGCCATTCCCGACATCGTCGCCCACCATGATTCCCTCGGTGTTGCCGCCACCCTCCTGGCGGTGCAGCCGCCGACCACCTTCGGCATGATCGAACACACCGACGGCATTGCATCAGCGTTCAGGGAAAAACCCCGCAGTCACTGCTGCATCAACGGAGGCTTCCTCGTCGTCGAGCGCGCCGTGCTCGAGCGCTGCACCGACGATACCTGCGTGTTCGAAGAGGATGTCCTTCCCGCGCTTGCGCGCGAGGGATCTCTAGGCGTGTACCAGTACGACGGCTACTGGCAATGTCTCGATACGCCAAAGGACGCGGTGGAACTCAATCGCCTCTGGGAAGCCGGTCGTGCCCCGTGGCTCCCTATGGGACAGGATCCGAAGAAGGAGTAGATGATGGTCCGGCAGCACTCGTCGCGCCAGGCAGGTGCTTCAGGGTGGAGGGACGCGCCACGGCGAGCAGCATGATGTCGCGCACACCGCGTTCGCTCAGTACGAGCGAGCACACGCCGATCGTTGCGCCTGTCGTGATCAGGTCGTCCACCAGCACAACCGGCCGCGTGCGCAGCATCTCAAGCCGCGCCTCGTTCACGCGGAACACGCCCGCCACATTCGTCCGTCGCTGTTCGAGATCGAGCTTCATCGCCGCCTGCGACTCGGTGAAGCGCGTGCGCACGAGCGCATCGGGCAGCACCTCCCAGCCCGTCTCCATCGCCACCCCACGGCAGAGCACCTCGGCCTGATTGTATCCGCGCTCGATGCGCTTGACCCGGTGCAGCGGCACCGGCACCAGCACGGCGTCGCGCGGTGCCCAGTCGCTTTCGGCCCGCTGCTCGCCGAGCAGCCGCCCGCACCACGTGCCGATGTGATGCAGCGACCCGTATTTCATCGCGTGCAGACACGACTCCACTGCACCCTCATGTTCGTACTCGAAGCCCACGAACATCGCCTGCGCATGCACCGGCGCATGCAGCGACGCCAGCGTGCGTGCGGATTCCTCCCGTGTGCACGGGTTGGAAATCATCGATGCCATGCAGGAGGAACAGAGGGGATCCCCGGCCGTCACAGCCTCGCCGCAGTGCAGGCAGCGCGGCGGATAGATGAAATCGAGCAGCGGTGCGGAAGCCGCCCGAAGCGCTCCCTTCAGCGTTGTCATACCCTCGCGCAGATTCACGTGCCCACCTCCGTCATGAAATGACACGAGCCGGCGGGTGGCCGGCTCGATACAGGATTCTTGTGTCCGAAAAGAAGCTCAGGCCGGCCGCTCGCTCTCCTCCTGCGGCACGAACTTCATCACCTCCTCGATCACCGTGTCGATGATCTCCTCCTCCTTCAGGCGACGAATCACCTCGCCCTTGCGGTAGAGGATGCCCACACCCTTGCCGGCCGCGATGCCGATATCGGCCTCGCTGGCTTCACCGGGACCGTTCACCACACACCCCAGCAATGCGATCTTCACCGGCTTCTTCACGCCGGCCAGCCGCTCCTCGAGCTCGTTGGTGATCTTGAACAGATCCACTTCCAGACGACCGCAGGTCGGGCAGGCGATAATCTCGACATTGCGCGATGCGAGCCCCAGCGACCGGAGGATCTCCTTGCCGACCTCGACCTCCTTGACGGGATCGTCGGTGAGCGAGACCCGCACCGTGTCGCCGATGCCCTCGGCCAGCAGTGTGCCGATGCCCACCGCGCTCTTGATCGTGCCGATCTTCGTCGTGCCCGCCTCGGTCACCCCGAGATGCAACGGGTAGTCGGTGCGCGCCGCCAGCAGCCTGTACGCCTCGATCATCAGACGCACGTCGGTGCTCTTGACCGAGATGATCACGTCGCGGAACCCGGCATCTTCGCAGATCTGCGCATGCCGCATCGCGCTCTCGAACAGCGCCTCCGCGGTCGGGTACCCGTGCCTTTCGAGGATGTCCTCTTCGAGCGAACCGGAATTCACACCGATGCGGATCGGGATACCCCGCTCCTTTGCCGCCCCGAGCACCTCGTGGATGCGGTCGATCGATCCGATGTTGCCGGGATTGATACGCACCTTCGCCACGCCCGCGCGAATCGATTCCAGCGCGAACACGTGGTTGAAATGGATGTCTGCGACGATGGGTATCGGCGACTGCCGCACGATCTCGTGCATGGCTTCGGCCGCCTCGCGGTCGTTGACCGTCACACGCACGATGTCGCAGCCGGCATCGGCCGCCGCCACGATCTGCGCGACCGTGCCCGCGACGTCGCTCGTCTTCGTCTTCGTCATCGTCTGCACCGACACGGGCGCGTCGCCCCCGACGGGTATGCCACCCACCCACACCTTGCGCGTGCGACGCCGCACGGCCTTGACCTGCGGCGGCTGCCACACCGGTGCGTTGGGATCCTGGATGACGGGGATGTCAATCATTGCCTGCTGCTGTCCTTTCGGGATGAAGTGGGGAGGAAGGCGGCCGCCATGCGACGATGCCGCACCTGCGGGGGGAAGCGTCCGCTACGCGTCCTTGTCGGGATGAATGCGACGGCTTGCGTCGAGAAGTATGCGCTTCTCCTCTTCGGAGAGCCCGGCATACCCGCTGCGGCTGATCTTGTCGAGAATCTCGTCGATGACCCGCTGCTGCTGATCGAAGGTCGGGTCACCGGTCATCGTGCGAGGCGGAGTCGGACGTGCATCGCTGATGTCATGGAATGTCGCCTCGCGCGGAGCACCGCCCCATCCCGTAGGTTGCGAACCGCTGCGACCGATCGTCGTCCGGCTGCGTGACGCGAGCCAGCGGTCGATCATGCCGCGATTGTCGAGCAGCACCCACACCGCACCGAGCAGTGCACCACCGAGATGTGCCATGTGCGCGATGCCGTCGCTCGTCCCCGTCACACCGTTGAACACCTCCAGACCGATGAAGAAGGTGATCAGATACTTGGCCTTGACCGGAAACAGGAAGTAGATGAACACGAGCCGGTTCGGAAACATCATCGCAAAGGCGACGAGCACGCCGTACACACCGCCCGAGGCACCGATGGTCGCAGCGGGATCACTGAACATCGGCGCGATGAAGAGGTTTGCGAGTCCTGCCGCGAGTCCGCACGCCATGTAGAAGATGAGAAACTTCTTCGATCCCCATTCGTTCTCGACCTCCATGCCGAACATCCAGAGCATGAGCATGTTGAGGAAGAGGTGCCCGATGCCGCCGTGCAGGAACATGTACGAAACAAGCTGCCAGACCTGGAAGCCGTAGCCGACGGGATTCAGGTAGAAGGTTTCCGCGAACCAGTAGCTGATCGGCGCCCCACCCATCGTGAATGCACCGCCGATGAAGAGGTTCTGGATCAGGAACATCGCCACGTTGATGATGATCAGATTCTTGATCACCGGGGGGAAGAAGCTGAATCCCCCGAACTGCGGTCGGTATTCACCGGGTTGATATCGTTGGTAGGCCATGTCGTCTCGTGTTCAACTCTCCTGAAAACATGCGGTGTCGCCGCATCGTTCCACACACGGCATTGTGGCCGGGTGCGGGGCTTCCCCCGGTCGAACCGGGGGAGCATGCTACTTGTCGGTCAGTGCCGCGACGCCGGGAAGCGTCTTCCCCTCGAGAAACTCGAGCGAGGCTCCGCCACCCGTGGAAACGTGCGAGACCTGGTTCTCGAGTCCCGCCTGCGCGATGGCCGCCGCAGAGTCGCCGCCACCCACCACCGTCACTGCTCCAGCCGCGGTCGCGCGCACAAGTGCTTCCGCAATCGCGTTCGTTCCGGCCGCGAAGTTCGGCATCTCGAAGACGCCCATGGGACCGTTCCACACGACGGTCTTTGATGATTCGATGATTTCCGTGAAGAGTTGCACGGTGGCGGGACCGATGTCGAGCCCCATCGTGTCGTGGGGAATCGCATTGACGTTCACGACTTGCGAGGGCGCGTCGTTGGCAAATGCGCCAGCGACGACGGCATCGACGGGAAGCACCAGGCGGCGACCCCGTGCCTGCGCGTCGGCGATGAGCTGCCGGGCCATGTCGAGGCGGTCTTCTTCAAGCAGCGAGGTGCCGATCTCGCGGCCCATCGCCTTCAGGAACGTGAACATCATGCCGCCGCCGATGAGGAGCGTGTCGACCTTGTCGAGCAGGTTCGCGATCACGTCGATCTTGCCGGATATCTTGGCGCCGCCGAGAATCGCGGTATAGGGACGCGCGGCATGGCCGACGGCCTGCCCGAGATAGTCGATTTCCTTCTCCATCAGTAGGCCGGCCACCGATTGCGCGATGAAATGCGTCACGCCTTCGGTCGATGCATGCGCGCGGTGCGCGGAGCCGAAGGCGTCATTGACGTAGAGGTCGCCGAGCGAAGCGAGCTGGCGCGCGAAGGCCTCGTCGTTCTTCTCCTCCTCGGCGTGGAAGCGGAGGTTTTCGAGCAGCAGCACATCGCCGGGCACGAGGTTCTGCGCGAGCTGCGTGACCTCGTCGCCGACGCAATCCGCCGCGAACTTGACCGGCTGGCCGAGCAGCTCGGCAAGTCGTTCTGCAACGGGGGCCAGGCTGTACTTCGGATTCGGTGCGCCCTTCGGGCGGCCCAGATGGCTCATGAGAATCACCGATGCACCGCCGTCGAGCAGGGCGCGGATCGTGGGCAGCGAGGCGACGATGCGCGTGTCGTCGGTGATGTGCAGTGCCTCGTCGAAGGGGACGTTGAAATCCACACGGACAAGCACCCGCCTGCCCTGCACCACCACATCCCGCAATGTCATCTTGTTCATGTCGTCACCTTCTAGTGGTAATAAAACACGGAATGAACGGAAAAGCCTTCGAAAGACCTGTTCCGTTCATTCCGTGTATTCCGTGTTCTTCTTGTATCAGCCGGCGATGCGCTTGACCAGATCGACGACGCGGCAGCTGTAGCCGTATTCGTTGTCGTACCAGGAGACGACCTTGACCAGATTGCCCATCACCATGGTGCTCTGGGCATCGAGGATCGACGAATGCGAGTTGCCGATGATGTCCGACGAGACGATGGGATCTTCGCAGTACTCGAGAATGCCCTTCATCGAACCCTCGGCCGCTGCCTTCATCGCCGCATTGACTTCCTCGGCCGTTGTTTCGCGCGACACCGTCGCGACGAAATCGGTGATCGACCCGTCGGGCGTGGGCACACGCAGTGCGAAGCCGTCGAGCTTGCCCTTGAGTTCGGGGATAACCTTGCCGACGGTGCGCGCCGCACCCGTGGTGGTCGGAATGATGTTGATGGCGGCCGCGCGTGCGCGACGCAGATCCTTGTGCGGAAGGTCCAGCAGCCGCTGGTCGTTCGTGTAGCCGTGCACGGTCGTCATCAGTCCCTTCTCGAGGCCGAAGGAGTCGTTGAGCACCTTGACGAGCGGGGCCAGACAGTTGGTCGTGCACGAGGCGTTCGACACGATCTTCTCATTGCCCGTCAGGATGTGATCGTTGACGCCGAGCACGATCGTCGCGTCGATCTCGTCCTTGGCAGGTACGGTCAACAGCACCTTCTTCGCCCCATTGGCCAGATGCAGTGCGCACTGCTCGCGCTTGGTGAAGATGCCCGTCGACTCGATCACGACATCCACACCATCCCACTTCAGATTCGCGGGGTCGCGCTCCGCCGTGATCTTCAGGCGGTCACCGTTCACGATGAGATCATTGCCATCCACCTCCACCGTTCCGTTGAAACGTCCGTGCACGGAGTCGTACTTGAGTAGATGCTTGAGTGTCGCAGCGTCGGTGAGATCGTTGATCGAGACGAAGTCGAAGCCGCCGACTTCGAGCGCGCGTCGGAACACGAGTCTGCCGATGCGGCCGAAACCGTTGATGCCGACTTTAATCGCCATTGCCATTCTTCCTGTGTGTGGGTGGGATGTGAGTTGATGCCTCCGTCACGGTCGATCTCAAATTGCCGACAGACCGGTGGACCTCAAAGGTAGACCCCGCGTGTCCGAAAGTCAAGGTAAAGAGTCGGGGAGCAGCAGGTCTTCCGAGCGTCGCGCATTGAGCACGCGGTCTGCCTCGGTTTCCTTGCCGACCTTGCGGTATGCTCGTTCGAGCGACTGCGTGATTGCGTCGCGCACTTCCTTCCTCACCAGCTTGTCCTGAATCTGCACCCATGCCCGCTGCTCGTTGAGACGCGAGAGGCGGTGGATGACCTTGCCGGGACGCGCAGAGTCGGCGAGCGCGAGCCGGTGCTGCTTGCGCAGGTACGCGGTGACGTCGGGGATGTGATTGTCTTCCTCGTCGACATTGCGGTCGATCAGGGCCATGGTGCGCGCGACGGTCGCCGAATCGGCGGTCATATCCTTGAGGCGGAATTTGTACATCGAGGGCATGCGCAGGCGCACGGCATCCGAACGGTGCTGCGGGAAGTTCTTCTGTTGCAGGGCGTAGATGAGCCCCTGCGCGAAATCCTTCGTCATGTTCGAGGTGACAAAGTGGAGTCCCGCCGAAAGCAGCACGTCGCCGGTGGCACCGGTGAAGAGGCTGAACTTGCTCATCAGGTTCTGTCGCAGGAAGACGGCCTGATTGTGCGAGCGCTGGATGTCGCCCGCGGCCATGGTCTTGCGCGTGCGCAGGAACTTGAGCGTGGAGACGGGATCATGGTATCCGAGCATTTCCAGCACGCCCATGGCCTGGCTGAAGCCGACCTCGACATAGTACTTGACGGGACCGCGGCCGCTGATCTCCGAGACCTTGTTCATGAATCCCTCGTACCCGCGGGCGCGCGCATTGGCGATGATGTTGAAGCGCGTGGTGTCGGGGTAGCCGAGATCCACATACGTGTCGCGCGGGATGGACATGATCTCGACGACGGCGCTATCAGGATTGATCGTGAAGAGGTGGATCGCATCCGCGCGGGAGTTGCGTACGCCCATGCGCGAATCGATGCCGAAGAGCACGATGTTGATCACGCGTCCCCTGATCGGCGGCGCACTCGAGATGGATTTCAACTGCGCGCGCACGACACTGTCTTCATCGGGTCGCACGATCGGCATTTTCGAACGGCGCTCGTCGCTGACGGCGACAGCCACGGGCGCATCTGCCGGGGGCTGGGTCTCCACGGCCTCGCTGCGCACGCCCTCGGCTGCGCGTGCGAGCGTTTCGTCCTTGGCCCAGCCGTAGACGTCGTCGCTGACGACCTTGAATCCCCCGAACAGGGCGCGTGCCGCGATCAGGGGCGAGGGCATGCCGGGGACGATCAGCGAGAGGCCGATCCATACAACGGTGATGATGGCGACCCATTTGAGGGTGCCGAAAAGGACGCGGCGAAAGGCGCCCCGTGGTTTTGGCGTGCTGTCAGTGTCGGCGTTCTTTGCCGACGGGGTGTCCGACATTGTGTCCCTGCTCCGGATTACAACTGTGCAGAAAGATCATTCATCATGGCAAATTGCCACATGTATATAAGAGAAACAAACAACAAGGGGACGGTGTCTCGAAAAGGGGACGGTGTCTCGCCGTCATCAACGTGTGCGTTGAGGGTGCAGGGTGGACGCGCGCACCCACCGACCGTTCGGTCCTACCGTATCGCGAAGTACTTCGCCTCGGGATGATGCACGACGATGGCCGAGGTGCTCTGCTCGGGTACAAGCTGGTATTCTTCGGTGAGCGTGACCCCGATGCGCTCGGGCGCGAGCAGCGCGAAGAGCTGCACCTGGTCTTCGAGCCGGGGACAGGCGGGATAGCCAAACGAGAACCGCGACCCCTGATAGCCCTGCGAAAACAGTGCCTTGAGCGCGGGCGCATCCCCGCCGGCGATGCCCAGCTCGGTGCGGATCACCTTGTGCCAGTACTCGGCCAGCGCCTCGGCACACTCGACCCCGAGTCCGTGCATGTAGAGGTACTCCTGATACTGGTTCGATTCGAATAGCGCCTTCGTGTGCGTACTGATCGCATGACCCATCGTCACCACGCTGAATGCACAGACGTCGAGCGCATCCGACGTCGTCGCGCGGAAATAGTCGGCCAGACAGAGGTAGCGGTCCCCGCGCTGGCGCGGAAACACGAAGCGCTGCCACTCCACCAGCTCCTCGCGCGCGTAGGCCGCCTTCGGCCAGCGGCCGTGCAGCGCGTCTCCCTCGACATCACGCGGCCGGTAGACGATCACCTCGTCGCCATCGCTTGCGCACGGGAAATACCCGTGCACCACCGCCGGTTCGAGGACGCGTTCGCGCTTCGCGGTGAGCTTGACCCGGTCGAAGATCGGGCGGATCTCCTCGGCCACCTGCCGTGCGTATTCCTCCTCGCTGCGTCGTCCCCTGCGCAGCTGCCACTGCCCGCGGAACAGCGCGGTCTCGTTGATGAAGGAAAACACCTGGTCGATGTGGATGTCGCGACTGACGACGGACCCCAGAAAGGGGGCTGCCGGCACGGGCGCATCGGAAGCCACCGCACTCCGCACAGCGAAGAGGGGACGCTCGTGAGATCCCCGTTCGATGCGGGGTTCGGCGTCGGCTGCGCGTTCCTGCAGGCGCTGCAGGTCCATCGACATGTCCATCGCCGCGCCGGCGGTGGCGGCGCGCTCTGCGAAGACCTCCTCATCGGCAGCCGACCAGGTCGGGGCCTGCTCGACGCTGTCGTCGCCGGGGGCTTCCCCCGTGTCGCCAGCGCTGCGCGCGGCCATGACGCGTTCCATGAACGCGAGTCCGTCGAAGGCATCCCCCGCGTAGGAGACTTCCGCGCCGTAGGCGCTGCGCAGGTCTCCCTCGACGAAGCGCCGGGTGAGCGCTGCGCCGCCGAGCACGACGGGCGTGCGGATGCCGCGCGAGCGCATGAGTTCGAGGTTCTCCTTCATGACGAGTGTGCTCTTGACGAGCAGGCCGCTCATGCCGATGGCGTCGGCGCGATGCTCGGCGGCGGCCGTGAGCATGGTTTCAACGGGGACCTTGATGCCGAGGTTGACGACCTTGTAGCCGTTGTTGGTGAGGATGATATCGACGAGGTTTTTGCCGATGTCGTGCACGTCGCCCTTGACGGTGGCGAGCACCATGGTGCCCTTCTGCGTGCCGTCGACACGGTCCATGAACCGTTCGAGGTGGCGCACGGCCTGTTTCATGGTTTCGGCGGACTGGAGGACGAAGGGCAGCTGCATCTGTCCGGACCCGAAGAGTTCACCGACGGTCTTCATGCCGCCGAGGAGGATGTCGTTGATGATGGCGAGGGGTTCGTGGGTGCGCAGGGCCATGTCGAGGTCGTCGACGAGTCCGACGGCGTCGCCATCGATGATGCGGCGTGCGAGGCGTTCGTCGACGGGCAGTGTTGCGATGGCCTCGCGTTCGGCGCGGACGCTGGATTCGCCCGCGTAGTGGGCCATGAAGGCGGTGAGGGGATCCCAGCTGCAGTGCCGGGGTCTGGGTTCGGTCATGACGACGTCTCGCGTGATTGAAAAGGCAATATCAGCTTTTTTTCGTCACTGCGCTTGCATTGGCACGAAAAACCGAGTAGTTTCAGGCTATAAGGTTTTCATATCCTATTTACCGAATTTCATTGAAGGAGGCACGGATCGTGTTATACTCGAAGACCGCTCAATATTCCATCCAGTCGATGCTCTATATCGCGGCCAACCACAGCGAGTCGAACATTCTCGTGCGGGATGTCGCACGTGAACTCGGACTCCCTGCGTCGTTTCTCAGCAAGATCCTCCAGACCTTGAGCCGGTATGGGTTTCTGAATTCCGTCAAGGGTCCGCGTGGCGGATTCTCGATGTCGGAGAAGGGGGCCGAATCCACCATCGCGCAGTTGGTGGAGGTGATCGACGGTCCGATGGATTTCGAGATGTGCATTGCCGGATTCGTGCCATGCAATTCCGAGAACGCATGTCCCTTGCACGAGAGTTGGAAGCGTATTCGCGAAGAGATCCGCGAACTGGTCAACCGCAAGAGCATCATGACGCTGGCCAAGGAAATGCCGCACAAGTACCGCACGGTGCTTGGGTTGCCGGCCGTTCCGGCCGCACCGATGGCGAAGGGCAAGGCTGCCCCGAAGGCCGCGGCGAAACCCGCCCCGAAGGTTGCTCCGAAGGTCGCGGCGAAACCCGCCGCGAAGGTCGCCACGAAGCCGGCGCCCAAGGCCGCCGCGAAAGCTGCGCCGAAGGCAGCTGCAAAGCAGGTGGCGAAGAAGTCCGCGAAGAAGTAGGAACCAGGCCGGCGTGCAGTTTCGGTGTGCGGGGCTTCCTCTCGGGGAACCGGCATGCAGTGAGGCGGCACGTGGATTCCGCAGGAGGTCGCGACGCGAGTCGCGCCCTCGTCGCGTATGCAC
>JAEYUG010000106.1 GCA_023432805.1 Bacteroidota bacterium | reverse complement strand
GGCGTCCGTCCTCCTAAGACGGACGAGGGCGTCCGTCCTCCTAAGACGGACGAGGGCGTCCGTCCTCCTAAGACGGACGAGGGCGTCCGTCCTCCTAAGACGGACGAGGGCGTCCGTCCTCCCAGGGACCCGGTCATGATTTTCCGCACTGCTTCCGATTTGCCCCTGCGGAGTGCACGCCGTAGTTTTGCAGGCTGAACAGACATCCAACACACATCCCTTCATACACATGCGCACACTTCTCTTCCTCACCCTCGCCCTGGCGCTGCTTGCTTCACCTGCAACCGCCCAGAAGAAAAAGGACGCCGCGAAGACCGGACCCAAGGCGGAAGCCGCGGCGCAGAAGCCCACTGGAGCACGCCCCATGATCACGATGACCACCGACCTCGGAGAGATCCAGATCGAACTCTGGCCCGATATCGCCCCGAAGACCGTCGAGAACTTCACCGGACTCGCAGCCGGCACGAAGGAGTTCAAGGATCCGAAGAGCGGTGAGATGGTCAAGCGGCCGTTTTACGACGGACTGACCTTCCACCGAGTCATCAACGACTTCATGATCCAGGGCGGATGCCCGCTCGGCACCGGATCGGGCGGACCCGGCTACAAGTTTGAAGACGAGTGCTACGACACCGACGGCGGCAGTACGATCACCGGCGCGATCAACGACGAGGCAGTCGCACTGCGCATCTTCAACGAGGTGATCACACCGTATTACCAGCGCACCTCGTCGCCCGATGCCGAGGTCGTCGCGCTCGTCAACGAATGCCAGCAGAAGCAGAGCGCGAAACCGCTCATGAAGCATCCCGTCGAGTGGTACATGCAGAAGACCGCCTCGACCGTGCAGCTCAAATCCCTCGGCAAGCTGAAGGCCACCGTCGACTACGGCACGATCTGCATGGCGAATGCGGGACCCGGCACCAACGGCTCGCAGTTCTTCATCGTCACCAAGAAGCAAGGCTGCGACTGGCTCAACGGCAAGCACACGGTCTTCGGCAAGGTCACGAAGGGCATGGACGTCGTGCACGCCATCGAGAAGAAGGGCAACGGCGTCAAGATGATCTCCGTCAAGGTTGGGGGATGATGCCGCGGCGCATCCCCGCCTGAGCGATCGTCCCCTACCATCGCCTCTCGGCGCATACACCCGCGGGAAGCCTCTTCCCGCGGGTTTTGCTTTCATTTTCCTGACCTCGTGTGCATATTGACCCCTTCACCTCTTCGTCCTCGCACCACCGCATGAAACGCGCGCTCGTCATCATCCCGACCTACAACGAAATCGAGAACATCTCGCAGATCGTTCCCGCCGTGCTCGCGCAGGATCCGCGTCTGGAGGTGCTCGTGGTCGATGACAATTCGCCCGACGGCACCGGCGCCGCCGTCGAGGCCATGCGTGCTGCCGAGCCGCGCATCCACCTGCTCGAGCGCGAGCGGAAGATGGGGCTGGGCACCGCCTACGTTGCGGGCTTCAAGTATGCGATCGCGCATGCGATGGACTATGTCTTCGAGATGGACGCCGACTTCTCGCACGATCCCGCCACCCTGCCCGCCTTCCTCCGCGAGATCGAGGAATACGATCTCGTGCTGGGTTCGCGGTACATCAAGGGTGTGAACGTGATCAACTGGCCGATGAAGCGGCTGCTGCTGAGCTACTACGCCAACGTCTACACACGCATCGTGACAGGCCTCCCGGTCAAGGATGCGACCGGCGGCTTCAAGTGCTTCCGCATCGAGGTGCTCAAGGCCATCGACCTCGACCGCGTCCGATCGAACGGCTACGCCTTCCAGATCGAAATGAGCTTCAAGGCCTACCGCAAGGGCTTCCGCATTCACGAACTTCCAATCGTGTTCATGGACCGACGCGTCGGTGTCTCGAAAATGTCGAAGAAGATCGTGCGCGAAGCCGTCACCATGGTCTGGTGGCTGCGCATTCAGGCCATCCTCGGCATGCTGCATTAGAAAGGAGGGTGGACGTCCGCGTCCACTCTTGACGGATGTTCAGTGGGTCGTGGGGGACGAAGACGTCCACCGACCGTTCCCCCACCAACCTGAATTCCTCAGGTGCACCATGCGCACCCTGCATTCCATTTCCGTACTCCTCCTCGTCGCGGCGCTCCTTCTCGCGCCCCCCCTCGCCGCGCAGCAATTCGCATACCCCGACTTCACGACCACCACCGGACTCTCCTTCACCGGCGAGGCGAAATCCGTCGGATCCACGGTCCGCCTCGTCCCCACGATTCCCGGTGCCGCAGGCGCTATGTGGTACAGCCAGCCGGTATCGGTACGCGACGGCTTCCGCACCACCTTCACGACGCGCATCTGGAATCTCGCGGGTGTTGGTGCCGATGGCATCGCGTTCGTCTTCCAGAACTCCTCTCAGGGACCCGCAGCCCTCGGCGGCACCGGCGGCGACATCGGATACGCCGGCATCGAGCGCTCGCTCGCCGTCGAATTCGACACGCACACCAATCCCGAACTCGAAGACGACAACGACCATCATATCAGCGTGCAGACGCGTGGTGCCATGGCCAACAGCGCCTCGCACCAGTACTCGCTCGGCGAGACCGGAGTGATCCCACGCCTCGAAGACGGTTTCGTGCACACGATCACCATTTCCTGGTGCGGCGGCGTGCTCGCCGTACATGTCGACGATTCGCTGCGGCCCTCACTCGCCGTGCCCGTCGATCTGACACCCTACCTCGATGCGACGGGACGCTGCTTCATCGGTCTCACCGCCGCCACCGGCGGTGAGCAGGCCACGCACGACATCCTCTCATGGAGCTACCGCGCGACGCCCGGCCTGCACATCGCATACGCCCCCGAAGTCTGCCTCGGAGATCCCGCCGTCTTCAGCGGCTCGACCACCGTGCCCGGCACCGCATGGGTGTGGGATTTCGGTGACGGTGCGACCTCACGGCTGGCCAGCGTCGCCCATGTTTACGCGCAGCCCGGCACATACCGCGTCGTCGTGTTCGACAGTGCGCGCTGCACCGCCGGACCCAACGTCATCTTCGTCACCGTGCACGCGCCGCCCCTGCCCGCCATCACCCGCAGCGGCGACACCCTGCGTGCCACCCCGGCCCGCCTCTACGAATGGCGCCTTAACGACACCCTGCTCACGAGCGCAACCACACGGGAAATCCCGATCCGCAGCGCGGGACGTTACCGCGTCTCGGTCATCGACAGCAACGGATGCCGGGGGATGTCGGAGGAATTCATCGTGCGCGCATCCGCCACCGTCGCGCTCCGCTGTCCCTCATCGGAAGCCGCCGCTCCCGGCACCACCATCATGTTGCAGCTCGACCTCGTCGCTGGCTTTGCGCTCACCGACACCCTCGAGTACTTCGTACGCCTGCGCTTCAATCCGAGCGTGCTCGCGCCGCAGCTTCCCCCGCATGCGAGCGCGACCGTGGGTCGCGAGCGGTTGTACACCGTACGCGGCACCCACAGCCTCGCCATCCTCGACGCGCCCCTTGCGGCTATCCCCTTCACCCTCACCCTTGGAGACGCCGTCTGCACCGCGATCGCGATCGACAGCGTCTGGTTCGCGGGCGGCACCGACGCCATTGCCGCCGCCGACACCTGCCGCATCTGCGTGCGCGTCTGCGAGGAGGGCGGCGCCCGTCTCGTCGATGCCTCGGCCGTCGTGTCCCTGCGCGCCGCGGTGCCGAATCCCTTCAACACGATGACCCGCATCACGTTTGACGTGATGGAGGAAGGACCCGTCGAGCTCGTCGTCGTCGACGGCCTTGGTCGTCGCGTTGCCGCCCTCACCAGCGGAAGCCTTGCGCCCGGCACCCATGAGCGCATCTTCGACGCCGGCTCGCTGCCTTCGGGCATGTACCACCTCATGCTCCGCACCCCCTCGCATCTCCTCACCCGCCCCCTCCACCTCCTGAAGTAACCCGAACGGTCGGCGAAAGGTCGGCGAGCGATCAGTGGACGCAGAAAGGTCGGTGGACGCAGAAAGGTCAGTGGACGCAGAAAGGTCGGTGGACGTCTTCGTCC
>JAEYUG010000105.1 GCA_023432805.1 Bacteroidota bacterium | reverse complement strand
GGCGTCCGTCCTCCTAAGACGGACGAGGGCGTCCGTCCTCCTAAGACGGACGAGGGCGTCCGTCCTCCTAAGACGGACGAGGGCGTCCGTCCTCCTAAGACGGACGAGGGCGTCCGTCCTCCCAGGGCGTCCGCTTCCGGTCAGTTCAATTCGGTGCAGAGTTCGTCGCAGACGGTGAAGCCCGCAGGGGTCAGACGGAGGACGTCGCCATCAAGCACGAGCAGTCCCTCCCGCAGACAGCGCTCCACAAGCGCGAAATTCTCCTCGATCACATCCCCGCCGAAGCGCGCGCGAAACTCCCCGCGCACAATCCCCTCGCTGCGAAGACGCAGGTAAATGTACTCCTCGCGCAGCATCTCCATCGTCAGATCCTCCCCCCCAGCGACCGGCAGCGTGCCCGACGACATCTGCTCGACATAGGCGCCGAGACTCGAGACGTTCCACGAGCGTCGACCGTTCCAGGTGCTGTGGGCAGAGGGACCGAACCCCAGATACTCCTCATGCCGCCAGTAGGTCAGATTGTGCCGGCACTCGAATCCCGGCCGGGCATAGTTCGACACCTCGTAATGATGGAAGCCCTCGGCTGCAAGCGTCTGCATCGTCAACTCGAACAGATCCGCATCGCTCTCCTCGCCGGGAAGCGTCACCAGTCCCTTGTCATACATCGCCGAGAGCGCCGTGCCCCGCTCGACTGTCAGCGAATAGCAGCTCAGATGCGTGGTGCCGAGCTCCAGCGCGCGGTGCAGATTCGCGAGCCATCGCTCCGCAGTCTGCCCAGGCAGCGAGAACATGAGATCGACGTTGATGTTCTCGAATCCCGCTGCGCGCGCATCGCGCACGGCCCGTTCGGCGTCTTCGGCGGAATGGATGCGTGTGAGGAAGGCCAGATCGTCTGCATGAAAAGACTGCACGCCGAAGCTCAATCGATTGACTCCCGCCCTGCGGAAGCCGTCGAGCTTCGCGCGATCAACGGTGCCGGGATTGCATTCGACCGTGATCTCCGCATCGGGCGCAACCGCGAATCCCGCACGCAACGCGTCGAGCACGCGCGCAAGCTCTACGGGCGTGAGCAGCGACGGCGTGCCTCCCCCAAAGAACACCGAAGTACACGGCGCCCGGCGTGCGACAGGCACATCCGTCTGTGAACGCAGCGCGATCTCCCGCGTGACGGTGTCGAGGTAGGCCCCGTGCAGATCGAAGGTCTCGATGCTGTAGAAATCGCAGTAGATGCACTTGTGCTCGCAGAAGGGCACATGCACGTAGAGTCCGGGCATCGGAGGCTTCCCCTAGTGGATGACGTGGAACATCCGGTCCCAGCGAATCGAACCGAGCCGCGCGAACACCTGTGTTGCAGGCAGCGTTCCATCCCACGACCAATACACGAACATCGCCTTGCCGATGATGCTCGCGCGGGGCACGAAGCCCCAGTACCTGCTGTCTTCACTGTTGTCGCGGTTGTCGCCGAGCACGAAGTAGTAGTCGCGTTCGACCATGTACACCGAGCCCACCACGCCGTCGATCTCGATCTGCCCGTCGGTGGTGAAGCGCAGCGCATGCCCCTCGCGTTCGATGAAGAGACGCCATTGATCGATGTTCTCGAGCGTCAGTTCGATCTCCATGCCGCGGAAGGGCACGATGCGCGGACCCCACCAATCCCGGTTGTACGGCAGTCCCTTCGGAAAGATCTCCGGTTCGACTTCGCCCCGGCGCAGCATGTACGAGGCGAACTCGGCGGTCGGGGGATCGGCGATGCGCTCGCCGTTGACATACACGCGCTTGCCCGCCAGTTCGATCGTGTCGCCCGGCAGCCCGATGCACCGCTTTACGTAGTTGATCAGATTCGGCTGCTCGACCGCCGTCATCCCCCCCGGAAACTCGAACACCACGACATCACCCCGCGCGGGCGACGCGTAGCCGGGCACGAGCGTCACGTGCGGCAGGCGGATCGAGGTGAGCGGGATGTTGCGCGGCGTCGTGATCCCATACACGAACTTGTTGACGAAGAGATAATCCCCTACCAGCAGCGAGCCCTGCATCGACGGCGTGGGAATCCCGTACGCTTCGATGAACAGCGCCTTGATCACAAGCGCCACCGCGAGCGCGATGAGAAGGATGCGGAAGAATTCCCTGGGATGGATCAGACTCCGTCGACCGCTGCCTTCGGCTTCCTCCGGCGCAGACTGCGCAGGGGAAGCCGTGCCCGACGCAGAACCCGTGCCCGCCGCAGCATCCGCCGTGGCAGCAGGTCCCAGCCCCGCATCGTCACGCGAGGCGGAGGAGGCGTCCGACGAGGGATCAGTCGATGATGGTGGCGAGACGGCCAAGGCGGATCGAACCGAGCTTCTTGAAGAGGTTGAAGATCGGGATGTTGGGATCCCACGACCAGTACACGATCATCGGCGTTCCCACCACATGCTCCTTCGGAATGAAACCCCAGAAACGGCTGTCAAGCGAATCGTCACGATTGTCACCCATACCGAACACGTAGTCGCGCTCGACGGTGTAGGAAGTGACAGCCTTGCCGTCGACGAGAATCTCGCTCCCGCGCAGCTCGACCTGATGTCCCTCCCGACGGATGAAGGTGATCCACTCCCCGACGTTGTCCGGGGAAAGAGGGATCCGCATGCCTTCCTTCGGGATGACGATGGGACCGTAGTTGTCGGGATTCCAGGACTTGCCCGGCGGGAACATGTCCGGATGCACCAGCGAGGCGTCGAGCGGCGGCGAGAGGAACTGCACGCCATCATACTGCGGTGCCGGCTTCCCGTTGATGTACACCTTCTTGTCGACGATCTGCAGCGTGTCGCCCGCCACCGCCATGCAGCGCTTGAGATAGTACTGGAACTGCTCGCTCTTGACCTCCTCGCGCTTGCCGGGAAAGATGAACACGATCACATCCCCCCGCTCGGGGTCGCGGAACCCGGGAATACGCACGTAGGGAATCTCGATCTCCCGCCCCGTGAACACGCCGAGAATCGGTACCGTCGGTGGCGTCGTGCCACCGTAGATGAACTTGTTGACGAAGAGCAGATCGCCCGCCATCACCGTGTTTTCCATCGACCCGGTCGGTACCTGGAAGGAGGCCAGCACGAAACTGTTGAGGATGATCACGGCGACGAGCGCGAAACCGATGGACTTGGCGAATTCGAGCACGCGCGTCTTCAGGGGAAGCTGCGGTGCCGCATCCTTCCTGGTGCCGGTGGGACGTGCAGCGGGTCGTGGACTCATGTGCGTAGCGTTGGACTCGTGATCGAAATTGTTACTGCTCCATCGAGAGCACCGCCAGGAAGGCTTCCTGCGGAATCTCGACGCTTCCCACCTGCTTCATGCGGCGCTTGCCTTCCTTCTGCTTCTCGAGCAGCTTGCGCTTGCGCGAGATGTCGCCGCCGTAGCACTTGGCGGTCACGTTCTTGCGCATCGCCTTCACGGTGTCGCGCGCGATGATCTTGTTGCCAATCGCCGCCTGAATCGCGACCTCGAACATCTGGCGGGGAATCAGCTCCTTGAGCTTCGCGCAGAGACGACGCCCCCAGTCATAGGATTTCGAACGGTGCACGATGCTCGAAAGCGCATCCACAGGCTCGCCGTTGAGCAGGATGTCGAGCTTGACCAGATCCGAAGCGCGGTACTCCTTGAACTCGTAGTCGAACGACGCGTACCCGCGCGAGACCGACTTGAGCTTGTCGTAGAAGTCGAAGATGATCTCCGACAGCGGCAGCTCGAAGTGCATGTCGGCGCGCGTCGGATCGATATACGTCGTGTTCAGGTAGATGCCGCGGCGGTCCATGCACAGCTTGAGGATGTTGCCCATGTACTCCGACGGCACGATGATCTGCGCCGAAATGTACGGCTCGCGGATCTCGTCGAAGCTGCCGGGATTCGGCAGCACCGAGGGATTGTCGACCTGCATTTCCTCGCCCGTGCCCGACATCTGCACGATGTACTCGACGTTCGGTACCGTCGTGATGATGGATTGATTGAACTCCCGCTCCAACCGCTCCTGCACGATCTCCATGTGCAGCAGACCGAGAAATCCGCAGCGGAAGCCGAAGCCCAGCGCCACCGACGTCTCGGGTTCGTAGATGATCGACGAATCGTTGAGCCGCAGCTTCGCCAGCGCGTCGCGCAGCTCCTCGAACTGCTCGCTCACCGTGGGATACAGGCCGCTGAACACCATCGGCTTGACTTCCTTGTAGCCGCCGAGCGGCTCGGTCGCACCCTTGCGCGCATGCGTGATGGTGTCGCCCACATTCGTGTCCGCAACATCCTTCACACCCGCGATCATGTACCCGACGTCACCCGCCGAAAGCACGCCCGTGCGCTTGCGCTTCATCAGCAGCACGCCGAGTTCCTCGGCCTCGAACTCCTTGCCGTTGGCAAAGAACTTGATCCGCTCCCCCTCGCGCAACGTGCCCTGCATCACGCGCATGTACACGATGGCACCGCGATAAGAATCAAACACCGAGTCGAAGATCAGCGCCTGCAGGGGCGCGTCGACGTCTCCCTTCGGCGGCTCGATGCGATCGACCACCGCGGTGAGGATGTCGGCAATGCCAATACCGGATTTCGCGCTGGCGAGAATGATGTCGTCCTGATCACACCCGATCAGATCGATGATCTGATGCGAGACGGCCTCGACCATGGCACTGTCGAGATCCACCTTGTTGATGACGGGAATGATCTCGAGTCCTGCCTCGATCGCGAAGTAGAGGTTGGAAATCGTCTGTGCCTCGACACCCTGTGTCGCGTCGACCACGAGCAGCGCACCCTCGCAGGCGGCAAGGGAGCGCGAGACTTCATAGGCGAAGTCGACGTGCCCCGGTGTGTCGATCAGATTGAGGGTGTAGAGATTGCCATCCGTGTGGTGGTACTTCATCTGGATGGCGTGCAGCTTGATGGTGATGCCCCGCTCCTGCTCGAGCGCCATGTCGTCAAGGACCTGATTGGTCGTCAGGTCCCGCTGGGTGATCGTACCGGTATCTTCCAGCAACCTGTCGGCGAGCGTGGACTTCCCGTGATCGATATGGGCGATGATGCAGAAGTTTCGTGTATGCTGCATGGATGAGATGTTGGTCCGATGTACGTCAGGCCGCATGCATTATTCCGGCCAATCTGGAAATATACCACATGCACACGTCTCCTGCCAAGGTGTCGATCGGTCCCTGCCCGAAGGAGCGGCGCGCTCAGAACGCGCCGAACTTCAGCGTCATCTGGCCCGAGAAACCCTTCAGGTCGGCGTTCGTGATGCCATCGAGCATGCCGATCCCCGACACGTACCGATAGGAGACGCCTGCACCCAACCGCATCCATGACGTCATGTTGAGCTCGGCATTCACCGAAGGTTCGAGCACGAAGAACGCGTCGTACCCACCGAAATGGTACTGATCGTCATCATCATCGGCGCGCGGCTGGTCGTGCAGACGAATCTCCCGCCAGCTGCGTCTGTAGCTCGCGTACCCGGCACCGACAAGCACGTTAGCATACGCATGCACGAGGTCGTCGGAGCGGAGGATCACTTCCACGATGCCGCCGCCATACCCGAGATCAAGGTAGAGTGGACGGGCAGCAGGCACGTCGTAGAGCAGCTCGGCGCTGCGAGCGGCGCGGATGTCGGTTGCAAGACCGTAGCCGCCGGCACCGAGCATCAGCGTA
The DNA here is from genome assembly GCA_023432805.1 of Bacteroidota bacterium. Taxonomy (GTDB): domain Bacteria; phylum Bacteroidota; class Ignavibacteria; order SZUA-365; family SZUA-365; genus JAEYUG01. The sequence goes on along the minus strand of JAEYUG010000105.1, from coordinate 2,727 downwards.
TGGTCGATGAGCCAGCCACCGTAACCGCCAACCATGACACCGAACTCTCCCTTGATGCTGGTGAATTTCACGGCGGGACCACCGAATCCCCCGTGATCGATGCTGTTGCTGAATAGCGTCCGCTCCTGCGCGGATGCGGAAAATGAACCAAGAATGAGAATGGTGAGAACAAACAACTTCTTCATGACGACCTTCGAATCCTGTATGGTTGAATTATCAGGTCGGTCTACGAATGCAGAGACGGGGAGTTTCGCACTCCCCGTCCTCAATCGTGTCCGGTCAGAAATCGTCCATGCCCTCGGTCTGTGGCACCCGGTCGCGCTCACGTTCGCGCGCGCGCATCTCGCTGTTGATGCGCCAGCTCACACCCAGATAGGCCACGCGCGAATCCATCTTGCGGAGGCTGTTCGAGTAGAAGCCGTTGCCGAAGATCTCGTTGCCCCACTCGCGCGTGTCGAACACGTCGGTCACACGCAGCGTGAACGCCAGATCCCCCTTGAAGAACTCCTTGCGCAGCGCCATGTCGACTGCGTACATCGCCTTCTCGCGCTCCTGCGGCTCGATCGACGGCGCCTGGTAGTTCGCCAGAATCTGATACTGCAGATCCCACCACACCGTCATCGTCGAATTCAGCTTCGCATTCCATGAATACGACGAAGCATCGAAGTTCTGGCCGCGGGCGGAGCCTGTGATGTCGAGGTGGTAATAGGAGGCACTCGCATTCATGCGCCACCAGCTCGCGAGCGGCTGCGAGGCCGTCAGCTCCAGCCCCCACGAGTCGCTGCGCGCAATATTCTCCCAGGTCGACCGCGTCACATTGTTCGCCTCGAGCGTCGTCACGCGCTCGATCAGATCGTTCGTGCGACGGAAGAACAGATTCGTCGTCACCGCAGTCCGCCCTGCGTTGAACGCATGCCCGAGCTCATACGAATCGATGTACTCGGGGTTGAGGTACGGATTGCCCTGCTGGATGTTCAGCGAATCCGACACATCCACATACGGGGAGAGCTGACGGTTGCCCGGACGATCGACCCGGCGGCTGTAGCTGAGCTGCAGCTCGTGCATGTCGTTGAGGGGATAGACCAGATGCGCCGAGGGATAGAAGCTCGTATAGGTGCGGCGGTAGGAATCGACGACGCTCGCCTCGCGTGGATCCACCAGCACGTACTCGGCACGCAAACCGAACTGATACTTGATGCCGTACACCATGTCGGAAGCGATCGCATACGCGGCATGGATGTCTTCATCATACTCGAAATCCGTGCTCAGCAGCGGTTCGTAGCGCCAGAAATCCGTCGACGCATCGTACATCTCGTAGTCGTTGCGCATGGTCAGGCGTTTGATCGTGCTTTTGAAGCCCGACTCGAGCCGCACCGTGCCGAAGATCGGACGAATGTAGTTGGCCTGCAGCGTGAACATCTTGTTCGTGTTCGCCGCATCCGAGCGGCGCTGCGTCGCGTAGGGATCGCCGCCGCCGACCAGATCGAACACATCCTGCAGTGTCAGGTCGTCGCGATTCATGCGGTTCGGAGTGTAGAATGCGTCCGCAGTCAACTCGTGCACACGGGGATCCCAGGTCTTCTTCCAGTTCAGCGTGTATTCGTAGCTGTCGAGCGTGCGCGTGGCGTTGTTCGAACGCAGCATCCGCGAGAGTGCGTCACCTCCCGAGAGCGAGGTCAGATCCGTCGACGACGACGAGCCCGTGTACTCATGTGTGCGATACTTCGCACCGAGCGTCACGAGATTCGTCGGGTCGGGCATGATGTCGATGCCCGCATTGAAGGTGTGGAACTGCATCCGGTTTGCACTCGTGGAATTCTGCGCGAGCAGCAGATCCCCGCTCGTGTAGGAACTCGTGCGATCGGTCGTGCCCGTACCACCGAACCGGTTGAAGCGGTTGTCGTAGCTTCCGAACAGATTCACGATGCCCGTGCGGTAGTTCAGGTTCAGCGAGCCGTTGTAGCGGTCGCCGTTTCCCGCATTCACCTGCGCCACGCCGTTCATCCCCCCCGTCGACTTCTTCTTCATCACGATATTGATGATGCCGGCCGTGCCGTCGGGATCGTAGCGCACCGAAGGATTCGTGACCACCTCCACGTACTCGATCGACGAGGCCGGGATCTGGTTGAGCACGTCGGAGCTGCTCACGCCTGCAAGTCCCGACGGACGCCCGTCGACCAACACGTTCACATTCGCGCTGCCGCGCAGCACCACATTGCCGTCGGCCGTGACCGTGACCGAGGGGATGTTCTCCATCACGTCGAGCGCCGATCCCCCCGAACTCGCAATGTTCTTCTCGACGTTGAACACGCGCTTGTCGAGATTGTTGAGCACCGAGGGCTTGTCGCCGGTGACTTCGACCGTACCCATGCGCACAGCCGCGTTTTCTATGCGGATTTCGCCGAGCGACAGCGTGTTCTTTCCGGGAATGAGGGAAATGTCGTCGATGACGCGCGGCTCGTAGCCGATGAACGTCACGCGTACGTAATGGCGACCATAGGGAAGCTTCTCGAGCAGAAACATCCCGTCACGACCGGAAATGCCACCGCCGACCATCACGGAATCCTGTGCACGGAAGATAACGATGTTGGCGTATTCGATCGGCTGGGCAGACTGGGCATCGAGCACGATGCCGGTGAGCGTGCCGTCGCCGGGACCCGTAAGCGGCCGCGATCCGCCCGGCCGCGCCGGCCGGGGCGGGGGGGGGTGCGTGGCGGTGATGTAAAA
>JAEYUG010000042.1 GCA_023432805.1 Bacteroidota bacterium | reverse complement strand
CCTCCTCGGCTCTTGTTTAGCGCGCCTTGGGACGTGTTCCGTTTCTTCCGCGTGTTCCGCGTTCTCTTCCCTACCCGCGCGCGCGCACGTCGGGTCGCCCGATCGAGAAGTAGTCGAATCCCTTCTCGCGCATTTCGTCGAGGTCGTAAATGTTGCGTCCGTCGAAGATGACCGGTGCCGTGAGCGCACGCTTCACCGCATCGAAATCCGGCTTGCGGAACTCGTTCCACTCCGTCACGAGCAGCAGCGCGTCGGCACCCTCGAGAGCGGACATGGCGCTCTCGGCAAACACGATCCGGTCGCCGAAGAGCTCGCGGGTGTTCTCCATCGCCTCGGGATCGAACGCGACCACGGTCGCACCGGCGTCCAGCAGGTGGTTGATCACGATGAACGCGGGTGCCTCGCGGGTATCGTCGGTGTTCGGCTTGAAGGCCAGTCCCCACATGGCGAAGCGCTTCCCCGCGAGGTGACCGTCGAAGTACGAACGGATGCGGTTGTAGTAGCGCACGGGCTGATCGGCGTTCACATCCTCGACCGCCTGCACGATACGCAGGGGGTGATCCGCATTCTTCGAACTCTTGAGCAGCGCCTTCACATCCTTCGGGAAGCAGGAGCCGCCGTAACCCACGCCGGAGAAGAGGAACTTCTTGCCGATGCGGGTGTCGGAGCCGATGCCCTTGCGCACGTTGTCGACGTTCGCGCCGAGGATCTCGCAGAGGTTCGCAAGGTCGTTCATGAACGAGATGCGCATCGCGAGAAAGCTGTTGGCGGCGTACTTGGTGATTTCTGCGGAGCGCTCGTCCATCACGATGATGGGATTGCCCGAAAGCACGAAGGGCTCGTAGAGGTCGACGAGGATCTTCTTCGCGCGCTCGTCGGAGGTGCCGATCACGACGCGGTCGGGACGCAGGCTGTCTTCGACCGCGAAGCCCTCGCGAAGGAATTCGGGATTCGAGGCGACGGTGAACTCGCCGTCGTAGGATTTCCGGATTTCAGCCGTGACGAGCTCGCTCGTGCCGATGGGCACGGTGCTCTTGTCGACGATCACCTTGAACGGCTGCGGTGCATGCGCGGCGAGAATGCGGCCGATGTCGCCGGCCACCTTCAGCACGTACTGCAGGTCGGCGCTTCCGTCTTCGTTCGGGGGCGTGGGCAGGCAGAGGAAGATGACATCCGAACGCAGCACGGCGTGCTCGAGATCGTCGGTGAAGAAGAGACGTTTCTCCTTGAAGTTGCGCTCGTAGAGGGGATGCAGGCCGGGTTCGTAGATCGGGATGCGGCCGTTGTTGAGCTTGTCGAGTTTGCGCGGATCGTTGTCCACGCAGATGACCTGATTTCCGTTTTCGGCAAAGCAGGTGCCGGAGACGAGTCCGACGTACCCGGTGCCGATGACTGCGATGTTGTACGGCATGTGCGCGTTCTTCTGACAGGATGAGAATGGTCGCCAAATATACGGAAGCGCAGCTGGGCATGAAATTCCCCGCGGGTACCCTGCACGGCGTCTGCAGACCGCCAGAATCCGGGGGAAGCTACACGCCGAATCCCACCCTGATCGTGAATCCCATCGCGTGATAGTCTGCCTCGCGCAGGAATGGGGAATGCCACTTCGCCGTCAACGAATAGCTGAGGCCAAGGTCCAGTTCGGCCGAGCGCCCGAGCGATGCGAAGACTCCCGCCACGAGATTGGTTCTGTCGAGCACCGTGCGTGTACGGTAGACGTAGTAGTTGTCGATGTCGCTGAGGGAGGGATGCGTATACGCGACTCCCGCACGCCAGCCATTGAAGACAAGCAGCGGCGTGTACTGGCGCACGACGAGTTCGACGCCGTAGATCCTCGGTCCATCGAGCACCTGCTTGAGCGGATGATCCCCCCAGCGCGCACCGTCGAACCATCCCACCAGCACCGTGCCCGCGAGGCTCATGCCCGGCGAGAATCCCCGCTCGTAGGAGACCCCGACGTAATACTGGTTGGCGTTGTCGCCGCGCGCCTCCCCCGCCCAGGTCGTGAGGAAATCCATACCCAGTACGATGCGCAGCGAATCGAATCCGTCCGCGGGTACGCGATCGCCGCCGGTCTGCGCAGGCGCGGATGCGCCCGCCGCGCACACAAGCTCAGCGCAGAAGACGATGCACAGGGACCATGAACGCATGATCATGTCACCCTCCAGAAAAAATGTACGTTCGCAGCGACCTCAGTCGTGCATGGTGCGGAGGCGGCGGCGGCCGTGGTGGCGGGATCCGTTGCGGTGGACGCCGTTTGCGCGGGGCATCACCGCGACCATGTCGTCGATGCGCGCGCTGCGACCGCGAAGAATGTCGGTGTACCCGAGCAGGTGCAGGAAGCCGCCCGTGCCGCCGGCCACCACGGCAACGATCGCCCACGACAGGGTCTCGGGCACGAAGGCAATGGCGAGTCCCGCCACGCAGTAGGCCGCGGTCACACCGTAGAGGATCAGCACGGTCCCTCGGGTCGAGAGTCCGAAGCGCCGCTTCAGCATGTGGTGGATGTGGTAGGTGTCGGCGCTGAAGGGATTGCGCCGCGCAAGCAGGCGGCGTCCGAATGCCAGCAGGGTGTCGAAGACGGGAAGGCCGAGGATGATGACCGGCACGGTGAAGGCGGAGGGACGCAGGGGCGCGCTGACCAGCAGCAGCCATCCGCAGACGGCGAGCACAAAGCCGACGAACATCGATCCCGTATCACCCATGAAGACACGGGCGGGGGGACGGTTGTACAAGAGGAATCCGAGCAGCACGCCGGCGAGGATGAAGAGGATGATGCCGAGCAGGCTGCTTCCCCACACGGTCGCGAGGACCCCCATGGTGACCGATGAAATGAGCGCGCTTCCACCCGCGAGGCCGTCCATTCCATCAATCATGTTGATCGCGTTGGTCGTGCCCACGATCCACAGCAGGGTGATCACCGTGCCGATCGAATTCGAGAGTACGGACGACTGCAGGGGACTGAAGACTTCGGGGAACATCCCGGAGCGGGAGGCGCCGAGGATGATGAAGATGGCAGCGAGGAACTGGAAGACGAATTTCTTGGTGGAGGAAAGCTCCTTGAAGTCGTCGACGGCACCGAGCAGGAAGATGATGAACGCTGCCTCGACGATGTACAGGTAGATCGGTACGTAGTTGAAGGGCTGCGAGGGAAGCATGTCGAGTCCTTCGACGAACCACATCAGCGTCACGACCGCGGCGAAGGATCCCGCGATCGCTATGCCGCCGGTGTAGGGCACGCGGGCGTGATGCAGCTTGCGCTCGTCGTCGGGCTCGTCGTAGAGACCGAAGCGCCGCGCAAGCCGCAGACAGAGCGGAATGCTGAGCACGACGACGAGGAAGGAGAGGACGGGGAAGAGCATGACGCGGATCGTGGGGAGCGCCGGGGAAACGAGTGGGGAAAGAGTATGAACTCTGTAATATACGGAATCAGAACGGTCGGTGGACGTCTTCGTCCACCCAGCGCCCACTGAACATCCGTCAGGAGTGGACGAGGACGTCCACCCTCCTTTCGAGTGGACGAGGACGTCCACCCTCCTTTCTACTTGTTCAGCAGGGGTTCGAGTACGGTGTAGGCCCAGCGGCGGGTCCAGGGGCAGCCGTCCTGCGCGAGGCGGGGCACGCGCTTCCAGGCGTCGATGGCGGGATGGGTCTCGAGCCAGACGGGAATCGGCACTTGAAATCCGGTCTTCGGCCTGCGACGAATCCGCTCGGGCAAGGGACGCGAGGGCGCCAGCGCAAGCAGCTCCTTGTGGTGCTTCGGCGCCGCATCATGCAGCAGCGGCGCGAGCGCGCGCAGCAGCCACGCATCCACCAGCGGCACGCGCACTTCGAGCGAATGCGCCATCCCCGCCCAGTCGGTGTCGCGCAACAGTTGATTGCGCATGTAGATGCCGGACTCGAGCGCGGCCACGCGGCCGTAGGGCGTGCCGGGATCCGGGGTCATCGCCTCCGTGAGCAGCTCGAGAAAACGCAGACGGTCGAGCCCCTCGCGCGCCAGCTCGCGTCCGAGCACGCCCTCGAGTTCCCAGGGCAGAAAGACGCCCCTGCGCAGAAAGTACGCGCCGGGATAGGTGCCGCCGAAGGTCAGCGCGCCCGCCAGCTTCGGCGAACGCCGGCTGCGTCCCTCGGCGAACGACGACCAGAAGCTCCGGAACATCGACGGAAGTCCCGGCACCCTGCTCCACGGCTGCAGCCGCAGCACCCAGCGCGGCACGTCGGCAAAGGTGTTGTAGCCGGCGAAGAGCTCGTCGCCGCCGAGTCCCGACAGCACGACCTTGAGTCCCCGCTCCGCCGCCGCCTTGCTCACGAAGTACGTGTTCACCCCGTCGATGCTCGGCTGATCCATCACTTCGAGCAGCCGCTCGAGATCGGCCTCGAACTCCTCGACGCCGAGGGGACGCGTCACATGATCTGTCCCGTACATCGCCGCGACTTCCGCCGCGAGCGGCGCCTCGTCGTCGACCCGCCCGTGATACTCCTCGAAGGCGAGCGTCACCGTCTGCAGATCGCGCACGCCGGCATCCCGCGCCAGCGCGACGAGCGATCCCGAATCGATGCCCGCCGAGAGAAAGGCTCCCACCGGCACGTCGGCCACCATGTGATGCGCGACGCTGTCGGTCAGCGCCTCGCGCACGCGCGCGAAAAGTTCCTCTTCGTCCACTCGCTCCGCAGACGCCGCGCCCTGGGCGAGCACGGCCGGCAGCGAATAAAAGCGTTTCGGATCCGACATTCCGTTTCGCGAGATCCGGCACCAGCTGCCCGCCGGAAGTTCCCGCACGTGCTCGTACACGGTGAACGGTTCGGGCACGCTACCGAAGAGCAGGAAGCCGGCCAGCGCCGCGGGCTCGGGCGTGCGCGCCACCGCGCCGCCGGCAAGAATCGCCTTCACCTGCGAGGCCACGCGCAGCACCCCGCCGCCGTCGGCGTAGTACAGCGGCTTGATGCCGTAGGGATCGCGCGCGAGAATCACCTCGCCCGTTTCCGCATCGTGCAGCGCGAAGGCGAACATGCCGCGCAGCCGCGCGAACATCGTCTCGCCCTCGAGCGCCCAGAGCTGGATCACCACCTCGGTGTCGGTGTCGGAGTGGAAGCGGCATCCCCGCGCGGCGCGCGCGGCGCGCCGCGCGC
>JAEYUG010000088.1 GCA_023432805.1 Bacteroidota bacterium | reverse complement strand
GCCCTCGTCCGTCATGGGAGGACGGACGCCCTCGTCCGTCATGGGAGGACGGACGCCCTCGTCCGTCGCGGTGGGTCAGGAGGCGTCCCAACGAATTGTCATGATTCAGAGTATGTTATCGTGTAATGGTGCGGCATGTGCCGCCGACCACATCATGGAGGAATCATGACAGTGCTGCGCGCGAGCGCGCTAGCGTGGATGCTGCTGGCAGCGACAGCTTCCGCACAGGGGCAGTGGGAGCACCTCGGGGGACCCGCCCAGGCTCCGGTCGACGGCATGCTCGCTTCCCCACGCTGGCTCTATGTCACGTCAGGCATGGGCGGACTCAACCGCACGAGCGACAACGGACATACCTGGCAACGGGTGACATTTCCTGTGTCGATGTCCGCCTGGCGCATCCACCAGTGTGATGGCCAGCTCTTCTGCACGGGATCGTCGCTGCTGCGCTCGAGCGATGATGGGACGTCGTGGCATGTCTGCGACAGCGGTCGCGGCAACATTCTGACCATGGACGCGCACGGGGGTGTGCTGATGGCGTGTGCGGGTGAGCGGGGACTCTCAACAAGCAGCGACAGCGGACGCACCTGGCGGCATGCCGACGCGCCGGGACGCGGTCACGCCTACGACATCCATGTCGAGGGCTCGACGCTGCTGCTGGCAGGGGATTCGCTCGTCTATCGCTCGAGCGACGACGGTCGCACATGGCATCCCACCGCAGCGACAGTGCGTGCGGGCGTTCTCCATGAGGCGGGCAGGTGGCTGTACGTCGGAGGCGCGAGGGGCGAGATATGGCGCACAAGCGATCTCGGCCGCAACTGGCAGCGGCGCACGTTCAACATGTTGAATGCACCCGTGAACACGCTGTCGCATCTCGGCGAGTCGATCATCGCAGCAACGGACGGTGGGCTCTACATGCAATTGCCCGGAGACACCACATGGCAGTACGTGCGCACACCGTGGTCGTGCCATCGTCCCCGGTTTCACACCGTCGCCAACGGACGCATCCATCTCGGCAATATTGCGGGACTGTTCGTAAGCGACGACGGAGGTGCGACGTGGATGGATCTCACGCCGCCGCTGTACCCCACTCTCATCCACGCCATCCTCGTCGAGGGCGACCGCATCCAGATCGGCGCACAGTCGGGCCTGTTCAGACAGGAACATCGCAGCGCGGCCTGGACGCGGAATACCGACGAGGGACTGCACTGCCTCGATGTGTACGGCATCGTGTTCGACATGGGCGACTATGTGGCGCTCGGCCGCAGGGCGCTGGTGCGCTCGACCGACGACGGTGCAACATGGACGCCGCTGCTTGACGACGCCAGCGCATTCAACTGCTTCGCCCTCGAGCGCGACACCATCATCGTCAGCAGCGCGGAGGGACTGCGCACCTCGACCGATCGCGGAGCGCATTGGGAAAAGCGTTCGACACCGATTCAGCCACACCTGCCATTTGCAACCATTGTGCATCATCGCGGCGCATGGTTCGCGGGTGCGCACTCGACCGGTCCCCTGATCCGCTCGCGTGATGCGGGTGCGACCTGGCAGGCCTGTCCGGTTGGCCGGTGGTCGAGTCCGCTGCTCGCTGCCGATCATGAACGCATCATCACCTACGGTCGCTACGACGGTCTCTCGGTCAGCACCGACATCGGAGACACCTGGCTGTCGATACCAACGCCCGCCGTCACCACGCAGATCATTTCCCTCGTGCTGCACAACCGCAGCATCATCCTGATGAGTGCCGACAGCATCTACATCCAGTCGCCCGGCGACGCCGCATGGCGCGCAGACGCGCTGCCCGTCGACGACGCCACCGAACTGAACGTCGCGCACGGCTTCCTCTACATGGGTACGCGGTACACCGGACTCTGGCGCTGTCGGCTGTCGGATCTGGTCGGCGTCGCGCCCGCGGGGACGCGGGCTCCTTCCCATCCCATCATACACGGCATCGCGCCGCATCCCGTCGGCGACCGGCTAACAGCGGATATCGAGATCCAGAACTCCGATGTTGTGGATGTGGATGTGTGGGATGCGCTCGGCCGACATGTTGCAGGAATGCGACAGTGGGTGGGCGCGGGCACGCGTCACCGAGTGTCCCTCGCGTTGCCGCGCACTCCCAGCGGAATCCACCTGCTGCGCATCCGCACGGCGCACGGCGCTGCCACCCGCGCCTTCCTCGTGAGATAGCCGGGAGGACGGACGCCCTCGTCCGTCCCTGGCGAACGCTCCGATTGAGTACAAGCGATGAATTGCATGCCGTATATTGGGCACTCACAGAACGAATGTCGTATGGTACCCTCCTCACAGTCATCACTTTTCGACGATACCGAACATGAGTACCGCGACGACCCGATTCTCACGTCGACTGGTACACTTCTCCACATCAATACGGGCTCCAGCGCAAAGCTGACATCGACTCAGCGCACGTTCAACATGCGGATGAAGCAGTTGCATGCGCTTGAAGAGGAATTGCCCCGTGTTCGGGAGAAAACGGCGCGCTGGAGGGCGCGATGGGCCGAATCCATGCCGGCACTCGCTCTTGCATCGGCGCAGCAGCGCATTGCACTTGCGCGTGCGCTCGAGGCATCGACCCACAGATTCAAGTACACGGAACGGCAGCGAAACATGGTCGGCGAAGTGATCATCGACCTGCTCGACATCGCATTCGACGCGGCGCCTCCAGATGAGGAGTTGCTGCACCTCTACGAGCAGGAACTGGGCATGGGCGAATCCGATGCCGCGGAAATCAGACAGACTCCACAGAACGCGCAAGCGGAACTGTTGAAGGCGATGTTCGGCATCACAATCGATCCCGCCGAGCTCGACGGATCACCCGAATCCGGGAAGCGTATCGAAGCAGCCCTCTACGAACATTTCAACGCCCAGATGGGCGGCATGTGGGGCGACGTATCCGGGGACGTCGGTCCACAAGGTCGTTCACAGACACCACCGAAACTGAGTGCGGCCGAGCAGCGCAGGCGCGCCCAGGAGTCGGTTCGATTGCGCAGCCTGCGAGCGGTGTACATGTCGCTTGTCAAGACTCTGCATCCCGACACGTGCCGGGAGGAGGAGGAGCGTCTGCGACGCGAGGAATTGATGAAGCGTGTGACCGTTGCCTATGAAGCAAAGGACATCGGATTGTTGCTCCGATTGGAACTCGAGTATGTGCAGGGTACCGTGTCGTCTGCTGATCGTCTCGCCGACAGTACCCTCAAGGCATATAATGCCTTGTTGAAGGAACAGGTCGCTGCATTGCAGCGGGCTATCAGGGATGAGTATGAAGCGATGGAGGGCTTCACACCCTCAAAGGTGGAGGGTGACCATGACGCGCAGTTCGAGCGATATCTCCGTGGCTGCGAGGCCGAGGAACGATCAGTGTGTGATGTGTTGTCGCTGTTTCTCAGTACGATTGGAAGGGCGACATCGAAAAAGGAGGTGCTTTCCTTCGTGCAGGGGTACCTGGACGACATGGAGAATGACAACGTGGCCTACTACTACAACATCGTTGCGTCCTCACATGGCAACACGAGTGCTGGACGTTCGGGGCGTCGATGAGTGTCGAGCAGTACGTCACGAGTCTGCAGCAGCGCCTGCAGCAGGCCGCGAATGAAAAGACGCGGCTGTGGTGGGAGCGCTATCTCAAACACGAGATCCGCTTCCGCGGGGTGGGCATGCCTGCCGTGCGCGCGTGTGTGGCGGCATGGCATGCGGAGACGGGTCTGGCTGACAAGCCGATCGAAGTCATGATGGAAACCACCATGGCTCTCTTCACCAGCGCGATCGCCGAAGACAAGCTCGCGGGCATCGTCTGCGTCGAACGGTACATCCGCGACAAGGTGCCCGGCAGCATGATCGTCGACTGCACGGGTCAGGTCTTCGAGAACCGCCTCATCCATGACTGGAGTACCTGCGACTGGTTCTGCGTGCGTGTGCTCGGGCCGAAGCTGCGCGATGAGGGACTTCCCTTCGCACGTGGGCTCGAGGCATGGAGCCGCGAGCAGTATCTCTGGCAGGCACGCGCCGCGCTCATCCCCTTCACGGCGGTGGCAGGCGAGAAGAAGTACCGCGCCATCATTGGTCGCATCGCGGCGCGGTTGGTCGCACGGCCGGAACGCTTCGCGAAGACGGCGGTCGGCTGGGTGCTGCGCGAGGTCGAGGCCCACGACCGCGCGTTCGTCGTCGACTTCGTGCGCGCGCACGCCGCCGCGCTGTCGGTCGAGGCCGCGCGCAACGCGCTGAAGCATGTTCCGCGAGAAGAATCCGCTCCTCTCATCGCCCTCGTGCGGTAGGAAAGGTCGGTGGACGTCTTCGTCCACCAGAAAGGTCGGTGGACGTCTTCGTCCACCAGAAAGGTCGGTGGACGTCTTCGTCCACCAGAAAGGTCGGTGGACGTCTTCGTCCACCAGAAAGGTCGGTGGACGTCTTCGTCCACCCTGCAC
>JAEYUG010000039.1 GCA_023432805.1 Bacteroidota bacterium | reverse complement strand
CGTCAAGAGTGGACGAGGACGTCCACCCTCCTTTCGAGTGGACGAGGACGTCCACCCTCCTTTCGAGTGGACGAGGACGTCCACCCTCCTTTCGAGTGGACGAGGACGTCCACCCTCCTTTCGAGTGGACGCGGACGTCCACCCTCCTTTCGCTATATTTGAGGTCGAGCATTCGGATAGATGACATCGCTTTTCCATATCGCCCAGAGTATCGCAGAAGTGTTTCTGCCCGTGATGTACGTGACGAGCGTGCTGCTGTACGGTCTTGCGTTCTTCCGCGAGGACGTCTTCGCCAAGCGCTGGAAAAGCCGGCTCATGATCGCGACCGTCGCCACGCACTTCGTCTACATCGGGATGCACTCGGTCGAGAACGGCCGCTGCATGGTCACCACACCGTTCGAGATGATGTCCCTCGTGGCCTTCACGATCATCTGCACGTACATGATCATCGAGCTGACCACGAGCATCCGCGGGACAGGATTCTTTCTTGTCGGCATCGCCGCCCTCTTCGAACTCGTCTCGTCGGTCACTGTGCGACTGCCCGTGAGCGGACTTCCGAATCCCGTGCTCTCGAACCTCGGCATCGGCCTGCACGTCTCCGCCGCCATCTTCGGATACGGCGGCATTGCGATCTCCGCGGTGTACGGTCTGCTCTATCTCAAACTCTACCGCGAACTCAAGAAGAGCACCTTCGGAAGCTTCTACCGCCAGCTGCCCAGCCTCGAGAGCCTCGAACGGCTGAGCATCGCATCGGTGGCGGTGGGATTCAGCTTCCTCTCGATTGCCATCGGCATCGGGGTCTTCTGGCTGCCCCGGATCTTCGAGAACTTCACGTATGCGGATCCCAAACTGCTGGCGACGGGACTCGTCTGGTTGATCTACCTCGGCGTGCTCGTGGCGCGCTACGTCGTGCGCATCGACGGTCGCCGGGTGGTCACGCTCTCGCTCAGCGGCTTCGTGCTCGTGCTCTTCTCGCTCACCATCGTGAATGCCTTCTTCAGCGGCTTCCACCGGTTCTATTGAGTGCCCGATGAAACAGACGTTCCGAGAAAGGTTCGAGTCGTGATTCTTTACGCCGTCGGCGTTCATCACAAGACCGCCCCGGTGGAGATCCGTGAACAGCTCCACCTCTCCGAAGATGAAATCCGCAGCTTCCTCGCGTCGCTGAAGACGTCGCTCGCCCGCGAGGCCGCGATCGTCTCGACGTGCAACCGCACGGAGCTCTACGCCCTGCCCGCGCACGACGACATCACCGGCGAACACTTCATCGCCGCCCTGCGCGCACTGCGTCCCGGCGTGCACATCGACGACCGCCACTTCTTCCGCTCCTTCACCTGCGGCGCCGTCTCCCACCTCTACAAGGTCGCCTCGGCCATCGATTCGCAGATCCTCGGCGACATGCAGATCCTCGGCCAGGTGAAGGATGCCTACGACATCGCGGTTACAACCGGCACGGTTGGCAACGTGCTCAGCCACATGTTCATGGGCGCATTCCATACGGGCAAGCGGGTCCGCACCGAAACCAGCGTCGGCATCGGCGCCGTGTCCATCAGCTTCGCGGCCGTCGAACTCGCGCGCAAGATCTTCGCGGACCTGCATCGCAAGAAGGTGCTGCTCATCGGTGCCGGCGAGACCGGCGCGCTGGCCGCGCGGCACCTGATCAGCAAGGGTGTCGGCGACATCACCATTACCAACCGCACCCACGCGCGCGCGGTCGAACTCGCGAACGAGCTGCACGCGAAGGTTGCGGCATTCGACGACTTCCCCCGGGTGATGGCGGATGTGGACATCGTGATCAGCGCTACTGCGGCACCCGACACCGTCGTCAAGCACGACATGGTGCGCGAGGCCATCCGCCACCGGCGCAACCGCACCCTCCTCATCATCGATATTGCATTGCCGCGGGACGTCGATCCCACGGTCGACGAACTGCCCAACGTGTTTCTCAAGGACATCGACGCACTGCAGGGCATCGTCGACCAGAACCTCGAGAAGCGCCGCCTCGAGATTCCCCGCGCCGAGACCATCGTCACCGAGGAGGTCGTCAACTTTTTCATCTGGTTCAACGCGCTCGAGGCCACGCCCACCATCCAGCAGCTGCGCGAGAAGTTCGAGCAGGTGCGCGCGGCCGAGCTCGACAAGTTCCGCGCGAAGATCGGCTCGGCCGATCTCGAGGTCGTCGACATGCTCACGAAACGCATCGTCAACAAGCTGCTGCATCCCACCATGGTGAGCCTGAAGGAGCCGGTCGACGACTCCGCCGTGCTCGCCGCACGCCTGCAGGTGCTGCGCGAGGTCTTCGACCTCGACGAGCCCGCGGCGACAAACCCGGACACACGCTCATGAATCATCGACTCGTCATCGGCACCCGCGGCAGCGAACTCGCACTCTGGCAGGCCGAGCACGTCAAGGCCGTGCTCGAGAAACGCTTCCGCTCCCTCACCGTCGAACTGAAGATCATCAAGACCATGGGCGACAAGATCCTCGACCAGGCCTTGTCGAAAATCGGCGACAAGGGACTCTTCACCAAGGAGATCGAGCGCGCGCTGCTCGATGGCACCTGCGACATCGCCGTGCACAGCTTGAAGGATCTGCCCACCGCCACCCCCGACGGACTCGTGATCGCCGCGATCACGAAGCGGGAGGATGTGCGGGATGTGCTCATCTCGAAGCGCTGGCGTTCGATCGACGAACTGCCCGAGGGTGCCGTGATTGCCACGGGAAGCCTCCGCCGCCGCTCGCAGCTGCGTCATCTGCGTCCCGACATCGAGATCGTTGAAATCCGTGGCAACCTCAACTCGCGTATGAAAAAGCACGACGCCGCGAAGTGGGACGGCATGATGCTCGCCTGCGCCGGCGTCAAGCGTCTCGGATGGAGCGACCGCATCGCGCAGATCATTCCCGCCGACCTGATCCTACCCGCCGTCGGACAGGGCGCGCTCGGCATCGAGATCCGCGCCAACGACGAGGCGACCGCGCGCTACGTGCGCGTGCTCGACCACCCGGAGACCCATGCCGCCGCGCTCGCCGAACGCGCCCTCCTGCGCATGCTCGAAGGCGGATGCCAGATTCCCATCGGTGCCTGGGCGCGCGTGGAGGAGGGGAGGATGGTGCTCGACGCGATGGTCGGTTCGATCGACGGATCGCTGCGCCTCGACGCACGCGGCACTTCGTCGACGCTCGCCGGTGCGGAAGCCCTCGGGCGCCGCGTCGCGCGCAAGCTGCTGGCCAACGGCGCGAAGGAGATTCTCGACGACATTCGTGCACATAACGGATAAGAGGATCGGAATGTCCGAATACAGGCATACCGTACTGCTGACGCGTCCGCGCGGCGGTGACGAGACGTTCGCGCGGTTGCTCGAAGCCGAAGGCGTGCGCGTGCTGCACGAGCCCTTCATTGAAATTCTGCCGCCTGCGGACTGGGCTCCCCTCGACGCCGCCCTCGACGCGATCGGCGTGTACAGCGCGATCGCACTCACGAGCATGAACGCCGCGCACTTCTTTTTTTCGCGCGCGGCCGAGCGCGGGGTGGTGATGAACGAACTGCCGCCGGTGTATGCCGTGGGACCGAAGACCGCTGAGGTGATCCGTCGATCGGGTGTGGAGCCCGCGGTGGTGCCGACGTCATACACCGCGCGCGATCTGGCCGCGGCGCTCGGGGATGTGTCCAATCAGTTCATTCTGCAGCCCGGTTCGGACATCGCGCTGGCGGATTTCGCCGAGGCGATTGCAGCGGGTGGGGGACAGGTGAACAGCGTCTGTGCCTACCGCACAGTGCGTGCCGAGCGGGCGACCGTACGCGAGCTCGAGCGGATGTTCGTCGAGGGCGAGGTCGACTGCGTGGCGTTCTTCTCGCCGTCGGCGGTGAAGGCCTTTGCCGCGATGTTTCCGGAGTTCAAGCAGGCGACGCTGCTCATGGCCGCGATCGGTCAGACGACTGCGGCGGCGGTGCTGGGCAGCGGATTGCGTTGTGATGTGATCGCCGAGGAGCAGACGGCCGAGGGACTCGCGCGCGCGATTCTCTCGCGCCTCGCCTCGGGCGAGCGCGTCGATCTCTCCGGCGGCGTGCATGATGAATTCTGACAGGTCGGTGGACGTCTTCGTCCACCAAGACAGGTCGGGGGACGTCTTCGTCCACCAAGACAGGTCGGTGGACGTCTTCGTCCACCCAGCACCCACTGAGCATCCGTCAAGAGTGGACGAGGACGTCCACCCTCCTTTCGAGTGGACGAGGACGTCCACCCTCCTTTCGAGTGGACGAGGACGTCCACCCTCCTTTCGAGTGGACGAGGACGTCCACCCTCCTTTCTAATGCCATGTACGAAAACGATCTGATACTCCGCGCCGCACGGCGGCAACCCACTGAACGTACACCTGTCTGGATGATGCGCCAGGCCGGACGCTACCTGCCCGAATACCGGGCGGTGCGCGCGAAGGCCGACTTCCTGACCCTGTGCAAAACGCCCGAACTCGCCGCCGAGGTCACCATCCAACCGGTCGATCTCGTCGGCGTCGATGCCGCGATCATCTTCAGCGACATCCTCGTCGTGCAGGAAGCCATGGGCATGGAACTGCTGGTCGAGGAAGGGAAGGGCGGTCCGCGCTTCCCCTCGCCCGTTCAGACCCGCACCGCGGTCGACGCGCTCGAGACGACCGGCGCGGTCGACCGCCTCCGCTACGTCTACGATGCGCTCGCTCTCACGAAGCGCGAACTCGCCGGACGTGTGCCGCTCATCGGCTTTTCGGGCGCACCGTGGACCCTGGCGTCGTATGCCGTCGAGGGTCGGGGCTCGAAGGACTTCGTCACCACGAAGCGCATGATGCTCGACGATCCCGACACGCTGCACGCGCTGCTCGACAAGCTCACCACGGTGTGCTGCGACTACCTCGTCGAACAGACTCGCGCGGGCGCCGACATCGTGCAGATCTTCGACACCTGGGCCGGCATCATGACGAAGGATGCCTTCCTCGAATTCTCGCTGCCCTACATCATGCGCATGGTCGAACACGTCAAGACGCACACCAGCGTGCCCGTGATCGTGTTCGCCAAGGGCGCCAACACCGCGCTGCCCGAAATCGCAGGCACCGGCTGCGATGTGGTCGGACTGGACTGGACCGTCGACATCGGCGAGGTGCATGCCGCAATCGGACGCCATGTCGCACTGCAGGGCAACCTCGATCCCATCACCCTCTACTCGTCGCCCGCCTCGATCCGCAGCGCAGTGCGCTCGCTGCTCGATTGGTTCGGCGACAATCCCGGCCACATCTTCAACCTCGGCCACGGCATCCTGCCCGACGTGCCGCCCGACCACGCCCGCGAAATGGTGCGTGCGGTCAAGGAGGAGAGCCTCGCCCTGCGTGCGCAGTGGCGCGCAGAAGCAGAGGCAGAAGCCGACGCAGATGCCGCAGCCGGCACCGCATCCGACACCGAAGCGTAGAAAGACACGACTCCCATGGCCATTCATCAATTCGACACGATCGACGCCGCACTGCTCAAGAGGTACTCGCGGCCGGGTCCGCGCTACACGAGCTATCCCACCGCGCCCGTGTTCGCACCGGACTTCACCTCGGCCGACTACCGGGCTGAGATCGAGCGCACGAACGCGAATCCCGCCGCGCCACCGCTCTCGCTGTACTTCCACATCCCCTTCTGCGACACCCTCTGCTATTTCTGCGGGTGCAACATGATGGTGACGCGCGACCGCGAGAAGATCGCCACGTACGTCGACTACGTGAAGCGCGAACTCGAACTCGTGCGTCCCCTGATCCGTGAGGACCGTCCCGTCACCCAGATCGCCTGGGGCGGCGGCACGCCGACCTACCTGCATCCCGACGAAATCCGCGACCTCGCCGACACCACGCGCCGACTCTTCCCCTTCGCCGAGAACATCGAGGCGGGCGTGGAGATCGATCCCCGCGACATGACGCGCGACCACCTCGTCGCACTCAAGGAGGGCGGCTTCACCCGCATCTCGATGGGCGTGCAGGACTTCAATCCCAAAGTCCAGGAAGCGGTCAACCGCTTCCAGAGCGAGGAGATCACCGTGCGCGTGCTCGACTGGGCGCACGAACTCGGCTTCACCAGCGTGAACCTCGACCTGATCTACGGACTGCCCTTCCAGACCCTCGAGACCTTCGAACAGACCCTCGACAGCATCATCGCGATCGATCCCGACCGCATCGCCGTCTTCAACTACGCGCACGTGCCGTGGATGAAGAAGCACATGTCCCTCATCCACGCCGAAGACCTTCCCACTCCCGAAGAGAAGCTGCGCATCACGATCCGCACGATCGAGAAACTCAACGAAGCCGGCTATCTCTACGTGGGCATGGACCATTTCGCCAAGCCCGACAACGAACTTGCCGTCGCCCAGCGCACGAAGACCCTGTACCGTAACTTCCAGGGGTACACCACCCACGCGGGTGCGGATCTCTACGGCTTCGGCATCACGAGCATCGGCCAGTTCGACCGCATGTACGCGCAGAACGTGAAGACCCTCGGCGAGTACTACCAGCGCATCGACGCGGGCGAGCTCGCCACGCATGTCGGCTGCCTGCTCTCCGACGACGACATGCTGCGCCGCGACGTGATCATGACGCTCATGTGCGACTTCGAACTCGACAAGCGCGCCTTCGAAACGAAGTACGGCATCGACTTCGACGCGTACTTCGCCGATGCCTACCCCAGACTCGACGAACTCGTGGGCGACGGACTCGTGCGCATCACCCCGGATGCGATCGACGCGAAGGGACTCGGCATGCTGCTCATCCGCAACGTGGCGATGGCCTTCGACGCCTATCTGCCGAAGCAGATGGAGAAGCCCATCTTCTCACGCACCGTCTGAGGCGCGCATGGCTTCCGCACCGCAGATGAAGAAACTCGGGGTCGTGCTGCTCAACATGGGCGGACCCACCTCGCTCGATGCCGTCCGTCCCTTCCTTCAAAATCTTTTTCTCGACAGGGAAATCATCTCGTTCGGACCGATGGAGTTCGCGCGGCGTCCCCTTGCGTGGTTCATCGCCAAGCGCAGGGCGGAAGTCGTCAAGGGCAATTACGCGCAGATCGGAGGCCGGTCGCCCATCGCAGAACTCTCGCGGAAGCAGGGCGAGGCGCTCGAGCGGCGGCTGGCCGAACGGCTGGCCGGACGCGCCGACGTGATGGTGCGCATCGGGTTCAGCTACTGGCATCCCTTCATTGCGGAGGCTTTCGACGAGCTCGACCTCGCCGGATGCGACCGCGTGTTTCTCATGCCGCTCTACCCGCACTACTCGAAGACGACCACGGGCTCGTGCTTCAAGACCTGGCGTGACCTGCATCGGGCGAAGGGCAACAGGCGATTCCGCGTCACGAGCGTGAAGGAATATCCGACACACGCATCCTTTGTCGAGGCGCTCTCGCGGCGCATCGACGAGGCGCTCGAACTGTTTCCGGCGGAGCGGCGCGATCGGGTGACGCTGCTCTTCAGCGCGCACGGCACGCCGGTGTCGCTGGTCAAGCAGGGCGATCCCTACTCGCATCAGATCCGCGCGACCGTCGAGGCGGTGATGCAGCGGCGGGGACACGACCGCGAACATCATCTGAGTTTCCAGAGCAAGGTGGGTCCCGCGAAATGGCTCACCCCCGACACCGTCGACAAGACACGCGAGCTCGCCGCCGCGGGCGTGCGCGACCTGCTGGTGATTCCCGTCGCGTTCGTGAGCGAGCACATCGAGACTCTGCACGAACTCAACATCGAGTTGCGCGAACGTGCGCAGCACGCGGGCATCGAGCACTTCCACGTCATGCCCGCGCTCAACGACATGCCGCTCTACATCGAGGCCATGGCCGAGCAGATCGAACGGAGGCTCAAGCTCCATGCAGCATGACGTGATCGTGATCGGGTCCGGCATCAGCGGACTCGCCACAGCGCACTGGCTCGAGGCACGCGGGTACTCGGTACTCCTGCTCGAGAAGGCGGATCGCCTCGGGGGCGCGATCCGCTCCTGGCGCACAGACGGCGTGCTGGTGGAGGCGGGTCCCAACAGCACCCTCGAAACCACGCCGCTGCTGACCCAGCTGATCGAGGAAGCCGGCGTCGCCGACAAGAAGATGTACGCGAACGACTCCTCGAAGAAACGCTTCATCCTTCGCGGCGGCGCGCTGATGCCGCTGCCGATGAGTCCGCCTGCCTTTCTCGCGACGAAGCTCTTCTCATGGAGCGCGAAGCTGCGGCTGTTTCGCGAGCCCTTCATTGCCCCAGCTCCCCCCGGTGCCACCGAGAGCGTGGCCGAGTTCGTCGAGCGGCGGCTGGGACGCGAGTTCCTCGACTACGCCATCAATCCCTTTGTCGCCGGCGTCTACGCCGGAGATCCCGCTCTGCTCGACGTGCGCGCGGCGTTTCCGAAGCTGCATGAGATCGAGCAGACCTGGGGGTCCCTTATCAAGGGACAGATCAAGGGTGCACGCGCGCGCAAGCGCAGCGGCGAGGCGCCGAAGACCACGGCGCGGATGTTCTCGTTCCGCGACGGCATGCAGACTCTCACCGACGCGCTCGGTGCGCGGTTGCGCACGGCGCACACCGGTGCGGAAGTCGTGCGCATCGCGCGCGGCGACGACGGTCTCTGGCAGGTCGACGTGCTGCGCGGCGGCGAACGGCAGGCGTACACCGCGCGCGCGGTGGTGATTGCGGCACACGCGGCGGGGGCTTCCCATCTTGTGCGCGACTTTGCACCCGAACTCGTGCCCGTATTCGGCGAGATGATCTATCCCCCCGTGTCGGTGGTCGCGACCGTGTACCGGCGCGAGGACATCGGACATCCTCTCGACGGATTCGGCTTCCTGATTCCCGCCGTGGAGAAACGCCGCATTCTCGGCACGATCTTCACCAGCACGATCTTTTCGGATCGCGTGGGCGAAGGACGTGTACTGCTGACCTCGTTCGTGGGGGGGATGCGTCAGCCCGAGCTCGCGCGGCAGGACGACGTGGCGATCGGCGAGCTGGTGCAGGGCGAGATCGCCGAGCTGCTCGGCGCGCGCGCCGCTGCGGAAGCCGTGCATGTGACGACCTGGGAGCGGGCGATTCCCCAATACACCCGCGGACACCTCGCGCGCATCGCCGCGATCGAGGGAGTCGAGAAAAAGTACCCCGGACTCTTTTTCTGCGCGAACTACCGCGGCGGGATTTCGGTGGGCGACTGCGTCAAGAGCGCCGACCGCACGGTCGGGATGGTCGACGAGTTCGTACGGTAGAAAGGAGGGTGGACGTCCACGTCCACTCTTGACGGATGTTCATCGGGTGCTGGGTGGACGAGGACGTCCACCGACCTTTCTGGTGGACGAGGACGTCCACCGACCTTTCGTCCTCCTTTCCATTTACACGTTGGTTTGATAGTTTTCGAGTCTACACTCATGCGAGGAGCACAATCATGGAAATCGGCGAGATGACCTTTACCCCCTTCACATCCTTCACGCGCACGCGGCGCACGCGCATGACTGCGGGACTCCGCTCCATGGTCAGCGAGACCGTGCTCACGCCGAAGGATTTCATCTACCCGATGTTCGTCGTGCCCGGCAAGGGCATCCGCAACCCGATCGGCTCGATGCCCGGCATCGCGCAGCTCTCGGTCGACGAGGCCGTCAAGGAAGCGCGCGAGGCCTCCAAGCTCGGCGTGCCGGCGATCATCCTTTTCGGCATCCCCGAGCACAAGGACGAGCAGGGCTCCGACGCCTGGCTTGCCACCGGCATCGTGCAGCAGGCCGTGCGCGCGATCAAGAAGGCAGTGAAGGATCTCGTGGTCATCACCGACGTGTGCATGTGCGAGTACACCTCGCACGGCCACTGTGGCATCGTGCACGGCGAGGAAATCGTCAACGACGCCACGCTCGAACTGCTCGCGCGCGAGGCGCTCTCCCATGCCGAGGCCGGCGCCGACATGGTCGCCCCCTCCGACATGATGGACGGCCGCGTGCTCGTGATTCGCGAAACCCTCGACGAACACGGCTTCACCAACCTCCCGATCATGTCGTACGCCGCTAAGTACGCCTCCGGCTACTACGGTCCCTTCCGCGACGCCGCCGACTCCACCCCGAAGTTCGGCGACCGCCGCTCGCACCAGATGGATCCCGCCAACGCGAACGAGGCCATCCGCGAGGTCGCCATCGACATCGAGGAGGGCGCCGACATCGTCATGGTCAAGCCCGCCGGCGCGTATCTCGACATCATCCGCCGTGTCAAGGACGAGTTCGGCATGCCCACCGCCGCCTACCAGGTCTCCGGCGAGTACAGCATGATCAAGGCCGCCGCGCAGAACGGATGGATCGACCACGACCGCGTGATGCTGGAATCCCTCATGGGCATCAAGCGCGCCGGGGCGGATATGATTCTCACGTATTTCGCGAAGGAAGCCGCCCGGCTGCTCAAATGAACGACGACCCCGCACACGACGACGATCAGCGCACAGGCACGGGGGAAGCTCCCACAGCCGCGGCGCAGGATGCTTCCACACAGAATGATGCGCAGCGCCCCGCCGTCGAGCTGACCTTCGAGGAGGCCCGGGTCTTTGGTTGTCTCATCGAAAAGAGCCAGGCGACTCCCGAATATTATCCTCTCACTCTCAACGCGCTCACCGCCGCCTGCAATCAGAAAAGCAGCCGCGAGCCGGTGGTCGACTTCGACGAGGATCTGGTCGAGGAGGCACTCGCGTCGCTGCAGAAGAAGGGACTCGTGGCCTTCGCGAGCGGCACGGGACGCGTGGTGCGATACATCCATCGCGCGGGGCACAACGGACTGCTGCTCGGTCCCGCCCAGGCCGCGGTCGTCAGCCTGCTGCTGCTGCGCGGTCCGCAGACTCCCGGCGAGCTGCGCACGCGTGCGGCGCGGCAGCACAATTTTCCGGATCTCGACGCGGTGCAGCACACGCTCGACACGCTGATGACGCCCGAGAAGCCCTTTGTCGAGGAAGCGCCCCGTCGCTCCGGACAGAAGGAGGTGCGCTTCCGGCACCGGTTCTTCGCCTACGATCCCGCAGCCGACGAGGCCCTGCGCAATGACCCCGCATCCGGGGGAAGCGTCGTGGCGATGCGCGGCACGATGGACGGCATGCGCACGCTGGTCGAGGCGCTGCGTGACGAGGTGCGGTCGCTGCATGACCGGGTGGAGCGCCTCGAGGCGCTGCTGAAGTAGCATGTGCGGCATCGCGGCGATCATCTCGTACGGCGCCGGCGCGGGCGTCGCGGATGTCGATGAACTCCGGCGCATCCGCGACCACATGGCGGTGCGGGGTCCCGATGGCTTCGGCGAGTGGACCTCCGCCGACGGCCGCGCGGTGCTCGGACACCGGCGCCTCTCGATCATCGATCTGAGCGATCGCGGCACGCAGCCGCTGCAGAGCGTCGACGGTCGTTTCACCATCACGTTCAACGGGGAGATCTACAACTACCGCGCGCTGCGCGGGGGGGGGGGGGGGGGGGG
>JAEYUG010000038.1 GCA_023432805.1 Bacteroidota bacterium | reverse complement strand
CGATAGCGTACCACCCTTCTGGGGACGCGGACCATCGAGAATCTGCCCCTCGACCTGAACTGCGAGTACGAGGAACAGAACGAAAACCGCGAACAGCGACGGACGCGACACGCCTACTCCTGTTCCTTGGCGAGGTTTGCTTCTTCGACGATCTTCTGCTGCACTTCGAACGGAACTTCCTCGTAATGCGAGAAGGCGCGGGTGAAGATGCCGCGTCCCTGGGTCATCGACCGCAGGCGTGTCGCATACGAATGCAGTTCCGACAAGGGCACGCGTGCGCGGATCACCTGGAAGGGGGCCTGCGAATCCATGCCCTGGATCTTGCCGCGATGGCTCGATATGTCGCCCATCACGTCACCCATGAATTCATCGGGGACCATGACGGTCAGGTCGTAGATCGGTTCGAGCAGGATGGGATTCGCGTCGGCGACCGCCTTCTTGAAGGCCATCTGTGCGGCGATCTTGAACGCCATTTCGTTCGAATCCACCGTGTGTTGCGAACCATCGTACAGTGTCACCTTGACATCGACCATCTGGTAGCCGGCCACGACACCGCGCGCCATCTGCTCTTGAATGCCCTTGTCGACCGCAGGTACGAACTTGCCGCTGATCACACCACCCACGATCGCATCCACGAATTCGTAGCCTTCGCCGCGGGGCCTGGGCTCGAGGCGGATGTACACTTCGCCGTACTGACCCGAACCACCGGTCTGCTTCTTGTGCTTGTACGACACGTCGGCGTTCTTGCGGATCGTCTCACGATACGGGATGCGCGGAGTGGCCAGATCGACCTCCACACCGAAACGCTGCTTGAGACGCTTCATCATGATGTCGAGATGAATCTCACCCTGACCGAGCACGATGGTCTCGTGTGTCTCGCTTTCGACCTTCACACTGAACGAGGGATCCTCTTCATGCATGGTGTGAAGTCCTGTGGAGATCTTGTCTTCCTCACCCTTCTGACGCGGCTTGATGGCTGCACTGATCAGCGGCGATGGGAAGGATACGTTCGGAAGCTGCACGGCGATGTTCCGCGAGGCGAGCGTGTTGTTGGTGTGGGTGTCTTTCAGCTTCACGACGGCACCGATGTCGCCGGCCACGAGGTGCTTGACCTCCTTGCGGTCCTTGCCGCGCATGCTGAACATCTGATTGAGCCGTTCGGTCTTGCCGTTGCTCTGGTTGATCAGATCCACACCCGGTGTGAGCGTGCCACTGTAGACTCGGAACAGGGAGAGCTCACCCACATGCGCTTCGCTCAGGGTCTTGAATACGAAGAGCGCGGGCTCGCCCGACGCCTGCGCCGGAATGGTTACTTGTTCCTCACTGTCAGGCTTCACACCGACGACCGCTCCGCGGTCTGTCGGTGCCGGACAGCAGGCTGCAGCAAAATCCAGCAGTTGAGACACGCCGATGTTCAACGTGGCCGATGTGGCAAGCACCGGGTACATCGAGCGGGAAAGGATGGCGGCACGCAGGCCGACAAGGATCTCCTCGTCCGTAAGCGTCCCATGCTCGAAGAACGAAGTCATCAGATCCTCCGACGACTCGGCGATTTTCTCGATCAGTTCCTCGCGTGCCGCGTTCGCCGCGGCGATCTGATCGGCTGGTATGTCGGCGACGGTGGATTTGCCGCTGCCGTCCTGTGCGATCGTGTACATCTTCATCGCCAGCAGGTCGATGATCGTGTCGAACTGCGGTCCGTGCTTGATGGGGATCTGCATGGGCATGACGCCCGCGCCGAAACGCGCACGCAGCTTGCCGAGGGTCGCCTCGAAATTCGCGTGCTCGTTGTCCATCTTGTTGACGACCATGCAGATCGGCACCTGGTGCTGCTCGGCATGCTTCCAGACGAGTTCGGTGCCGACTTCCACACCCTCGGCCGCCTTGATCAGAAGAAATGCACAATCAACCACGTGGAGACTAGAAAGAACGTCACCGATGAAATCCGTGAATCCGGGCGTGTCGAGCACATTGAACTTCGTCTCCCCGAATTCGGTGCTGAGAAGCGTGCTGTTGATGGAAATCTGGCGTTCGATCTCATCGGGGCGATAATCCGAGACAGTGCTGCCGTCTTCCACCTTGCCAATGCGTGAAACCGCGCCACTGGTGAACAGTATGGCGTCGGAGAGGATTGTCTTGCCGGTGCCACCGTGACCCGTGATGGCGATGTTTCTGATTCGTTCGGACGAGTACTCTTTCAAGTGAGCCTCCACATAAGTGTATAGCGGGCGAGGAATGTGCGCGGTAGTGCGCTTCACATACGGAAAACAGCGTCAGCCGCTAAAATTAGGGGCACGACAGACAACTTCCAAGCATCGTGCCGAAGCTATGTTTTTCACCCCCCGCTTGGTATATTTCATGGATGTTTCACGAGCTGACCTCATGAACGCGGAACTCCTCTCCATCGGTGACGAACTGCTCATCGGCCAGGTGATCAACAGCAATGCCGCCTGGCTGGGCGACATGCTGGCATCCCTCGGAATCCCCGTGCAGCGCGTCACGAGCGTCGGCGACGACCACCACCGCATCCTGGCTGCCTTTGCCCGCGCATGGGAGGAACATGATGTCGTGATCGTCACCGGTGGACTCGGTCCCACGCACGACGACGTCACGCGCGCCGCCATCGTCGATTTTTTCGGAGCACGCCTCGTCGAGAATGCCGACGTCCTCGCGAATATCGAGGCGATGTTCGCCCGCCTCGGCCGGACTCTCACCGACGTGCATCGCGACCAGGCTCTCGTGCCCGACTGCGCCACACCCATTCCGAACACCGAGGGTACCGCACCCGGCTTCCACATCGCGCGCGAAGGCCGGCACTTCTTCTCACTGCCCGGGGTCCCCTATGAGATGAAAGCCATGGGCGAATCCTACATCGTACCCGTGCTCGGGGCGGCGGCAGATGCAGCGATCGCACGGTGCACCCTGCTGAGCACCGGCATCTCCGAGTCCAACCTGGCCGAGCGCCTCGCCGGCATCGAGCAGTTTCTCGACACCGCATCCCTGGCGTATCTACCGAGCGCTACCGGCGTGCGCATGCGCGTCTCCTCGCGAGACGCCGACACCGCAACCGCCACCGCGCGGGTCGAGGCCATGACCGCCTTCATCCGCGCGCGGGCCGGCGAGTTCATCTATGGTGAGGGCACGACCACGCTCGCAGCGGAGGTCGGGGCGATGCTCCGTGCGCGCGCACTGACGATCGCCGTGGCGGAATCATGTACCGGCGGACAAATCGCCAGCCTGCTCACCGACATCCCCGGCAGCAGCGACTATCTGCTTTCCGGCGCGGTCACCTACAGCAACGAAAGCAAGATCCGCATGCTGGGTGTCGATCCGGCGATCCTCGACCTGCACGGTGCGGTCAGCGAACAGACCGCCCTGGCAATGGCGGAAGGCATGCGACGAGCTGCCGGAAGCTCCATGGCCGTTGCCAGCACGGGCATCGCCGGTCCTTCCGGGGGAAGCGACGAGAAGCCGGTCGGACTGGTCTGGCTCGCCCTCGCGGCCGAGGGACGCTGCCAGGCGCGTCGATTTCTCTTCGGGACCAATAGGACGCGCACTAAGCTCCGTGCCTCCATCGCCGCCCTCGACCTTGTGCGTCGGCATCTCGCGGGACTCCCCCTCTGACCTCCCACCATCCCAAACCCAGTCCATGATCACCACCACCATCATCGACGACACCGGCTTCGAACGCATGCTCTCGCGTCTGGCTCACGAGATCGTCGAGCGCAACCACGAACGCGGCAGGCTCGCCTTCGTCGGCCTGCGCACACGGGGAGAGTTCGTCGCCCAGCGCCTGCACGACCGTGTCTCCCGCATCCTCGACACCGAATGTCCCTTCGGCGTGCTCGACATCACCCTCTATCGGGACGATGTACGCGAACAACTGCACCAGCCCGAGCTGCGCGCCACCACCATCACGTTCGACATCACCGGGTGCGATGTGATTCTCGTCGACGACGTCCTGTTCACGGGTCGCACCGTGCGCTCGGCACTCGACGCGTTGCTCGCACTGGGCCGACCCCGTTCCATCCAACTCGTCGTCATTGTCGACCGCGGCCATCGGGAGCTTCCGATTCGTGCGGACTTCATCGGCAAGCCGATCACCACCTCGCGCGGGCAGGAAGTGCGCGTGCGTCTCACCGAGGTGGACGGCAGCGACGGCATCGACCTCGTCACTCTCGACTAACGCGGCTTCCCCACATGTCTTCCCTCTCGATCTCACATCTGCACGGACTCGAAGGAGTCCCCGCATCCGACATTTCCCTCATCCTTGATTCCACCGACACCTTCCTCGAAATCCTCGACCGGCCCCTGAAGAAGGTGCCCACGCTCCAGGGCAAGACGGTGGTCAACCTCTTCTTCGAAAACAGCACGCGCACCCGCGTGTCGTTCGAGCTCGCCCAGCGGCGGCTCTCGGCCGACGTGGTGAACTTCGCGGTGTCGACATCCAGTGTGAACAAGGGCGAGACGCTGCTCGACACGGCCCTGAACATCGAGGCGATGAAGGTCGACATGGTCGTCATGCGTCACGCGGCCGCCGGTGCGACCGAATTTCTTGCACGGCACTGCACGTCGCGATTCATCAACGCGGGAGACGGCTCACACGAGCATCCGACCCAGGCGCTGCTCGACATGTACACGCTGCGGCAGAAGCACGGTTCGCTCGATGGACTCAACGTCTGCATCATCGGCGACATCGCGCATTCGCGCGTGGCCTTGTCGAACATCCTCGGACTCGTAACCATGGGTGCGAATGTGGCGGTCTGCGGTCCGCCGACCATGCTGCCGCGCTTCATCGAGCGACTGGGCGTGCGCGTGTTCACGAACATCGACGAAGCGCTGGCCTTCAGCGACGCGATCAACGTGTTGCGCATCCAGCTCGAGCGGAAGGCAGGCAACACCTTCCCGACCCTGCGCGAGTACAACCAGACCTTCGGTATCACGCGCGACCGGCTCGACCGGCTCGGCCGCACGATCACCGTGCTGCATCCGGGACCGATCAACCGCGGTGTGGAAATCGATTCGAATGTCGCCGACGGACCCGAGTCCGTCATCCTCCCGCAGGTGACGCACGGCGTGGCCGTGCGCATGGCGGTCCTCTATCTGCTTGGAACGAAATCGGAGTAACGGATGTCATCCTATCTTTTCAAACACGCCCATCTCATCGATCCCGTCACCGGCCTCGACGGCGAGCGCGACATCCTGATCGTCGACGGTGTGATCGACCGCGTTGCCGAGAACATCTCCAGCGGCGGTGCCGAGACCATCGATCTGGCTGGCGCGGTGGCCGCACCCGGCTTCTGCGACATGCACGTGCATTTCCGCGAACCGGGTTTCGAGTACAAGGAATCGCTGTTGACCGGCGCCCGCAGTGCGGCGAGCGGAGGTTTCACGGCAGTCGCCTGCATGCCCAATACGAATCCCGTCATCGACACTGCGGAAGTCGTTGAAGCGCTCACCGCGCGCAGTGCGAATCTCCCAGTGGACATCCGTTTCATCGGCGCCGTTTCGCGCGGGCGCGAGGGGAAGGAACTCGCACCGATGGCCGAACTTGCGAAGGCAGGTGTGGTCGGGTTTTCGGATGACGGGAGTCCCGTCTTCAACACCCGCCTGCTGCGCATCGCACTCGAGTATGCACGCATGTTCGATCTCCCGGTGATCCAGCATGCAGAGGATCCCTACCTGTTCGAGGGCGGTGCGATGAACGAAGGCTACATGTCGACCGTGCTCGGGCTGCCGGGCATCCCCTCGCTGTCGGAGGATGTGATCGTCATGCGCGACATCGCCATTGCCGAATATGTGGACGGACACTACCATGTCGCGCATCTGTCGACAGCCGGAGCGGCAGACGCGGTGCGACGTGCCAAGGAACGCGGATTGAATGTGACCTGCGAGGTCACGCCGCACCACTTCACACTGACCGACGAGGCCGTGCGCGGGTACGACACGAATACGAAGATGAATCCCCCGCTGCGCACGATGGACGACGTCGTCGCGCTCAAGGAGGCGCTGCGCGACGGTGTGATCGATGCGATTGCAACCGACCATGCCCCGCATGGCTGCGATGAAAAGCAGGTGGAATACATCTACGCACCCTTCGGCATCATCGGACTCGAGACCGCGATCGGTCTGGCCGTGCGAGAGCTCGTCGTGCCCGGATACTTGACCCTGCAGGAAATGATCGAGAAGATGTCTACCAATCCCCGTCGCATCCTGCGGCTGCCTGAGATCCGCGTGACCGAGGGGGAACGCGCGAACCTGACCTTCTTCGATCCCACCCGCGAGTGGAGTGTGGACGTCACGCAGTTCCAGTCGCGCTCGAAGAATTCCCCCTTCGGCGGCACGCATCTCGTCGGCAAACCGCTCGGGATCTTTCACAATGATCAGTTCGTTTGGACTGCATGAGCACGTGATCGCGCGAGGCGACGTCTGCGCGCGATCCTGCCCTTGTACACGATGACTTCACATACACAGGAGGTTGCATGAAGCACACAGCGTTCCCGGTCTTCGCATTGACGCTTCTGCTGCTGACGGGATGCGGCAAGCAGCAGCCGGCCGCAGAACAGACCGCCACCGTCTCACAGAGCGGTACGCTCGACATCATGGACGCCAAGAACGGCTACATCGTCGAGAACGCCCAGTTCGCCGATGCATCGAGCGAGCAGGCGTTCGCCATCGACGGCAGAGTCGCGCTCACCGAGGGCACGTCGAGCGTCCTCATCATCCGTCAGCAGAGCAGCGCCGACGGTGGCGTGACGATACTCGCGCTGCAGTTTCCCTCGTTTGCAACGGGGTCGGCGATCGACTACACGGGTGACGCCGCCACTGCCCGCTTTCATGTGATCGGGAAGAAGGACGGCGCCGATGTGTACACGACAGGCGCGCTGGTGTCCGGACAACTTCGCTTCACCAGGAAGCAACCCTCGTCGGTGACGCTCGGCCTGGATCGCACGGTTCATGAAGGGCTCGGCGAGATGGAGATCAGCGTGTCGGAGATCGACGGCGGTGGACTTTCCGTGCCTGCCTCGAAGAAATACGCCGCGCAGTTCACCCTTCCGATCATCACGTTGAAGGAACTCGCCGCGATGAACACGGCGTCGTGACGGACGCATCCCCCCAGACTATCCCGCTCGCCGGGTCGAGAGGATCGGACCGCCCGATCCTCTCGGTCGTAGTTGTGAGCTACAATGTCCGCGATCTGCTGGAGAACTGTCTCCATTCGGTCGAGCGGGCATTCGCGGGGATGCTCGGGGAGGTGTTCGTCGTCGACAACAACAGTGACGACGGGAGCGTCGACATGGTACGCGAGCGCTTCCCCGCCGTGCGGCTCATCGCGAGCACGCGCAATGAGGGATTCGCGCGCGCGAACAACCTGGCACTCGCGGAGGCCCGCGGCGAATACCTGCTGCTTCTCAATCCCGACACGCTCGTGCAGGAAGACACGTTCTCCGTCATGCTGCGCTTCTTCGAGGAAAACAAGGATGTGGGGATGGCGGGTTGCCGCATCATCACTCCCGATGGATCGCTCGAACCGGCCTGCCGTCGGAGCTTTCCTTCGCCGTGGGTATCGTTCACGAAGCTGACGGGACTCAGCGTCCTCTTCCCGCGATCGTCGATCCTTGCGCGCTATAATCTGACCTACCTGAGTGAAGACGAAACCTACGAGGTCGACGCGATCTCGGGCTCGTTCATGATGCTCCGCAGTACGGTCTACGAACGCATCGGCGGACTCGACGAGGAGTTCTTCATGTACGGCGAGGATCTTGACTGGTGCTACCGGGTGCAACAAGCCGGCTGGAAAATCTGCTACGTGCACGCGACCAAGATCATCCACTACGGCGGAGAGAGCACCAAGCGCAGCAGCATCGACGCGACGGCGGTGTTCTACCGGGCGATGGAACTGTTCGCCCGCAAGAACTTGAAGTTGTCGCGCCTCTCATATGCGGTCATCACGCTGGGCATCAAACTGCGACTCGGCGTGACACGTGCGCGCGTGCTCGCCGGTCGCACCGGTGCGTTCGTTCTCGATGCGTTGCTCACCCTCGGGTCGCTCACGCTCGGCGAACTGCTCTGGTTCGGTGAGGTCCCCGCCCTGCCCTCCTATGCCTACCCGACGGTGCAGATTGCAACGGTGCTCGTGGCGATCAGCGCGCTCGCGATGGCAGGAGCCTACACGAGACGGGAGTACCGTGTATTGCGGGCAGCCCTCGGTGTCGTGCTCGGGTTGCTGCTGCTTTCCACCATGACCTTCTTTTTCAAGGACTATGCGTTCAGCCGCGCGGTCGTGCTGATCGCCAGTGCATGTAACATCCTGCTGCTTCCCGGCTGGCGGCTGCTTCGCGCAGTGCTTTCTCCCGGCGGTGAAAGTCTGGTCACTGGACGTCCCACGCTGCTCGTCGGACTGACAGGGCAGTCCCTCGTCGTACTCGAACGTCTGCGGACCTACGATGCGGGCACCTACCGGGTGGTCGGACTCATCGACGTGACGCGGCGTCGGCTGGGTGAAACGATCGACGGTGTGGAGGTGCTGGGCAGCATCGACAACATCGGCAAGGTGATCGCCGAACAGGGTGTCACCGATGTGATCGTGGCTCCCGACGTACTTACATATGCCGAAATCCTCTCGATGATCAGCCGCGCGCGCGATGCCCGTGTGAGCTATCGCATCGTGCCTCGCAGCATGGAGTTCATCGTCGGCAAGGCGGGCATCGACCAGTTGACGAGCGTACCCCTCGTCGATGTCGAGTACAACCTGCTGCGGCTGACGAACCGCATGTCCAAGCGCATGCTCGATGTCGCCGTCTCCCTCGCCGGTTTGATCACAGCCTACCCTTTCGTAGTTTTCATGGCTCGCCCCTCGCAGACCACATGTTCCTTCCGCTGGATGATCAGGAATCTTCCCCGCGTGCTGTCGGGACAGCTGAGTCTGGTCGGGTACCCGATGACTGGCGACGTTCCGGTATCGGGCATGTACGCAGGGAAGCCGGGGCTGACCGGACTCGTGCAGTTGCGGTCCTTCGACTCCATGCAACAGGAGGAGATCAACAAACTGACCGTGCAGTATCTGCGCAATCACTCGGTGTTTCTCGACTGCGAGATCCTGTTGCGGACCTTCGTCCGCTGCATGACGCGGCGAAGCAGACGGCAATGATGTGCGATCTTCGCAGGAGTCGTCGACCGTTTTTTCACTTTGACTTGCATTGAGAGCAATGGCCAAGACCGTTCTTGAATTCGAAAAGCCCATCGTCGCACTCGAGCAGAAGATTGCCGAAATGCGCGATGTGGTGCAGGACCTGGAAATGGATGGTGAGATCGGGGCGCTCGAATCCCGTGTGGACGAGCTGCGCCGCTCGGTGTATGCGAATCTGACCCGCTGGCAGAAGGTGCAGTTGGCGCGACATCCTGATCGTCCGTACACCCTCGACTACATCTCGATGATGCTGACCGATTTCACCGAGCTGCATGGCGATCGCACGTTCGGCGACGACAAGGCGATCATCGGCGGTTTCGGCAAACTGGACGATCACGCGGTGATGGTGATCGGCCAGCAGAAGGGCCGCGACACCAAGAGCAACCTGCATCGCAATTTCGGCATGGCGAATCCCGAAGGCTACCGCAAGGCCCTGCGATTGATGAAGTTGGCCGAGAAGTTCCGGCGTCCCATCATCACGCTCATCGACACGCCGGGTGCGTATCCCGGCATCGAGGCCGAAGAGCGGGGACAGGCCGAGGCCATCGCGCGCAACCTGTTCGAGATGGCGCGGCTGACGGTTCCCGTCATCGTGGTGATCATCGGCGAGGGGGCTTCCGGGGGGGCGCTCGGCATCGGTATCGGCGACCGCATCCTCATGCTGGAAAACACGTGGTACTCGGTGATCGCTCCGGAATCCTGTTCCAGCATCCTCTGGCGCAGCTGGGATTTCAAGGAGCAGGCTGCCGAGGCGCTGAAGCTGACAGCTCCCGATCTGCTCGAACAGGGGATCATCGATCGCGTCGTGGTCGAGCCGCTCGGTGGCGCGCACCGCAATCCCGTCGAAGCAGCGATGGAGCTCAAGAGCGTCCTCCTCGATGAGCTACGCATGCTTTCTCGCATCAAGCCCGAGCAACTCGTCAAAAATCGGATCCGCAAGTTTTCGGCGATGGGCCGCTTTTCGGAATGAGTGCAACGGCTGTGACGGTGCATCGCAGCGGAGCAGAGGTTCCGGCGATCCGCTACGAAACCCGGCTGCGCGTGCGGTACGCCGACACCGATCAGATGCAGATCGTGTACAATGGGAAGTATCTCGAGTACTTCGAAGTCGGGCGCACAGAGCTGCTGCGCGCGTGCGGCATGCCGTATACCAGCATGGAAGCCGCGGGTGTGCGGCTTCCCCTCGTGGAAGCGCACTGTCGCTACCATGCTCCGGCTCGGTACGACGACATGCTTGTGATTTCCAGCGAGGTGCAGGACTTCCATTCACCACGCCTGCGCATCGAATACAGGATCTTCAAGGCGGATGCTCACACCCAGCCGATCGTGACCGGCCATACGGTGCATGCCTTTCAGGATGTTGCGAGCGGTAGGCCGCTCCGGCCCTTCGCTCCATTTGTGGCACTACTCGAGGGAATCATCGCTTGTAATACATCGGATAATTCCATACGCTGAAACGGTTTCCGCCGTTTGCTTCGTGTTTCATCCATCCAAGGTACGAGTTGTCAGACTGCAAACTTGCAATTATTGCATGCATGCAGTTTTTTCATTCCCGTAATGATTCGTTCATGGGTTGTTCGCTGGAATGCGGCGAAAACAGGGTGAAACAGGACCTACGGTGATGTGTGCAACGTATTGGGAATCGGCATGATCTGTGTCCGATTTCAAGGACAAGGATATTGGAGTGTGCATGCATCGAAGTATGGTATGGATTCTGGGTCGTCATTTCGTTGTGGTGATGGCGGTGGTATTCACCGTTGGTGGTTGCGAGGCTCCTCTTGCGCCGGTGATGCCGGAATGGGATGTGGACCTGAACATTCCCGTGATGGCGCAGACCTACACGATGGAGGAACTGCTGGCGGAGGACTCGCTGGTGACACTCTCGCGCGGCGAGGGTGACATGTTGATCGTGCAGCGTCGCTATCCGATCGACCGGGTCGAACTCGGTGATGCGCTGCGTCTCGACGACCAGCAGTACGTGTTCAGTCAGCAGGTGGGGTCCTTCTGCTTTGACGTGGCCGATGTGATCGACACGCGGGTGACCGTGGGCGAAGTGTTCCCGACGCTTCCGCAGGGAGCCGGGCTGGTGGCACCCTATGCCAGCCAGAATGAAGTGATCGTACCGCTGGACGCTTCCGCCAGCTTCTCGCGTGTGCTCTTCGAACGTGGTGAGGCGCATTTCGTGATCGAGAATGCGCTGCCCGTTCCGGTGTCGTTTCCACGACCGATCGCGTTGTATGATGCGAATCGTCGTCTGCTGGCAAGCCTCCCTATCACGGCGAGCGTGCCCGCCCACGGATCGCTCGCGCTCGCTCCGGTCTCTCTTGCGGGCATGGACCTGCAGAGCATGCTCCAGCTCGGCATCCACGCCGCCACGTCCGGCAGTGCGGGTCAGGTGGTGACGGTCATTTCGGATGATCACCTGCGCATACGCGGCAGCTTTGTCGACACTCGTGTGATCGAGGCGGTGGCCTTGCTGCCGGCGCAGACCATTGAATTCGTCGAACGGGCGGATCTCTCGGCAGGCAACGGATCGCGCATCACGCGGGGAACTGCAGCCGCAGGGACTATTCGCATTTCGCTTGCCAATCATCTGCCGATCGCTGCGACGGTGGATGTCACGGTGCCGGGAATCACCATGAATGGTACGGCGCTGAGGCGAACCCTTCAGGTCGCAGCGGGAGCAACAGCGCAGACACAGGTGGATGTAGCCGGTGCCGTGATCACGCCTGCCGACGAGCGTCAGCTCACGTACACGGTGAGCGTCCGGAGCGCAGCGACGGCTCCCCGCCAGGTGACACTGCGCGCAACCGACAGTATTGCTCTCTCGGCGTCGCTCGACGGCGTGCTGATGGAGCGCATGGACGGTGTGTTGTCGCCCCAGGAGCTGCTGGTCGATCAGCAGACGATCGTGGATCTGGCTCTGTCACAGCAGTTGCAGGGGGACCTCCAGTTCACCGCAGTGCGCATGTGGGCGGTGGTCAGGAATGCGACCCCCTTCCCTGCCGATCTGACCGACGGAGTGGTAATCGGGCGTTCGTCACGCAACGTCGTGTCGGATTCGCTCCGCTTCCCCCAGCAGAGCATTGCAGCCCGTGCCGAGACGCGCATCGATCTCGATGAGGGACGCGTGACGCAGTTCTTCAATTCCCTCGACACACGCGTATCGAACACGCTGGATCTGCGGGGTCGGCTTCTGCTCAACCGACAGGCCCAGTACGGATCTGCCACTTCCCGAGATTCGATCGCGGGCGATTTGTTCATGGAGTTCCCGATGCAGGTGGCCATGCAGGATGGAACGATGGAAGACACGACCGCCCTGACGCTCGATGACGGGATGCGCGACAAACTGCTGAAGGTGCAGGAGGGGCTCTTCACCTTCGTGCTCGAGAACAGGCTGCCTGCAGGGGTGCAGATCGAACCCCAGATTCTGGATGCAGCGGGCACGGTGCTGTTCACTCCGTCGACCGTGGGTGGGACGACCATGGAGGTGGCTGCTGCTCCTGTCGACGCACGCGGGTACTCGAGTGCACCCGTGACGACGCGCACGCAGTTGCGCATGACTGGCGAGGAATTCCGCAGGCTTGCGGAAGGCACGCGCGTGCGCATCCGTCTGCGCATGCACACCTGGGGCGGTACTCCGGTGATTTTCCGCACGACCGACTATGTCAAGGTACGCGGGTTCGCCACCGTCACGATCTCTTCCTCCGTTGTGATCAAATAGGACACGACATGAGACAACGCGCATGCGGCATCTTGCATACGATCATCTGTGTCACCGTGCTCATCGCGGGATCGGTCGCTGACGCACAACCGATTTCAGGCAGCGCACGTCATGCGGGCATGGCCTTCAGCAGTGACGCGCTGCTGCATGGGGTCGACGCCATCGGTGTGAATCCCTCACTGATCACTCGTCCCCACGGCTCGATGGTGTCGATTGCGATCGCACCGTTCGGTTTGCGGGCGGGGACGGATTTCCTGGAATACGACAGTTACAAGCGATATTTCACCGGTGTACCCTCGAGCGCGGGACGCATACCGTACCACTTGTCGGAAGCCGACAAGGCCGTACTGCTCAGGTCGTTCGACGGAGCCACCGGTCGTATCGGGGCGGGCATTTCGATGCATCTGTTCGCAGCCACACTGCGCACACCTGCCGGATCGTTTGGCATCAGCATGAGTGACCGCGTGCTCAACGAGGCAGTGCTGCCGCGCGACTACGCGGATTTCCTGCTGAACGGGAATCCCCCGGGCCGCACGTTCGATTTTTCGGAGACCCGCCTGCTCTCGACCTGGCATCGCGAATACGGACTGACGTACGCACTCGACATCGTGAAACAGAATAGGCGCGGGATCTCCGTATCGATCGGCGCAACCGTCAAACTGCTGCAAGGCTTCGGCTACTTCGGCGTTGAACGCTTCAATTCGCGGTTCACGACCGATCCTGATTCATTCGTAGTCAGCGGCCATGCAGGCGTGCTGGCGCGCCATGCCGGTGCAGGTCTCGTCGATGGAAGCAGCATCGTCTTTCCCAGCCTCTTCCCCTCCCCCTCGGGCACGGGTGTCGGGCTCGATGTCGGAGCGGTGCTGGGAGTGGGCGATGCTGGCCGGTTCGGTCTGGCCATCAGCGATCTTGGCTCCATTTCATGGAGCCGTGGAGCAAGGGAGAATCGCGCCGACGAAGACTTCCGCATCACAGATCTGACAGATGATACGCAGGTGCAGGACATCATCGATCGGATCAATGGCACGGAGCGATCCATCGAGAGTTTTTCAACGACATTGCCCGCAGCGATCACCGTGTCGGGTGCCTGGACGTTCGGGGCCAACCGCCGAAATCCCGGACAGGGCGTGCAGCTGGCGGCATCGGTGCGCACGGGACTCACAAGTACGTATGCGAGTGTGCGTGGAGTGCGAGCGAGCCTCGGTGCGGACTGGCGGATAGTCCGCGCATTCTCTGTACGCGGTGGTGCATCGTTTGGCGGTCTTCTCGGTGCAGTGTACGGCGTGGGACTCGGTCTGCATATGGGTCCCCTGACCCTCGATCTCGCCACCAACCACATTCAGAGTCTCTTCTCTTCGACGTTTTCAACGATCTCCTTCGCCGCAGGCCTGAGGCTCGATCTCTAGCTTGTTTGGCGCCCCCCGCGTCCGTATGTTTTTAGGATGCGATGTTCATACGTGGTATTGCTGATGCTGTCGATGACCCTGCTGACCATCATTCCGGTCAAGGTGTTCCCGGCAGTTCCCCTCCATGATACGGGTCCGGGCGACACAGTGCTCGTATGCGATGTGCCGACGGAAGCGATCGCAGCCCGGCCCTTTTCCCACACATCCTTCCCGGCGTTCAAACGTCCTCGGCTCGGACTCGTCTTCAGCGGTGGTGGCGCGCGCGGAATCGCACAGGTGGGAGTGCTGCGTGCTCTCGTCGAGGCGGGGATCACACCGGACTTCATTGTCGGTACGAGCATCGGAAGCATCGTCGGTGGTCTCTTTGCTGCGGGATACACACCCGAGCGGCTCGACAGCACCGTCCGGTCGATCGACTGGGACGATCTGTTCCGCTTTTCCAATCAGGGCGAGCGCGCGAACATGCTTGTCGATCAGAAGCCTGTTTCCGACCGTGCGATCTTCACGTTGCGCTTTGACGGACTACGTCCCATGCTCCCAGTGTCAGTATCGAACGGGCAGCGGCTGACCAACATGCTCAACGAGCTGACCCTACAGGCGCTGTATCATGCGCAGGATTTCGACAGTCTGCGCATCCCGTTTCGCGCCGTCGCCACCGACCTCTACAGCGGCCGACGCGTCGTGCTCGACCACGGCAACCTTGCAGAAGCCCTCCGTGCGAGTTCCACGATCCCCGTGCTGTTCGCACCGGTGCTGCGCGACTCCTGCGCTCTGATCGACGGCGGACTGCACGCGAACATTCCTGTGGACGTCGCCCGGGAAGCAGGCTGTGACATCGTCTATGCCGTCAACACGTCGAGTCCCTCGCGTACGCGGGAGCAGATCACAAATCCCATAGAAACGCTCGATCAGATCCTGAACATCCTGATGGAGCGATCGAATCTGCCGCAGTTGGCCGACGCAGACATTGTCATCACGCCCGATCTCGGCACCATCCTTGCGAGCGATTTTTCGCAAATCGACACCCTGCTCGCCATCGGATACGAGGCGGGCAGACGTGCCTTGCCGCGTCTGCGCGCGCACTACGACAGTGCGTGCATGGCACGCTTCAGCGCACAGACCGCCGTGTTGGAGGCAGGATCCACGCTGGCGCATCACCCTGCGGCGCACTTCACTCCAGCGACTGTCCGCTGCAGCTTCCCGGTCAGCGTCGACGATGATCTGTGGATGCGTACTCCGCGAACCCATGATGAGGTCCTCGCACGTGCGCACGCGCTCATCGCAACCGATCGGCATGCCGCCTTGCGCATCCTGCGCGTCGGCGGTGACGGTCCGACCGGAACGTGGCTGCTC
Source organism: Bacteroidota bacterium (assembly GCA_023432805.1). Lineage (GTDB taxonomy): Bacteria > Bacteroidota > Ignavibacteria > SZUA-365 > SZUA-365 > JAEYUG01. The sequence continues at coordinate 46,382 of JAEYUG010000038.1, read as the reverse complement.
GATGCCGTGGCGCGCGACCGCATCATCACGATCACGACCGACGGCAACCGGGCGATAGGCGATGCGCAGTTCTCACCGCTCTTTCGTCGCTGGATCGGGCAACCTGCGTCAGCAGCATCGCTGCGTGCGCTCGGAGAGGGTGTGTTGCACACGTACCGCAATGCGGGGTACTCACTTGCACGTGTGCGCGACATCGACTACAGAGCAGCAGATGGTTCGCTCGTGATCCGCATCACCGAAGGCATCGTGAGCGAGGTTCGATTGGAGGGGAACACGCGCACAAACGAGGTTGTCGTGCTGCGCGAATTCCCATTGCAAAGCGGCTCCATTTTCCGCATCGAGAATGCCCGCCGGGGACTCGCGAACATCACCGCCCTGAACCTCTTCCATCAGGTGAGCTTCGACGTCATCGAAGGAGATCCTGCCGCAACGATCCGCATCCGCGTCGAGGAGCGTCCCTCACAGGTGATGCAGGGTATGATTCGCATCGATGACGAACGCAACGCACAGTTCGGAGCCGAACTCCGGGATGCGAATTTCTTCGGCACGGGCACTGTGTTGAACCTCTCCTTCTATGGCGGTGTGAAGAATCGGAGCTATGCACTCGAATACAGTACGAGCTCTCTTTTCTACACGCCGCTCAATTTCCGACTCGCCGGATACTACGACCTGTTCGACTACAACGCATTCGCCGACACCCCACCTGCCATCGCCAACACTCCGGCCCGCGACGTGATCGGAACATACCGTCGCATCGTATACGGTGGCAGCGCGACCGCTGGCATGTACGTTCGCAAGTTCGGAGATCTTCACGCGACCCTCCGTGCTGAAGAGCACGAACTCCGCACGCTTACGCAGGAACCGAGCCGGCCTCTGGGCATCAGCGAGCAGCATCGCATCATCTCCCTCGGTTTCGGCACCACCATCGATACACAGAACAAATTCCCCTATCCCACCCGCGGCATGTACTTTACCGCGACCTACCTTGTTGCGCAGTCAGGTCTCGGCAGCGATCTGAGCTTTACACGATTCAACGCCGAGTATCATGTGTATGTCGCCACAGCTGATGAAATCTGGAGCCTGCGTCCTCGCATGCGTTTCGGATACGGAGACCGCACCATGCCGCGCTCGGAGGAATTCAGACTGGGCGGTCAGCACAGCTTCCTCGGGATGCGCGAGAACGAGTACACCGGCCGCCAGCTCTTCGCTGCGGAAATGGAACTGCGGTACCTGCTTCCCATCAAACTCCTTGTCGACACCTACGCCTCCGTGCACTACGGCATCGGTCGCACCTGGGAGAACCCCGAGCAAATAAAGTTCAGCGCCCTGAGGCATGGCTACGGTATGAGCCTGGGCTTCGACACCCCGGTCGGTCCGGCCGACTTTTCGATCGGGCAGACTCTTGAATTCATCAGAGGCAGTTCAGGCGTGCGCACACGCTCTGGTCCCATCAACTTCTACTTTTCCATCGGCATCGGCATGTAATCGATACGAGCGAGGGCGGCACATGGCCGCCCTCGTTGCAGTGCATGGGGATGGGAGCGCGTCGCATCCCCTGCGATCACTCCTTGCTTGCCGGATGCGCCCGCAGGAAGCTGGTCAGCAGCCGCACACCGACACCGCTTCCTCCCTTGGGCGCATAGTCAGTCGCCTCGTCGAGCATCGCTGTGCCGGCGATATCCAAATGCACCCATGGCGTGTCGCCCACAAACGCCTTGAGGAAGGCTGCAGCTGTAATCGCACCTCCCCAGCGGCTTCCGATGTTCTTCAGATCGGCAACCTGGCTCTTGAGCATCTTGTCGTACTCTTCGTAGAGGGGAAGCTCCCACACCCGCTCGTAGGTGCGCTCGCCCGCTTCCTTCAACTTCGCCTTGATCACATCGGACGTGCCCATCATGCCCGTGGCGTGCGAGGCCAGTGCCACGACGACCGCTCCGGTGAGCGTCGCCAGATCGATGATCCCGTCAGGCTTGTAGCGCTGTGCGTAGATCAGTGCGTCGGCAAGAATCAGACGTCCCTCTGCATCGGTGTTCAAGACCTCGACCGACTTGCCATTTGCGTAGGTGATGATGTCGCCGGGACACAGGGCATCTCCGCCTGGCATGTTGTCCGTCGCGGGAATCAGCGCCGTCAGACGCACGGGAAGCTTCAGTTTGGCCGCCGTGTGCATGACACCCAGCACTGCAGCTGCCCCCGCCATGTCCATCTTCATCTCCTCCATCGACGCGGCCGGCTTGATCGACAATCCACCGGAGTCGAACGTCACCCCTTTGCCGACCAGCACATACGAAGGGATGCGACGCCGTGTCGCATTGTACTCGAGAATGATGAAGCGCGGTTCCTTTCCGCTGCCGCGATTGACCGCGAGCAACCCGTGCAGCTTGTGCAGCTCGATTTCCTTGCGCCCGAGCACTGTCGCCTTGAGTTGGAACTTTTTGGCGATCGCCGTGGCTTCGCGTGCCAGCACGTCGGCAGACATGTCGCAGGGTGGTGTGCTCGTCAACGTCCGAGCAAGCAGCACCCCCTCCGTGACAGCGAGTGCGGTCTCGATACCAGCCTTCAACCTGCCCTGGAATCCCTCATCCGCGCTGACGATACGCAATTCCTTGAACTTCCCCTTCTTCGTTCCGGCATCCGCACTCCGGTACTTGTCGAACTTGTAGTCACCAAGCAACGCACCTTCCACCATCGCCTCGACGACATCCTCGAAGACCATGTGCCTGCGCTTTGTCATCTCTTCGGCGGGCAGATACAACGCCACCGCCGTGCCAGTGAATGCGGCCGCAGCCTTCATTGCCCGGGCTGCAGCACGACGCAGCTGCTCGAAGCCAAGGGATTCCGGATCTCCGATGCCGACCAGTATATAGCGTGCGTCGCCATGCACGATCGGCAGCACCTCGTCGACCTTCCCCGAAAAATCGCCCTTCGTGCGCAAATCGGCGAGTGTCGTCTTCAGCACAGGCAACAACCTGTCGACCGTACGTTTGAACGCGGCATCCGTATCAGGAATGACGACGGCATGAATGTCCGCTGTGATCTTGTCAGGCGTGCCGTACAACCCGGTACATTTGAGCATGGACCGACTCCTTGCTTGGTTGAGACTCCGACCGCGAGCGCGCAGCGCGCAGCGCGCCCTGCTGTGTATCGTGTCAGAAAGTCATGATGGACGTGGACAACTTCAATTCTGTGAGTCTACCGCATACAGGATTAAGTTGCAAGAGGGAGAGAAAAAACGTATGAGGAAATCGTACCTGCAACGGACCTACGCAGTCTGTACCATCTCACACAGCGCGGAAGCCACCAGAGCCCGCGCCTCTTCGAGCGTCATGCCTGTCAGCGTCGCACCCGCCGCGTAGGCGTGTCCCCCACCCCCAAAACGCTGCGCCACACGGTTGACATGCGCAGACCCACGGGAACGGAAACTGACGCGAATCGACTCCTCGGTCTCAGACAACAACGCCGTCGCATGGACGCCCTCGATCGCAAGCCCCACATTGACCGTATCCTCCAGGTCCGAGTGTGAGGTGCCGGTCTCCGTATAGAGCGCTCTGGGTGCGGTCAGTACGGTGACACGACCCGAACAGTGCACCTCGAGTCCGGCGAGGATGCGTCCGACAAGCACGGCACGCCGCAGGGGGAAATTGTCGTAGATGCGTTGGTAGATCGAGGTGGGATTCACCCCGGCCGCGAGCAGACGCGCCGCGATCTCGTGAACCTCGGGTGTAGTGCGTTCGAAGCGAAAGGACCCGGTATCAGTCATCAGTCCCACATACACCGCTTCGGCCATCGCATGCGTCCATGCCACCCCGCTGCGTTCGACCAGACGCGCGATCATCTGTGCGGTGGCGGCGGCATCGATATCGGTCCAATACCCGGCGGCAAACGGTTCGGGATCGAGATGGTGATCGATCACGATCGTGCGGTCGCCTCGCCGGCACACGGCTGCCTCCATCGTGCGAAGACGGGAACAGGTGTTCACGTCGAGCACGATGATCGTGTCAGCCTCTTCGAGCAGCGACTCGTCGATGAGGGGATCGTACACCTGGAGCTCATTGTCGGGATCGAGAAAGGCGAGGTTCGAGGGCACGGGACTCGTATTGCGCACCACGGCCTCCTTTCCGAGCGCGCGCAGAAGCCACAGCAACCCGAGCGCGCTTCCGAGCGCGTCGCCGTCGGGATTCACATGGGTCGTGAGCACGAAGCGTCGACCGGCCGCGATGCGGGCATGCACATCCTCGATGGTCATCACAGCGATGTCTGTGCGTTGCTGCCTCATTCAATGTCCTCGAGTTCACGTGCAAGAAGCTGCTTGAGATGGATGTCCGCATAGATGCCGCCCAGGGCCACGAGCTCGTCGTGCGTACCGCGCTCGGCGACGTGTCCGTTGTCGAGCACGACAATGGCGTCCGCGTTGCGCACCGTTGATATGCGATGACTGATGATGATGCTCGTGCGGCCCTCCATCACGCTACGCAACTGCTGGAGAATCTCCTCCTCGGTGTGGGTGTCCACCGCGGACAACGCGTCATCGAGGATCAGAATCGCGGGATCGCGCAACACCGCCCGCGCGATGCTCACGCGCTGCTTCTGCCCACCCGACAATGTGATGCCGCGCTCGCCGAGCATCGTCTCGTATCCGTGGGGAAAGTCGACGACGTCCTTGTCAATGCGCGCGATGGCGGCAGCACGCAGAACGGACTCCTCATCGGCAGCATCCACACCATAGCCGATGTTCGCCGCGAGCGTATCGCTGAAGAGGAAGGTTTCCTGCGTGACATATGCGATATGCCGGCGAAGCACCGCAACGGGAATCCTGCGCACATCATGTCCGTCGATGCACACCTCTCCGCTCGTCACATCATGAAGCCGGGGAATCAGGTTGACGAGCGTCGTCTTGCCGCTGCCCGTGTGTCCGATGATCGCCAGCGTGCGCCCGGGTGCCACCTCGATGTCGATGTCCTCGAGCACCGACGGCAGCTGCGCGCCGTATCGGAAGCCGACACCGCGCAGTTCGATGCGCCCGCGCAGCGTGGTGATCGTGTGATCGGTCAGGTCGCTGTCACCCACGTCGGTTCGCTCATCGAAGATCCTCTGCAGGCGCTTCATCGATGCCGCCGCCCGCTGGATGATGCTCGCCACCCAGCCCACCGCGATCATCGGCCAAATCAGCATCGACACGTACATGATGAACTGCATCAGCGCACCCAGCGACAGGGTGCCGTCGATTACCCGCACACCACCGAACCAGATGGTGACGATCACCGACAATCCGATGAGAATCGACAACAAGGGCATGAAGAAGGATTGCACGCGCGCCATGCGCATGTTGCGACGCATGTACTCCCTGCTCAACGCGTCGAAGCGCGCAATCTCCGCATCCTCGCGACGGTAGGCCTGCACCACGCGCATGCCCGAGATGTTCTCCTGCGCGCGCGTCGTGATATCGGAAAAATGGCTCTGAATATCCTCATAACGCTTGTGGATCGCCACACCGAGCCGGTGCACCGCCCAGGAGACGAGCGGCAGGGGCAGCAGCGTGAGTACGGTCAGCAGGGGATTGATGCGGATCATCAGCGTCAGCACGATCACGAATGTGAATATCGTCTCGGTGCTGTACATGATCGCGGGACCGACGAACATGCGCACGGCGGCGATGTCGTTGGTCGAATGCGCCATGATGTCGCCGGTCGGCGTGTTCTGGAAATACCGCAGCGGGAGTCCCTGTACATGCCGAAAGAAATCATTGCGCAGGTCGTTCTCGATCCGCCGCGACGCCACGATGATCGTCTGTCGCTGCAGATAGAGAAACACCCCGCTCGCCGCCGAAACCCCGATCACGAGCAGCGCATAGTGCAGCACCGTTGCACCGGACATCTCCACACTCAGACTGTCGATCGCTTGCCGGATGAAGAGCGGTACGAAGGTGGCCAGCACCACCGACAGCAGAATCGAGAAGATCCCGGCCAGGATGCTGCGCTTGTAGCGCGCAAGATATGGGAACAGCGCGCTGAGGGATTTCATGAGGGAAGATCCGTTCCGTGCATGCCGTCTCCACGTGTCTGCGTCCCATCGTCGAACGCCGCCACAATCATCGGAATCTCCCGCCACGCCGACGCACGTGCATGCGCCGCGGTCTCTGCAGGATCACTGTAGTGCAACCGGTTGGGATCTCCCTCGAAGAGAATCGCACGCATGCCCATGCCGAGAGCACCGGCGATGTCTGTCTTTTCGATATCCCCGATGTGCACCGCCTCCTCCGGGGTCGCCCCGCACGCGGAGAGCGCTCGTTCGAAGGCACGAGGATGCGGCTTGGCCACCCCGTTCTCATCGGAAAACACCATCGTGGTGAAATGCTCTGCAACACCGTGACGCGCAAGCACCTCGCGCAGCATCGTGCCCGGCGAGATCGCCGTATCGGAGATCAGCGCCAGACGATACCGCGCGGCCAATGCGGCGATCGCCTCTGCCGCACCATCGAGCAGGTTGGGCATGCCGACGAGAATGCTCTCCTCGAAGGCGCGCAACACCCGCTCATGCTGCACAGGTGTCACAATCATGTCGAGCTCGCGCCAGATGATCGCGAGTGTCTCCGCCGCATTCATCGTGCGACGATCGCCGAACCACCGCTCCTCGAAGACGCGTGTCGCCGTGCGGATCGCTGCATCGAGCGCGTCGGGATTCCACTCCTGCCCCACCTCCTCGCACACCTGCCGCATCGCTGCATGCCGGTGCCCGCGCCGCAACGGGCCATTGCCCGCGTCGACGATCGTGTTCCAGAAATCGATGGTGACGGTCGTGATCATCGCTCAGCCGATCATGTCGAAACCGGTGTAGGGACGCAGCACCTCGGGTACGCGAATCCGGCCGTCTCCGGTCTGATTGTTCTCGAGTAGCGCCACCATGAGCCGCGATGTGGCAAGTCCGCTGCCATTGAGCGTGTGCACGAACTCCGGCTTTGCACCCTGCTCGCGCCGGAAGCGGATGTTCGCGCGCCGCGCCTGGAAATCCTCGAAGTTGCTGCACGAGGAGGCTTCCAGCCAGGTTTGTTCGCCGGGACTCCACACCTCGATGTCATAGGTCTTCGCCGACGAGAAGCTCGTATCCCCCGAGCAGAGCAACAGCACGCGGTACGGGATGCCGAGTGCAGTCAGCACATCCTCGGCATCGACGACGAGCCTTTCGAGTTCGTCGTACGACGATTCCGGATATACGAACTTCACCATCTCGACCTTGTTGAACTGGTGCACGCGCAGGAAGCCCTTGGTCTGCTTGCCGTAGCTGCCGGCCTCGCGACGGAAGCAGGCCGAATACCCGCAGAGATACTTCGGCAGGTCGGTCGCGGCAAGGATCTCGTCGCGGTAGATGTTGGTGATCGGCACTTCCGCCGTGGGGATCAGGTAGAGGTCGTCGTCGGCGCAGCGGTACATGTCTTCGACCATCTTCGGGATCTGGCCCGTGCCGCGCATGGACGCGGCGTTGACCACGAACGGAGGGAACACTTCCTCATAGCCGTGTGCACGCAGATGCAGATCGAGCATGAAGTTGATCAGCGCACGCTCGAGCGTCGCGCCCTTTCCGGTGTAGAGGGCGAAGCCGCTTCCGCTGAGTTTTGCGCCGCGCTCGAAGTCGAGGATGCCGCAGCGCGCGCCCAGATCGATGTGGTCCAGCGTGGATGCAGGCCGCTCTGCCGTCAATCCCGCCACTCCCTCGGGAATCCACCTGCGCACTTCGACATTGTCGGCTGCGCTGCGTCCCACGGGCACGCTCTCATGCGTCATGTTGGGAATGTAGAGCACGATGTCGTTGACCTGCTCCTCGATCGTGCGCAACTCGCCGTCGAGCTCCTTGATACGGTCCGATACGGTCTTCATTTCGGCGATCTGTTCGTCAGCGTTCTCCTTCGCACGCTTGAGTGCGGCGATCTGCTCGCTGACGACATTGCGAGTGTTCTTCAGGGCGTCGGCGTCCGCGATCACGGCACGACGCCGCACGTCGAGCGCGAGCAGATCCTCGAGCCGGTCCTTCTCGTTCTTGTTGCGGATGCCCTCACGGATGAGGTCTGGATTTTCCCGGATGCGACGGAGGTCGAGCATGAAACGATCCTTGTGGTCGATGATGCGCTGCGCGACTGGCGCGGGCGCGGATTGCGAATTGCTAGATGTCGAACTGGTCGAGCACGTCGAGATGACGCGAGCCCTCGAGATGCTGCGCGTGCAGACGGCGCAGTCCCTCCCTGGTATCGGAAAGGCGGAATCCATACTCAGACTCGAACTTGAGCGTGACGAAACCGCTGTTCATGGGTCGGTTGGCCGCCTGCCCGATCTCCTGCGAGGAGACCGGTGCAATCAGGGCGGGATCGAACGCATACTCGGTAGCGATATGACGGGCGAAGGTGAACCGGTCGATGATCTCGCTTCCCGAAACATGGTAGATGCCGCGAGCGCGCCGTTCTGCGATGCGCAGCACGGCGTAGGCCAGATCGTCGACATAGGTGGGATTGCCGGTCTGATCGTCGACGACGCGGAAGGGCTTGCCTGCTTCGAGCATCGACAACACCCAGGCCACGAAGTTCTGCCGCACCTTGTAACCCGTGCCGTAGAGCACCTGTGTGCGCACGATCGCCGCCGACGCACCACTCTGCACGAGCGCGTTCTCCGCAGCGAGCTTGGTCTTGCCGTAATAGCTGAGGGGATTCGGACGGGACGTCTCGCTGTATGGCGGTGTGCGTCCGTCGAACACGTAGTCGGTGGAGATCTGCACGATGTGACAGCCTTCCAGCCGCCGTGCGGGAATCATCAGGTTCTTCAATCCATCGACGTTGAGGCGCGATGCGGCGACACGGTCGGATTCGCACCCGTCGACGTCCGTCATCGCCGCGGTGTTGATGATGATGTCCGGTCGGAACTGCGACACCATGCTCTTCACATCCCCACGCGCAGTGATGTCGAGCTGCTGGTAGTCGAAACGGGGATTGCGGAAGAAAGTCGTGGGAGCGAGATCGGTCAGCAGCAGCTCCGCATCGCTCTCCTGCGCGGCGATCAGCGCAAGCTTCTGTCCGAGCAGTCCGTGCGCACCGGTGATCATGATCTTCATGCGGACTCCATCGCGAGATGCGCGCCGAGGGCGTCGAGTCCGATGGACCCGGGGATGGAGATGACGTATGCCGCCGCTCGTGCTGCGATCTGCGCAGCAGGTACGGCATCATAGCCGCGAGCAAGATACCAGGCGAGTGTGGCCCCGAAGGCATCGCCACACCCTGTGGGATCCACCACGGTGGATGCCGTCGCGGCGGGTACGTGGGTGCGTGTTCCATCACCGGAGACGAGGGTGGCACCAGCTTCCCCCCGGGTGATCACGAGCAGACGCAGGTCGGCACACTCCATGATCTGATCGATGCGCGCGTCTTCGTCCGCACAGGATCCTCCAAGGCTGGCCAGCTCGCGCTCATTGCACTGCAGCACGTGTGGGACGCGCACCCAGTCGATCCATCCGTCAATCGGCGCCGAACTGCGTGCCCCGTGTGCGCCGACTCGGTAGGCGATCATGTGGAGGTCGAGGTAGACAAGTCCCTGTGTGCTGTCACGCAGCAGCACCGCATCCTCGATGCGCAGATCCTCACCGGTCATCATGTTCGCGTAGACGAGATCTGCGTCGGCGCATGCGGCAGTCATGTCACGCACATCGATGGGTCCCAGACTGCGGACGAGTTGGGTGTTGTACTGTTGCAGGGTATCGTGGAAGAGGCGGACACGTGTCGAGGGATCCGACACGGTCGGGTTCCATCTGGCATCGATCGCGGGCCGACCCGCGTAGACGTCGTCGTACGGAGCACGGGCGTCGACTCCGATCGGAAACACCGGGCGAATCACCTCCCCCTCGGAGGCCAGCGCCGCCATGGTGCCGAGCGCGAAGTGGATGCCTCCGAGACTCTCGATGCGCCTGCCGTCATGGGTGTGGATCTCATCGAGGACGAGGTGGCCGAGGACGGCGGTCGTCATTTTCCGGTCGATCCTCCGCCGGCGGGAATCCCGAGTTTCTCCTCGAGCGCACGCAGCCGCTGCTCGCGGGCATCGAGCTCCGACGCACGTGCGCGGAGCTCGCGCATGATGCGTTTGTACGAGGATTCGGGCACCGGCTCGCTGTCGATCTCGTCTCCACCGAACACGCGCCCGAAGAGCCAATGACGGCGCATCGCGTAGAGACTCTTTGCCGCCTGGTCAGCCGTGTTGCCGGCGTCGTAGGCGACATCGTTGAGCGCACCAAGCAACGCAGTGAGCGAATCGTACATGCGACGGTCGTTGAGCAGGGCACCGACCGTTCCGCGTCCTTCATTGAGATTGCGTGTGAGCGTCGCGATTTCGCGCGTGATAGTGTTGACCTGCTCGACCGATGTGTCCGCCTTGACCACGACGGCATCCACCGCCTTCGTCACCCGCAGCAGCAACTCTGAAATCTTGTCGAGCCGCTGCGTCGTGAGCACCATGGCGTTGTCTGCGTTTTCGCTGACCGACAGCAGGCTCATGTAAAAAGCATCGTCGCGCAGAAGCATGCCCAGCGTACCCTCGCCACGATTGAGCCCCCGTACGAGCGAGTGCAGCTCACCGGTCAGGAGCTTGGTCGAATCGGTGATCGCGGTGACATTGTCGGCAAGGCTCGTGAGCGCGAACGGCGCGACTCCCTGAATGTAGCCGCCGTCGTGAATCGGGGTCAGGGCCGGGGACCCGATCAACAGGTTGATCAGTTTGTTCCCGACCAGTCCCTCCTGTTTGATCTCGGCGCGCGAATCCGCCTTGATGAAACGACGGACCTCCTCGCTGATACTCAGGGTGAGCCGCACGGAATCGGCATTCTCCGACAACTCGATATCGGTGACCGTACCGACGTTGTAACCGGAGAGTACGACGAAGGAACCGGGCTTGACGCCTTCGGCAGCCGTGAAGTTGACGTGCACGATGAAGGTGCGGCTGAAGAGCTGGCTCTTTTCGCCGACGAGGAAGATCGCGACGACAAAGACCAACACACCGATGAAAATCAGAAATCCGACTCTGGCGCGGGAAAGCGACGTTTTCATAGGACCTGCAGGAAGAATGCCCTTGTGAGGGGATGATCTGACTCACGCAGTTCCTCATAGGAACCGCTGTGAATGAACGTGCCCGCATCAAGGATGGAGATGGTGTCGGCGATGGTCTTTGCGCATTCGAGATCGTGCGTCACGGTAATGGACGTGATCCCGAAGTGCTCTTCGAGGCTGAGAATGAGCTCACTGATCTCACGTGCAGTGATGGGGTCGAGTCCCGCCGTGGGCTCGTCGTACAGAACGATCTCGGGACGCGTAATGACGGCGCGTGCAAGACCGACGCGCTTCTTCATGCCACCCGACAATTCGGACGGCATCTTGTCGATGGAGTGTTCGAGGCCGACCAGCCGCAACTGCTCGACGACTCGTTCGGTAACCTCGTCATCGCCGAGCGTCGTGTGCTTGCGCAAGGGGAACTCGAGGTTTTCGCGCACCGACATCGAATCGTACAATGCGGCATACTGGAACACGTAGCCAATGTTGCGGCGCAGATCATTGAGCTTGCGGACCGGCAGACCGATGACCTCCGTGCCCTTGACGCGGATGCTCCCCTGCTCCGGAGTGAGGAGTCCGACGATGCTCTTGAGCAGGACGCTCTTGCCAATGCCGCTTCGCCCGAGGATCACATCACTCGAACCCTTCTGCACCTGCATGGAGAGTCCGCTCAACACTTGATGACTGTTGAACGACTTCCACACATCCTGCACCTCGATCATGATCGGGGCTTCAGCCATCACCCGCCTCCGAACAGCATGAGCGTCAGCTGAATGATCACCATGTCGACAAAAATGATGTTCAGTGAAGCGAGCACGACGGCGGTGGTGGCTGCACGCCCCACCCCTTCGGTCCCTCGCGTGGTGTTGAATCCCTGATACGCGCCGATCAACCCGATGATGTACCCGAAGACGATGGTCTTGCCCACACCCGGAATGACGTCGAGGAATTTCAGGGACGAGATGACTTCGGAGAAGTACAATTGGAAGGTGGTGTTCGACGACAGCACCTCGCTGAGGTACCCGCCGAAGATCGAGAGGAAGTCGACGTACGCCGTCAGCAGCGGCATCATGATCGCACATGCCAGCACACGCGTCACGACGAGATGGTTGAAGGGATCGACCGCGCTGACCTCGAGCGCATCGATCTGCTCGGTCACCTTCATGCTGCCGAGTTCTGCACCGATACCGGAGCTCACGCGGCCTGCGACAATGAGCGCCGTGATGACGGGACCCAGTTCACGCACGATGGTCAGTGCGATCATCGCGGGCAGGAAGGACCCGGCGCCAAAACGATCGAGAGTGGGACGCGACTGCAGCGCCAGAATCACGCCCATGATGAGTCCCACGACGGTCAGCAGCGGGATGGACTTGGCACCGAGCTCGTCCATGTGCTTGCGTACTTCACTCAACTCCCACGGTGGCCTGAACGCGTACTTGAAGAATCGCAGACCGAACATGGTGATACCGTACACTTCCTCCATCGAGCGCATGAGACGCGCCTGATACATCGAAGCCAGTGACTGGACCTTGTTGGAGATCATGGTGCCGTTGAGGTCGTTCATTTCATCTAAGCTAGGAAAAGTACCGAACCCACACCCAAAATCCAATGTGCGACAGCGTCCACGCAGCGCCTTCCCAACGCGAAAACCCGGGAGGACCCGGGTTCCGGCTAGTGGTGGACGTGGTGTTGTCGCTACATGTCGTCCCAGTCTTCGGGATTCGACTCGAGCAGAGCCGCAATGTCGTCGTCGGTCACCACATGCTCTTCGGTCTGCGCATCGGGTTCCTCCTTCTCCTGCTTTTGGCGGCGTGCGGCCACCTTTGCGACGGTGAGTGGATCCGAAAACGAGTAGACGGGAACCTCCATCGTCTTCTTCGCAGGTGTCTTGATCATGGTCAGCATCTTGTCCTGAATCTCGGCGGCGAAGTACTCCTCACCGCAATTCGAACACACGCCTGCCGGCACATGCTCGAACACGACGAGCGACTCGCCGAACCACATCTCGATGCGGACATGCTGTTCATCGACAGCACAGCCACAGTAGGAACAGGATGAATAGGTGCGGGATTTCATGATTCCTTCTTCATCAGGGTTGCGAGTCCGCCGCAGTCGACGATGCCGACAATGCGTACCGTACGTCCATCGCCGGTTTGCACGCATACCATGTCAAAATCGCGTGTCGCTTCACGCAAACCCAGCCTGCAGGCGTAATCCGGATACGCGAACACGTTTTCATCCTTCATCTCGCACCGGGAGACACGCGCAACGAGTGCGGACGTTCGGATGCTCATGCGCGTGAGTCGCTTGAACATCTTGCGTGTCACCTCGACGCGTCCTTCCGTGGCGAGACGGCGAACCCGGGATTCGTTCACGGGGTTCCCCTCTCGATTGCAGGTGTGTTACAGATTGCCACGACGCTCCTGCTCACGTTCGATGGACTCGAACAGCGCCTTGAAATTCCCCTTGCCGAAACTCTCACCACCCTTGCGCTGAATGATCTCGATGAAGAGCGTGGGACGATCCTCAACCGGCTTCGTGAACAGCTGGAGCATGTAGCCCTTGTCGTCGCGGTCGACCAGGATGCCGTGTTCGGAAAGAATCGGCAGATGCTCGTCGATGGGGCCGACACGCTCGATCAGGTTGTCGTAGTATGACGGAGGTGTATTCAGGAACTCAACGCCCTGTGCGCGCATGCGGCTGATCGTCTCGACGATGTTGTCGGTCGCCATGGCGATGTGCTGCACACCGGGACCATTGTTGTACATGATGTACTCCTCGATCTGCGAACGGCGCTTGCCCTCTGCGGGTTCGTTGATCGGAAACTTGATCCACTTGTTCTGATTCGACACCACGGTCGAACGGAGCGCACTGTACTCGGTCGAGATGTCCGTGTCGTCGAACGACACGAAGCGCGAGAATCCGAATACCTGGTTGTAGAATTCAACCGTCGCATTCATCTCGTTCCACCCCATGTTGCCGACCACGTGATCGACGTAGGTCAACCCAACGGGACGCGCCAGCGTGTCTGCGGGAGTTGCAACAAACCCGGGCAGAAACGGTCCTGCATATCCGTTCTTCTCGACGAAAGTATGCACGGTATCGCCATAGGTGGCGACTGTCGCAATCTTCATCGAACCATGTTCGTCCTCCACCACCGTCGGTTCGAGAACTGCGCGGGCGCCACGTGCGACCGTCGTGCCGAAGCAGAACTCGGCATCCGTCGTCTCCATCGCGATGTCGCGCACACCGTCACCATGACGCGCAAGAAACGGAGTGATGACAGCATCCTCACCCAGCGGAGTGGTGAGAATCAGACGGATCTTGTCCTGCTGCAGCGCATACGAAACCTTCGTCCGGTCCCCTGTTTCGGGACCGCGATAGCCGACCAGCGAAAAGCCGAAGGCGAGCCTGTAGAAATAGGCCGACTGTTTGGCATTGCCGCAGTAGATTTCGAGATGGTGCACCGCACGCAGCGGCAGGATGTCGGGGGCGAGTTCGTTGCTGTCGGGGGTCATGAAGGCTCCGGATATGAACGTGAAAAGTCGCTGACCGCGGCCTCGCCAAGGCCGTGATCATCTGTCGTACGAGTGAGAGGTGCGTGCGCGGGAACAGTCAGCCGCAAAGATACGAAAAACTGTCATCCCTGCGAGGGTACTTCTCAGCCATGTTCGACCTTGAAGGCTTCCGGACCCTTGATCCACGCCTCGGCAATCTGCACGGCGTTCGTGGCAGCACCCTTGCGCAGATTGTCGGCTACGATCCACAGTGCCAGCCCGTTCGACACACTTTCGTCCCGCCGGATACGGCCGACGAAGACCTCGTCGCGTCCGCTGACATTCGTTGCGATGGGATAGAGGAAAGCCCCGGGATCGTCGAGCACCACGATACCCGGTGCGTGCTCCAGCACCTGCCGTGCGGAAGCCACGTCGAAGGGCCGTTCGAACTCGATCGTCACCGCCTCACTGTGGCAATTGGCCACCGGTACGCGCACGCAGGTCGGTGCGATGCGGATGGTCCGGTCTCCGAGAATCTTCCGCGTCTCGTCGATCATCTTGTACTCCTCCCTGGTCAGGCCGTCGGAGTAGAACTGCGCGATGTGCGGCAGCGCGTTGCCATGGATCGGATGTGGAAAGACGGGATGTTCTACCGACTCGCCCGCACGCTCATGCACGAGTTGCTGCACGCCGCGCTGTCCGGCACCGCTGACAGCCTGATAGGTCGCAACGACGACGCGACGGATACGCCACGCATCATGCAGCGGCTTTAGCGCAACGACGAGCTGGATGGTCGAACAATTGGGATTGGCGACGATGCGCGAACGGGATGTGAAGATGGCTCGGGGATTCACCTCCGGCACGACAAGGGGGATCTCGGCCTGCATGCGGAACTCGCTGCTGTTGTCGACGACGAGGCTGCAGTGCTCGGCGGCAATCGGCGCCCAGTGCCGGCTGACCATTCCGCCCGCCGCGAAGAAGGCGATCTGTGCGTTACGGAAGGCCTCCTCGCTGGTCTCCTGGACGTGCAGAACCTGATCCTTGTAGAGGATTTCCATGCCCACGGATTTCCGGCTCGCAACCGCGACGATGCGGTCTGCAGGAAATCCACGCTGCTCGAGCACGGACAGTATGGTACGTCCGACAAGTCCGGTCGCACCGACGACGACGATGTCATAGAGCTTCATGACGATCCCTCCTCCTCCGATGTTAGAATTCTGCGCCGAGCGAAAAATAATACTTCGGCGTGGAGAAGCCATTTCCCAGATACGACCATGCGACATCAAATCGCAGTGGGAAACCCAGAAACCACATGCGCGCACCGACGCCAGTACCCACGAGGAGATCCTGCGGCATCGATCTGCCGTCGGCATCCTTCATGTATGATCGGAAGGTTTCCGGCTTGTCGAGTGCGGTACCCACGTCCACGAACATCGCTGCATTCAATGTCTGCAGCAGATACGGGAGCACACCTCCGAGAAAATACTTGACGAGCGGAAACCGCAGCTCCGCATTGCCGAGCATGTAATAGCGGGCGATGCGCGCATTGTAATTGTATCCGCGCAAGGGAAGCACGGGTGTGAGGAAGGCGTAATCCTCCACATTGTCGATGGGAATGCGTCCCTGCTCGAATGTCCGGTTGATCCAGTTTTCCGTGCCTCCGATGAAGAAGCGTTGGGGATTGCGACCGAAGCTTCCCCCGGCTGCACCGCGAAGCACGAACGAAAAGTCCTGCCAGAATTTGTAGTACTTCCTGTAATCCACCATCGCACTGCCGAACTGCAGCGTATTTCCCCCGAGACCGGGAGAACCGAAGAGCCGCACCTCGTATCGGGATCCACGGACGGGTGCCCAGGTGCCCCAGAGGGAATTGTCATGCACCCAGGCGATGTTGGGCAGGAGCAATCCGCGTTCGTAGATCTCGGGCAGGTCGAGATTTTCCTGCGAGATGTTCATGTAGGTCAACGAACCCTCGATGCGGTTGAAGCGGTCGAGCGGGTAGAGAGCCGACACGCCGAGTCCGTACTGACGATACCGATAGAGGAAGATGTTCTCACCCGAATATCCGTACAGGAAGCGCGCGCTGTGGAAGCCCTGCAGGCCCCAGTCCAGACGTCCCGGAAGATGCAGGTAGCTGAGCGCGTAGTCGCTGTTTTTCAGATCTCCGATGAGGTTGGTGAGAAAGAAGATCTGATGGTTGCCGAGCATGTCGCTGAAGGCCATCTCGGTGGTGCCGAGCACACCGTAGAATGTGTTGTAGCCGGCGTTGCCATACACCAGATCCGGGGAGAAACTGATCTTGTACTTGTTGACGACGTAGGAGCCGTCGCTGGCGACATTTCCCTTCACGTCGAAGACGTCGGTTGTTTCAGTGCTGCTGCGCCGAGCACGTTCGCGCTCGGAAAAGAGCATCCGCGCGCTGTTGCCGCTGCCGGCGAGGGTGTCGCTCACGCTGGTACCGGACTGCCCGAATTCGCCGATCGAGACGGCGACATCATCGCCGTAGGTGACGGTCGCGCGCGTAATGGTCGTATCGACAGGCTGGGCGATGGAGCGGGATGCAGCGAATGCGCGTTCGCGCGCACGTCGCGTGATGAACTCGGTGACCGGCGGTATGGCAGTGCGTTCGGCATCGAGCGGTGCCTTCATGAGGAAGATGTCGAAACCCGCTTCATACATGGACGCAAAGGCCAGCTTGTTGCCGTCGGACGAAAGCGAAATCTGATAGACACCGGTCAGGCTGTTGGTCAGCGCTGAATCAGCCCCCGTCGCGAGGGTGCGGACGTAGAGATTGTTGATGCCGTTGCGGTCGGAAATGAAGAGCAGGTGCAGGCCATCAGGCGTGGCGACGGGGAAGGATTCACCGGCCTCCGGGGTGTCGCTGAGCCTGCGGATGTGTCCGTCGTCGACGGACACGGCGTAGAGATCCATCTGCGAGTAGTCATGTTCGAAGATGTCGAACGAGGGCGGCAGGTCGCGTCCGTTCAATGTCGCACCGCGGTCGGACGTGAAGTAGATCGTGCGGCTGTCGGGCGACCACGAAGGCTGTGCGTCAGAGAAGATGTCGCTCGTCAGGTTGCGGGTCTCCTTCGTGCGCAGATCGTAGATCCAGATATCCGATTGCGCAACCGTGTTGCCGACATACGCGATCTTCGACCCGTCGGGTGACCAGGAGACGCTGAAGATGCCGTCCTTGCGTGGCGGGAGGGTCTCGCGTGCACCGGTTGCCACGTCGATGACGTGAATCGCGTCACTGGCGCCCGACTTGGCCGCGAGGGCCAGACGCTTCCCATCGGGACTCCAGGAAAGTCCCGGAGTCAGCAGATGCAGTTCCTCGAAATCGTTCGTGGTCTGTCCTTCCACCAGCAGCTTCACATCCTTTTCGTCGGTGGTCGACATGGTGTAGACGCTGAAGAAGTCGTCGCGGTCGGAGATGAATGCGATGCGATCGCCCGAGGGTGAGATCGCGGGACTCGTATTGTAGAAGTTCTGCAGCTTTGTGTGATCGGTCAGGCGTCGGGCGTAGTCTTCGGGCGAGGTGCGCACGGCCACGTCGGGCCAGTAGATCACCTTCTGTTCTTTCATCCATCTTTCGGACAGTTCCTCGACCGTCAGGCCGATCGCAGCCTTGAACCCCTGATCGAGGTTGCGCGAGCCGCGCACGCGGTTCATGATTTCGCCGATCTTCTGCCGGCCGTACTTTTCGGCGATGTACCACCAGACCGACTGTCCCCCGCGGTAGGCGAAGTAGCCGCCGAGATACGGGATCGGCGGCAGGTAGTTGCTCGTGGCCGCATCGCGGATGAACATGTCCGAATGCGTGTCCCATCCCCCCTGCGCCTGATACTCGGCGATGCCTTCGTTGAACCAGAGCGGCAGCTGCAGTCGGATGCTGTTGGCGATCACAGCCTGAATCGATCCACCATAAAACATGTCGTTGATCACCGCATGCACGAGCTCGTGGTGGATCACGTGGCGGAACGCCTTGTAGCTGCCCTCGAACGGGATCACCACGCGGTTCTTGAACAGCTCGGTCACACCGCCGATGCCCTCCTCCATGTAGACCCCGACGACGTTCGTCTGCTGGAAGTCGTTATGCGAGTTGTACACCACGATCGGAATGCGGTTGGTGATCCGGTAGCGGAAATCCTGCTGGATCGACACGAGCGCGGCCTCGGCCGCGCGCGCAGTGAACGATGCGAGCGCATCACCGCCCTCAGTGAAGTACACGTCGAAATGCGCCGACTGAATGTAGTACCAGGTGAACGTGTCGTACTGCACCTTGTTCTTGCCAAAGACCTGTGCGTCCAGCGCATGGGAAGGAAGGACGGCGAGGATGACAGGAAGGATCACCGCGCGCACGAGGACGCGGAAGCCGGCAGGCAATGCACATGCACACGGGGGAAGCCGTCGTGCGCCGAAAAGGAGTTTCTTCATATTTTCATCAACTTTACATGGAAAACATAGCCATCCCATGAAGGCCTGTCAAGGAAGCTGTTTCCCCCTGTCTTCGCCACCACGCATTCCGAACACGACATGAAGCACCACACCGTCTCCCCACCCCATGGACGCACGACCATCGTCGCGCTGTTCTGCATCGTCTGCATAGGAAAGGTATCGACCATGACATCCGCTCCCTCACCATCCGCCGCGCATGCCCTTCCCCCTGCCGCCACGGCGGACACCGTGTTCGTGAACGCCGTGTTCCATCTTGTTGATGATTCGTGGAGCACGGCCGAGGCGTTGCTCGTGCGCGCGGGACGTGTGGTCGGGGCCGGGACGCGGCGGGAATTGGAGGCTTCCGCACAGGACGCGGCGGTCGTGGACCTCGGTGGCGGGCATGTGTTTCCGGGCTTCATCGATGCGCATGCGCACCTGTTCGGTCTCGGCCAGGAAGCACTCATCCTCTCGCTGCATCAACTGCGCTCCGTGGCCGAGGTCACCGATCGCGTGCGTGCACGGGCAGCGGAGACGCCGGCGGGAAGCTGGATCCAAGGTCGCGGGTGGGATCAGAATCTGTGGGCCGGCCGCGCCTTCCCCACACGCGCGGACCTCGACGCCATCTGTACGACGCATCCGGTGTACCTGCGACGGGTGGACGGACACGCAGCGTGGTGCAATTCGCTCGCACTCGCGCGGGCGGGCATCACGCGCGCGACCCCGGATCCCACAGGTGGGCGTATCCTTCGTGACGCGACGGGCGAGCCGACGGGTGTGCTGGTGGACAATGCAGCCGATCTTGTGCGAGGTGTGATTCCCCCGACCACGCCAGCGGAGTTCGACGTGGCATACCGCCATGCGGTGCACACCTGCCTGTCGAAGGGCATGACGGGCATGCACGACATGGGGGTCCTTGCTCCTTCGATTGCGGCGTTGCGCTCGCTGATCGCGCGCGGGGAGTTTCCCTTCCGTGTCGTCGGGTACATCGACGGTCGGGGTGATGACTGGGAGGCACTCGTGGCGAGCGGCCGCACGGTGGACGGCGATGACCGGCTGGTGCTGTCGGGACTCAAGCTGTACGCGGACGGTGCGCTGGGTTCACGCGGCGCCCTGCTCTTCGACGAGTACAGCGACGATGCGGGCAACCGCGGGCTGCAGCTCTGCGAACGTGATACGATCGTTCACGAGGCCCGGCGTGCGCGTGACCGTGGTCTGCAGGTTTGCGTGCATGCGATCGGGGACGCGGGCAATGCCCTCGCACTCGATGCCTTCGAGCAGGCACGCAATCAGGATGCACGCGCCACGACGACGGATGTGCGTTCACGGATCGAATTCCGGATCGAGCACGTGCAGGTGCTGCGTCCCGACGATGTGGGGCGCTTCGTGCGCGCGGGTGTGATTCCCTCGATGCAGCCCGTGCACTGCACGAGCGACATGCGCTGGGCGGAGCGGCGTCTCGGTCCCGAACGCGTCACGCATGCTTATGCATGGCGCGCGCTGCTCGACGCAGGGGCATGGATTCCCGGTGGCAGCGACTTCCCCATCGAACGCCCGGATCCCATTGCAGGCATCCACGCCGCGTGCACGCGCCGCGACGCCGACGGGCATCCCTCCTCGCAAGGGGACATCGATCGTGATTTCCAGCTTGCGGACGCTGCAGCGGCATCGTCGCGACGGTATGCGGAGGGTTGGTACGGCGAGCAGCGGATGACGCGACGCGAGGCCGTGCTCGCCTTTACGCGGTGGGCGGCGCGGGCGGGCGGCATGGAGGACAGGGTCGGAAGTCTGATGCCGGGGCGCTGGGCAGACTTCGTCGTCCTGGATCGCGATCTGCTTTCGGTGCCGGATGCGGAACTGCGCGGCACGCGCGTGCGTGCAACATGGAGTGCGGGACGCGAAGTCTGGCGCGCAGATGGCGACTGATTTCCGACATGAGCCCGTGCTCGATTTTTCGTATGTTGCAAGGTTGTTACGAATTTCCCACTATCGCGCTCGGAGCATGAGACGTCTTGTATTGTGGTCTGTCACACTGCTGCTGTTCATGTGCGCGACCAGCGCGGTCGCCACGGCACAGCCCTATCAGCTTCGCTATGGCTTCGAGAAGGGCCGGACCTACACGTACAAGCGCATCGAGCGCACCGATGCATTGTCGCAGACGCATACCGGGTTGAGTGCGAAGATCGATCGCACGACGGAGGCATTTCTTCGCATCACCATCGACGACAACGCAGGCGGCGCGGTGCGCTTCACGTTTGTACAGGACACCGCATTCATCGACGACCGGAGTCCCGTTTCCGCCGCTGGCGACGATGTGCCCGACTTCGACAATCTGATCACGAAGAAGCCGGTACGCGTGACGATGGATGCGATGGGCGTCTTGCGTGGTGTGGAACCGCTGGCTCCGATCATCGGCGGCAGGAGGCTTCCCCCTGCGGTGACGGATCAATCCGTTGCCCGGCAGGCCGTCGTCTTTCCGGTCCTTCCTTCCCGTCCCCTGGAGATCGGTGCGACCTGGACGGAGCAATCCGCCGACACGACACATCCCACCTATTCGACCCCGGATCTCGGTGCGGGCAGCGGACTGCGTCTGTCGCGGGTGAAGACCGTGTACACGGTTGACAGTCTCGTGACACTTGGTGGATACGCATGCGTACGGGTGTCGTGGGAGGCCTCGTTCGTCAACGAGAGCAAGATGTTGTTCACTGCTCGGGAGTACTTCACCGAGGAGGAGACTGCGGTATCGGGGGTGCTGTGGTTCGCCCCCAGGGAAGGTGTGCCGGTGCGCCTGACGCTGCGCTCACGCAAGAACACGACGACCGCCGCATTCGCACACGAGGTTGCGATCGTGCCCTCGTCGATCACCAAGGATATCACGCTACAGCTCTCGACGCTGTAGTTCACACTTTCATCGGAGTCATGCATGACACGCATTTCATGTTTCATCGCAGCGCTGCTTCTCGCGCTGCCGGTCACCGGTTTCTCACAGGTGCAGCAGGCCTACACGTTCAAGGCGGACACCCCGTACAAATATCTCCTGGAAACCAAGAACAACGTGATTCAGGACATGATGGGGCAGACAAACTCGATGACGACCGAATCCACGCTCGGTTCGACGATCACGCTGAAGGAGCAGAAGGCTGATGGCGTGATGGATCTGAACCTGACGATCGACAATGCGATCCTGATCATGGAGAGCGATCAGGGGATGAAGACGATGGGCAACTCACTTGCGGGGAAGTCCTTCTGGTTCACGATGAAGGGCAACGGTGAGGTGACCGATGGTGATACGACGTTGCGCGACTACATGAAGGATGGCGCGCAGATGGTCGATCAGCTGCTGGAGCTTCTGCCGTTGCTCGAGCGCGAGAAGCTGACGGCGGGCTCATCATGGACCTACAGCAAGCGCGATACGATGGATCGCGGCGGAAATTCGATTATCCGTTCGACCGAGACCGAATACTCGATCAAGGGGACGAAATCGTTGAAGAACCACACCTGTCTCGAAATCACGTTCGAGGGTGAACAAACCGCACGGGGCAAGGGCGAACAGGGTGGCCAGGAGTTCAACATTTCCGGCGAGAGCAAGGAGACCGGGGTGATTCTCTTCGACGTCGAGCAGGGCGTGCTGGTTGAAATGAGCAAGGAGGAGAAGGGCGATCAGACGATTTCCCTCACCGGTGGTCAGTCGATGAAGATCATCATCACGGCCAATGGCACGTCAAAACTCGAACTCGTTACGGAGTAAATTGTCCCGGGCGGAAACTCACGTCCCATTTCTGCGTACGAACACCGGCAGGCCATCCTGCCGGTTCTTCGTTTCGATCTCATTCATTCCAGTCGCACAGAGGTGACCATGCGTCTTTCCTTCCTGTTTTCGATTGTTCTCGTTTGCGTCATAGCGGCTTCCCCCGTGGAGGGACGGGCACGCACGATGCCGGACGTTGCCGAGGTTGCAGCACCTTCCCCGCTGCCCTTCCCACAGCAGGCCAATGACGACAGTGTGGCACGCGCCGCTGAACGCGCACGTCTCGAGACGGAGGTGGCTGGGGTGAGGGATTCGTTGTACCTGTTGCGCGACATGCCTGACGACGCCGATACCGCCGCAACACGTGCACGACAGGTGCAGATCACGGAGTTGGAGACACGCTTAGATGTGCTCGAGTCGCGGCTTGACGAACTGACGTTCGCAGGATCGAGCGACACCTGGTGGGATGATGCGGACTGGGACGAGGAGTCTCCGGACTGGTGGGACGACGGCGAGTTCGGACAGTTCACCCCGCGTCCCGAAGTGTTTCGAAAGTACCCGTCGTACTTCCGCTGGTTCTTCCCTGTGGATTCGCGGTTCGGTGAGTCGTTCCTGCGCTACAATCGCGCCGAAGGACTCTATCTCGGCATTGCGCAGCCGCGCCGTCTCTACTGGCACAGCAAGCCGATGCTCGTTTCGACGGGCTCGCTCGGGTACGGGTTCGCTTCGCACCGCTGGCGCTACAGTCTCGGTCTGTACGTCCCGATCTATCTCGAAGACCAGATCATCGAGATCGGCGGCGAGGGGCACAGTCTGACGGATTCGAAGGACCAGTGGATGATCGACCGCGATGAGAACAGCTTCATGGCGTTCTTCGGCAAAGAGGACTTCATGGATTACTTCGGCCGCGAGGGATTCTCGATCAGCGCGTCGTGGTATCTGCGTGGTCCCGACGATATGAACGCGCGCGCCTCGATCGCGTACGTGCATGACACGTACCGGAGTCTCGCGCGGAACACGAACTGGTCGCTCTTCGGCGGTGACAAGCGATTTCGCGAGGTACCGCAGGTTCCCGGCATCAACATCAACAGTCTCGTGACGAGTGTGGGCTTCGGCACGGTGCCGAGTCTCTCATCCGCGCTGCATGGCTGGAACGCCACGGCTCTTGTGGAAATGGCGGGCGGTGGATTGAAGGGCGATGCGGAATTCACGCAGCTTACGATCGATGCGCGCAGGTATCAACCACTGACAGACTTCCTGTCGATCAACCTGCGTGGCCGCTTCACTGCCAGCGATGGTGTCGTGCCCTTGCAGCGGCTCTTTGAGATCGGCGGACCCGGCACGCTTCCCGCCTATCGCTACAAGGAATTCGCGGGGACGCATGGCATGCTCGTCAATGCGGAGTTGATCCTGCGCGGGCACGCATTGCGCGGCGACACGCGAGGCTTTCTCTCTTCGGTCCTCTCGGGCATCAATCTGATTCTCTTCGCGGATGCAGGAGTGACGAGCAGCGCGCCGGTCGTGATTCTTCCAGCCGGAGCCACGCTGCCGGAGGCATCCCTCGTCGACGGCATCCGTTTCTCGGACTGGCGGTCCGATGTCGGCATCGCACTGGGCAACAGCGACGGAGACTTCCGCATAGGAGTTGCGTGGCGCACCGATCGTGCGGATGATCCTGCGCTCGTCGTGCGCTTCTCGCGTCCCTTCTGATCCTCTTCCCTTCTGATTTCTTCAATATGCATACAGGCGCCCGCGGGCGCCTGTGTTGTTGAAGCGGAGCATGGTCATGCCCGTTCGGCGAGTGTCGTCGTATCGATGGGTGGTGACCCCGCCGCGGCGATCGCCTCGCGCACGGCGTGCACGCATGCGTTGAGGTCGGTGCAGCCGTCGACATCGATCACGGTCGATTCGTCTCGCCGGGACACGCTCCAGAAGGCGATGATGCGCATCTCGTTGATGTCTTCCCGGTCGCGCATGAATAGTTCTTCCTGAGCACCGAAAAAGTGTGTGCGAATCATTGTGCGGAGGGCCGGTCGCGAGATCATCTGCTGATCGACCAGTTCCTGATGGACAAGCATGCCGCGAACGATGCAGTGCACTTCGACGAAGGTGCGGCGGGCGGGCGTGACAATCAGGAGATTCTGCTCGCGGATGCTGCGTGTCATGACGCGCTGCTGGCGGAGAATGCGTTCGATAACGGCGATGCGGTCGCGCACCTCGGCGGCGCGTTCAAAGCTGAGCGCCTCTGCGTGGCGCTCCATGCGTGTGCGCAGAATGTCGAGCACGCCGTCGTTGCGCCCGAGGAGGAAGTCCTTCACAGCCTGCACTTCCTCACGGTACTCCTCGCGTGACTGGATCTCTGCGCAGGGGGCACCGCAGCGTTTGATTTCGTAGTAGAGGCAGGGTGCGGTCTGTGCACTGGGACGGATGGTGCCGTCGCATTCGCGAAGCAGGAAGAGGCGTTGCATGGACTCGAGAGCGGCCTCGACAGTGCTGCGGCTGCTGAAGGGCCCGAAGTAGTCGGCCCCATCGTCGGCGAGGTCGTAGGTCCACGACATGCGGGGGAAATCGTCTGCGTCGTCGATGCGGATGAAGGGCAGCGAGCGCTCGCGCTTGAGCATGGTGTTGAAGCGTGGCTGCAGGGCGCGAATGTGCCGCGCCTCGGAGATCAGTGCGGAGAGTTCCGTCTCCGTCGTCTTCCACTCGATGCCATGCACTTCCCGCACAAGTCGCATGACCTTCTCGGTGTGACCCAGGTTGTGATAGAAGTAGGAATGCACACGATCGTGCAGATCGCGCGCCTTGCCCACATAGATGACGTTCCCGCGCCGGTCACTGAAGATGTAGATGCCGGGCTCGTGCGGAAGCTGTGCGAGCTGGTCGCGCAATCGGACCAGATGCTTCGGTGGACCCGTGACCTTGAAGACCGGTCGATTCTGAAACGAGAGCAATTCGCCCACCTCGTGCAGGTCGAACTCTTCGTCGAGCGTACGCAGGAATGCGAGCAGCACCTGGGCGGTGGCCTCCG
This sequence comes from Bacteroidota bacterium, assembly GCA_023432805.1. GTDB lineage: Bacteria > Bacteroidota > Ignavibacteria > SZUA-365 > SZUA-365 > JAEYUG01. The sequence goes on along the minus strand of JAEYUG010000038.1, from coordinate 20,601 downwards.
CGTCGCCACCGGCACGGTGTCGGTTCGCAATGCGGATGCCCATATGTCTGGCGAGCATGCCGAGGCTCTTGCGGGCGAGCGTCGGCACAAGACGTCGCGCCAGACGGGCCGTGCAGAGCGAAGGCTGATCGAGCGGCTCGATGCCTGCACGCCGGAGGGTCGCATCGACGAAGCCGCGGTCAAAGCGGACGTTGTGTCCGGCAAAGATGGCTCCCTCGCACATGCGGCGCACGGTCGGCATGACGCCTTCGGCCTCCGGAGCAGTGAAGGCCATCTCGTTGGTGATGCCCGTCAACCGTGTGATGTCGGGGGGAATGAATTGTCGGGGATTGACAAGCGACGACCAGCGATCGACGATCGTGCCGTCGATGATCTTCACAAGTGCGATTTCCGTGATGCGGTTCCGGTCGGGACTCAGACCCGTGGTTTCGACGTCGCAGACCACGATGGGGACGTCGGGGATCTGCAACTGATGCAGGGTGAACACCTCGGCGCTCACACGACGTCGTAGAAATTCTTGTTCTGAATTTTCAGGACGCGACCGGGACGCTGGGCGAGCAGCGAGTAGTCGTGCGTGGCGATGATGCAGGCGGTGCCACGCTTGTTGACGCGGTCGAAGATGGCGAGGATTTCACGCGAGCTGCGGGGATCGAGGTTTCCTGTCGGCTCGTCGGCAAGGATGATGACGGGATCGTTCACGAGCGCGCGTGCGATGGCCACGCGCTGCTTCTCTCCACCGGAGAGATCCCTCGGCATCGCATGCTCCTTCGACGATAGGCCGACATCCATCAGAAGTCTCGGCACCTTGGTCATGATCGTCTGGCGCGAGGCACCTGTCACGTGCAGGGCGAAGGCGACATTGTCATAGACGTCCCTGTCCTCGAGCAGGCGGTAATCCTGGAAGACCACACCGATGGTCCGTCGCAGAAAGGGGATTTGCCGACGTGTGATGGTCGCTGAATCATAGCCTCCGATGCGCACACGGCCGAAGGTCGGCAGGGTGTCCATGTACAGGAGTCGGAGAAACGTGCTCTTGCCGATGCCGGTTTCGCCGATCACATAGATGAACTCCCCTTCGGCGATCTGCAGATTCGCATGATCGAAGATGTCCTGGGTTCCGAACGTCACACGGACGTTATGAAACTCGATCATGTCATTGCACGCTGGCGCGCGTGCGGTTGACGGCGATGGAGCGTGCAGCGAGAATCGCCTCACGCATGCTGTCGGCACTCGCAATACCACGGCCTGCGATGGCGTGTGCAGTGCCGTGATCAGGCGACGTGCGGATGATCGGGAGCCCTGCACTGATGTTGACGCCACGACCACCGGCCTGCATTTTGAATGGGATGAGCCCTTGATCGTGATACATCGCGATGATCATGTCGAACTGGTCGCGATTGTGCGCGGAAAAGAACCCGTCCGCAGGGAAGGGCCCATCCACGGCGATGGCCTCACTGCGGGCCATCGCTATCGCGGGAGCGATGATGGTCTGTTCTTCATCCCCGAGATGCCCGCCATCGCCTGCATGGGGATTGAGCGCGAGTACGGCGATTCGTGGCTGCGAAACGCCGAAATCCTGACGCAACGCTCGGAATCCTGCACGAATGGTGGCGAGCACGCGGTCGGTCGATATCGCCGCCGTCACATCGACGAGAGGGATGTGGATCGTGACCAGACCGACCTTCATCGTGTTGCTGCTGAGAATCATGATCACCTCGTTCTCGACACCACAGAGAGACGCGAGCATGTCGGTATGCCCATGAAACGGGCTTCCGGCGAGGATGATCGCCTCTTTCGATATCGGCGCGGTGACAAGTGCCTGCGCAGAGCCGTCACGAACCGCTTCATATGCGCGTGTGATGGCTTCCAGGCTGATCGTGCCGGCCTCGGCGGTGGTGCTGCCGACACGAGCGGGATCAAATGCGCCACCCGTTTCCACAACGGAGATGGCACCCTCGACTGCATCGGCTGGCGAGGCGACGGTCTGGAGTTCGACGAGCGCGCCGATGCGCTGACGGTACCACTCCATGGTGGCCATGGGTCCGAACACGACGGGACGACACATGGTGAACAGATCGGAGCGCACAAACGAACGCAGGATCACCTCGGGCCCGATTCCGTAGACGTCACCGATGGAAATCGCTATGACTGGATGCATGGGGTCGATCGTATTGAGTTAGATGTCGTTGCCCTGTCGGGTGAGGCGGAGGTTTCCGTTGCGCTGGGTGTCGGTGAATCGGAAGCTCTTGTTGATCGACGAGTAGGTCCAGAACTCCTCGGTCAATCCGCCCGGCGTGAGCGACCGATCAATGATGTCCGGCTCGCCGTGCAGGATGTAGACCTTGCCGCGATCGGTAATCGCACCGTTCGACACACCAAGCATCTGATAGCGGTAGTACGCGACATCAGCACGTCGGAAATATTCGTTCATGTGTTCGTTGAATCGCGTCCGCGGATCGGGGTCACGTTCGCGCCACCAGTTCCTGATCCACCGCTCTTTCGCGGCACCACTCAGCCGGCCGAGCGCGGATATTTCCTCTTCGCTCAGCACGTGCCGCATGACGACGGCAGCCAGATCCGGATCGCGCAGCGAGAGCGGCATGTCGCGCCACAACACGCGCAGCGGCTGTGTGAGCGTATCCTGCTGCGCTCCGTCCCGCATGACAAGGTGCAGGGTATACGATCCTGCATCGATCGTGTCGACTGGGATCAGGAATGCGAATGTGCGCAGCATGGTGTGTGCGCGAGATTCGAGAACGAAGCGCTCGACCCTTCCGCCTCCATGCGGTGCTGCAAGTGTAGGGACGATCATGAACGGTGCAATCGATGCACGAAGGATGGTATCGGGCTCGGCATCCTCACGGTGCTGCACGAGCATCCACTGCCAGCGCGCTTCGTCGCTCGCATGCGCGACTACCGCAACGCTCCCGGATGTCGAGAAAGGGAGGCTGCCTCCGAACCCGTATGGCAGCATCGGTTTTGAAGGAGCAAGCGGTGCAGTGGCGAGCGGCACGAGCGAGAGCATCCGGGAGATGTCTGTGTCGAATGTCGGTACACGTACGGGGAGGGAGAGGGAACGCGTACGTGAGGAGGTGCGATCCTCGATGTGCACACCCAGGGTCCAGTTCCCCGGCATCACGGGGAAGCTTCGGCGCAGCAGCACGAAGCGATCACGCGTGTTTGTCGCCGCGTAGTCGCCGGTGGACACGCGGGCGCGGTCGGTCACCGATTGCACGGTGGCCTCCCCCCCACCACGCAGGTCGAATGTGACATCGAACGCCGCGTCGTAGAGTGAATCCGGATGCGTCGATGTCGTGCGCGTGAAGACGATGAAATCCCATGCCAGGCGGAGCAGGACCTCGACCCTGTACCCGTCCCCCGTGTCGGCCGGAAGGACAAAGGCTTCGGCAAAGACAGTCTCCCCGCGTCGCAGCATGTCACGCGAAGGATCCGCCATCCGGGTCATGTCAGCACGATTGTTGCGCTGTTGTGCCTGCACGGCTGGGAGACTGATGCCAAGCACCAGGCCGACAAGTACGGCAAGCGTGTATCGCTTCATGGTTCCTCTATGCGATAGTCGCGAATCTTCCTGTACAATGTGCGTCTATTGATGCCCAGCACTTCCGCAGCCTGCGAGCGCCGCCATTCGACACTCTTGAGGACGTGGAGAATGTGTTCACGCTCCATATCATCGAGCGTGCGCAGTGCGGTATCGCCTTCACGTCGCGCTCCGGTTTGCGCGTCACCACGCAGAACGACCGGAGGCAGATCGGCGACTGTGATCTCGCTGCCCTGCGTCATGATCAGCGCACGTTCCAGTACATGCTCGAGCTCTCGAACATTCCCCGGCCAATTGTAGCGCAGCAGCATCTCGAGTGCGTCGCGTTGGATCAGATATGGCTCCCGTTTGTTGTCACGCGCGTAGGATGCGAGGAAATGATCGATCAGCAGAGGAAGATCCTCCATCCGCTCGCGCAGGGGTGGCAGGTGAATCGTCACGACGTTGAGCCGATAATAGAGGTCCTCTCGAAAAGACCCGCGCTCGACCTGGGAGAGCAGATCGTTTTTCGAGGCAGCAATGACGCGTACGTTGATGCGGCGTGCACTGCTTCCCCCGACAGGCCGGATCTCCCAGTCCTCAAGGACGCGCAGTAATTTGGCCTGCATGGAGATGGGCATGTCCACGATCTCATCGAGAAAGATGGATCCCCCATCAGCGCTGGCAAAGAGACCGCGCTCGCGCGAAACCGCTCCCGTATAGGCGCCGCGTTCGTGGCCGAAGAGTTCGCTCTCGAGGAGGGTCTCGGGAAGGGCGCCGCAGTTGATGGCGACAAAGGGACCGTCCTTTCTGGGACCCGTGTAATGGATGGCCTTGGCGATGAGTTCCTTGCCCGTGCCCGACTCGCCCTCGATGAGCACGCTCGTGCGTGTATGCGCGATGCGTTCGATCACCTCGTAGACGCGGCGCATGGAGCCGCTCTTTCCGACGATGTTGCTGAAGCCGTAGCGCGACTGCACGTTCTTGCGCAGGGCGATCACCTCCTGTTGCAGCGCGTGCTGCGCAAGGGCCTTCTGCACGACGATGAGAAACTCGTCGTAGTCGAACGGTTTGCTGATGTAGTCGAAGGCACCCTTCTTCATCGCATCGACCGCACTCTTGACCGATCCGAAGCCGGTGATCATGATGACGATCGCCTCGGGCAATGCCGACTTCGCGTTGTCGAGGAGTTCGAGTCCACTCATCCCCGGCATCTGCACGTCGGAGATGATCAGCCCGTACCGCTGTTCACGGAAGGCGCCGACGGCGGTGCGGGGGTCGCTGTACGTGTCTGCGTGGATACCGTGCTTGTCGAGGAATTTCGCGATGACGCGAAGCATCTCGCGGTCATCGTCGATCACGGCGACGGGAACGAGATTTCTCATGCCAGCTCCGCCGTGACATCCACCGGGAAGCGGACGGCGAAGTCGGCCCCCTGCCCCGGCGCGGATGCGACTTCGATCGTGCCGTGATGATCTTCGATGATACGCCTGCAGACCGCCAATCCGAGGCCCGTCCCGCGACCGACTTCCTTTGTGGTTACGAAGGGTTCGAAGACCCGGGCGAGCAGCTCGGGTTGCATACCGGGACCGTTGTCGACGAAGTGTATATGCACCATGTCGCCGCGCTCCCCACTGCGCACGTGCGTAGTGATGGTGATCACGCGCTGCCCGACTGCATCCGAACCCGCATCGGAAAACGCATCGCACGCATTGACGAGGAGATTGAGGAACACCTGCTGCAGCTGATTGGGATCTGCAACAACGTCCGGGACCTCGTCGAGCTCGAGGGTGACGGCTATACCGAGCTTGTCAAAGCGACCTCGCAACAGCGACACTGCGCGCGAGATCTCATCGGAAAGATGGATGTTGCCGGCACGCATCGGTTGAGGCCGCGCGAAGGAGAGCAGGTCGCGCACGAGCTTGGTGATCCGGTCCGTCTGCGAAATCACGGTCTCGAGATCCTCGCGCTCGGGGTGCGTTTCATCGCGATCGAGCAGGAAGCACTCGGCGATTCCGGAGATGATGTTCAGTGGTGTGCCGATCTCATGTGCGATACCGGCCGCAATCTGCCCGAGCAATGCAAGCTTCTCATTGTGCGCGACCTGCCGTTCGAGCTGCTTCATCTCCGTCATGTCGCGGATGATTGCGATGGATCCCATCGGTTGCTCGAACTCGTCGCGGAGCAGCGTACGGGAGAGACTGACCAGGATGATACGGCCATCCTGCGTCAGTGCGCGCGTGTGAAAATCACGTACCGAACCGTTTCGCGCGAAGGCCTCGTCGAGTGCGTGAAGATCGTCCGTACAGTCGGCATCGCATTCGAGCAGCGTGGTGAGCGGCCGACCGAGGATACGCTCCCTGGTGTACCCGAACACCTCCTCGGCACCACGGTTCCAGAAGAAGATGCGCTGCTCGACGTCGAGTCCGACGATGGGATCGACAGCGTTGAGCACGACGTTCTGCACGAAACGCTCGTGGATGTTCTTCCCCTTCTTGGCCATCGCGATGATATCGTGCACGGCATGCACGAAGACGTCACGCAACCCCTCGCGATTCTCCACAGGGAGGGTGTGATAGTACTCGCCGAGCGCGACGCGGAGCTTGTCGTCGATCGCCCGAAAGTACTCGTCCAAGTGATTCGTGATGCGTGTTTCCACGAGGGAATGGTGCCTGGGTCGGGAAGAAGCTGAATGTGTAATTTGGCGACGACGACGCACCGGGTCAAGGTGCGCCGCCGTGCCAGCGATCAGACGTCGAGGTTGCGGACGTAGCGTGCGTTGCGTTCGATAAACTGTCGGCGTGGCTCAACTGCATCCCCCATGAGGATGGAGAATAGACGATCGGCTTCCGCAGCGTTGTCGAGGGTCACGCGCAGCAGCGTACGCGTTTCGGGATTCATCGTGGTGCTCCAGAGCTGCTCGGGATTCATCTCACCGAGTCCCTTGAAACGGTTGATGACGATGCCATCCTTGCGTGTGGAGAGCGTCTCCCCCACCACTTCTGCAACGTCGACCACGATTTCCTCTTCCTTTGCACCACGCAGTACCTTGATGATCTGCTCTCGTTCTTCGTCATCGAAGGCATAACGCTCTGTCTTGCCCTTCTTGATCTTGTAGAGCGGCGGCTGTGCGATGAACACGTGCCCCTCCTCGATCAGATCACGCATGTAGCGAAAGAAGAAGGTCAGCAGGAGGGTCCGGATATGGCTCCCGTCGACGTCGGCGTCGGTCATGATGATGATCTTGCCGTATCGGATGCCCTTGAGATCAAAGTCCTCACCGCTTCCGATGCCCACTCCGATCGCCGAAACGATCGCATTGATCTCTTCGCTTTCGAGAATCTTGTGAAGGCGTGCCTTTTCAACGTTGAGGATCTTCCCACGAAGCGGAAGGATCGCCTGGAAGCGACGGTCGCGACCCTGCTTGGCGGAACCGCCTGCGGAATCCCCCTCGACCAGGTACAGCTCGCAGTGATCGGGATCGGTGATCGAACAGTCGGCGAGCTTGCCTGGCAGGCTCATCGAATCCATCGCATTCTTGCGCCGTGTCAAGTCACGAGCCTTTCGCGCGGCTTCACGTGCCTCGGCGGCGCGTAACGCCTTGTCGATCACGCGTTTGGCAATCGAGGGATTCTGCTCGAGGTACAACGCAAGCTGTTCGCCGACGATGGTCTCGACAATGCTCTTGGTCTCGCTGTTGCCGAGCTTGGTCTTGGTCTGCCCCTCGAACTGCGGCTCGGCCACCTTGACACTCAGCACGGCGGTGAGTCCCTCGCGGAAATCGTCGCCGGAGATGTTGATCTTGCCTTCCTTCACCAGCCCGTTCTTGTAGGCGTAGTTGTTGAATGAACGCGTCAGCGCCGTCTTGAATCCGATCAGATGCGTCCCACCTTCATGCGTGTTGATGTTGTTGACGTAGGTGAAGATGTTCTCGGTGTATGCATCATTGTACTGGAATGCCAGTTCCACCGGGGTGCCATCACGCTCACCCTCGATGTAGATGGGCTCCTTGATCAGTGCAGTGCGCGATGAGTCGAGGTGCAGAACAAAATCCCGCAGACCGCCCTTGGCGTGCAGTACCACCTGCTCGTTCTCACGTGCATCGGTGAGGGTGATGCGGATATCCTTGTTCAGGAACGACAGCTCGCGCAGCCGCTCCTCGAGAATGTCGAAACGCATGTCGAACACCTTGAAGATTTCGACGTCGGGCAGGAACGTCACCTTGGTGCCGGACTTCGTCGTCGTCCCGATCTCCTCGACATCCGCGACGGGCACACCGCGCGAGAAGACCTGCCGAAACACCTTGCCTTCGCGTTGCACCACGACCTCGCACCGCTCCGAGAGCGCATTGACGACCGAGACACCGACGCCATGCAGGCCACCGGACACCTTGTACGTCGTCTTGTCGAACTTGCCGCCCGCATGCAGCGTGCACATGACCACGGTGAGTGTCGAGATTTTCTTGACAGGATGCGGACCCGTCGGAATTCCGCGTCCATTATCTTCAACGGTCACCGAACCATCAACGTTGATGGTCACTTCTATCGAGTCGCAAAATCCGGCGAGCGCCTCGTCAATGGAGTTGTCAACGACCTCGTTGACCAGATGGTGCAGACCGCGAACGCTGATGTCGCCGATGTACATGGCGGGTCGCTTCCGCACCGCTTCGAGTCCCTCGAGTACCTTGATGCTGCTTTCGGAATATTGCCGCGCTGCGGCTTCCTGATCCTGTGTCATGGGTTGCTGACCTGCTGTATGTTGTCGTTACTTGCCGATGCAAAACCGGGAGAAAATCGCCTCGAGCACATCATCGGTGCGCACGATGCCCACCACTTCGCCCGCGGCATCGATCGCGGCACGGATATCGAGCGCGAGATACTCTTCACTGCGTCCTTCGTCAACAGCCTGCTGCGCGCGGCCGATCGCCTCGAGCGCCCGCCGCAGACAGTCTGCATGCCGCGCATTGGTGACGAGCACTCCACCCTGCTCACTTGTGTGGGATGCAGCGCGGGCATGCGATGCGACATGCGCCGCCACAACATCCATCCCCGCACCTGTGCGGGCGGATGCGTGCAGAACGCCTGCTCCCGTCGGAAGCGACGTACGCGCATCGTCGGATAAAAGATCACACTTGTTGAGCACGAACACGGCCTCGCATTGCGCACCGAGACGTGCATGCAAAGCCCGATGCTCGTCGATGCCCACAGACACGAGGGCCGCATCCGATGCATCGATGATGTACGCGACCAGATCCGCTGAGCGGATGCACGCATGCGAACGCGCGATGCCGAGCTGCTCGATGGGATCCTCGCTCGCACGAAGTCCCGCCGTGTCGATGAAACGCAGAAGCACGCCGTCGATGACGGCAGCTTCCTCGATGTAGTCGCGGGTGGTGCCGGGGATGTCGGTCACGATGGCGCGGTCGGCGCCGACGAGCGCATTCAAGACGCTGCTCTTGCCCGCGTTGGGGCGTCCCGCAAGCGCTATGCGGAAGCCGTCGCGAATGACACGTCCGCTGCGGTAGGTGACGAGCGTGCGATCGATCGTCGTGGCGACGTCGGCCAGTTCCGTGCGCAGATCGTCGCGTGACAGCAGGTCGACATCCTCCTCGGCGAAGTCGAGTGAAAGTTCGAGCAGCGAGGCGCAGCGCACAAGCCGTTCGCGTAGCGCAGCGACATGGACGCTCAATGCACCCTGCACGTGCTGCATCGAGGCACGACGCGCCTCTTCGGTCTGCGCGTGAATCAGATCGGCGACGGCTTCTGCCTGCACCAGATCCATGCGTCCGTTCAGAAACGCGCGGCGGGTGAATTCACCGGGCAGCGCGTGGCGCAGCATGGAATCCCCTGCGAGCAGGCGTGTCAGCACGGCGCGACTGACGGCGCTCCCGCCGTGGCAGCTGATCTCCACGCTGTCTTCACCCGTGTACGAGTGCGGTGCGCGGAAGACGGTGGCAAGCACCTGGTCGATCTCGCGTCCGTCTGCGTCGGTGATGTACCCGGCATGGGCGGTGTGCGAAGGGACCCCGCGCAGATCCGTGCCGCGGAACACTGCTGCAGCGCGCGTGATGGCCTCCGCTCCGGAAATGCGGATCACCGCGATGCCGGCGGTTCCCGGCGCTGTGGCGATTGCGACGATCGTGTCGGTGGCCACGGCTTCCGCTGGCAGCATCATCGCAGCACGATCTCCGCCACAAGCGCCTCACCGATCGCCGTGTTGATGCGCTGCGCCAGGTCGCTGCGCATTCCCGCCAGTTCCTGCCGCCAGGCAGCATCTTCCACATGCACCCAGAGGGTGCCGTTGCGAAAGCGCTTCGGCTCTGCATGATTGGCGATCGCCGTGCCGACGATCTCCTCCCAGCGCAGGAAGATTTCGCGCTCGCGGATCGCACGCGTCAGACCATAGCGGTCGAGCGCACCCGAGAGTGCACCGCCGACATCACTGATGATGCGCGCTCTGGAACCGTGGGGAGTCCGGAACTTCATGCGGGCACCGCCTCGCGCTGCACGTGACCCTCCCGCACATGGTAGACGCCGATGTCGGTATCACCTGCGGGCATGAGGCGCGCCACCGCAGCGTTCGCGGTCGTGATGAACACCTGCCCGAGGGGACGCACCAAATCGAGAATGCGCGAAAGCCGCACGTCGTCGAGTTCCGAGAAGATGTCGTCGAACAGGAGGATCGGACGCTCGTCGAGCCTGTCGGCCAGATAGCGCGCTTCACCGATCTTCAGCGCGATGAGCATGCTTTTGTGCTGTCCCTGCGAGGCATGCGCGCGGACGTCGAGACCGTTGACCAGCAGCTCCAGCTCGTCGCGGTGGGGACCGAGCCCCGTCGACCCGCGGCGTACATCCGCATCCACGCGCGAGCGCGCTGCTTCCTCGAACAGATCGACCGCATCAGCATGCTGATAGTCGATGTCCGCGCTCGCGTTGTAGCGCAGGGCGGGCAGTTCGCGCTCGGCCGCGATGTCGCGCATCGCCGCATCGAAATACGGGAAGAACTCCGCCAGAAACGCCAGACGCTTCCGCACGATGCGCACGGCATGCTCGGCAAACGTCCGCGTCCATGGATCGAGCTGCGCCACACGCTGCGCGTACGAAAGATCCGCACGCAAGAGCAGCGCGTTGCGCTGCCGGAGGATGCGCCGGTATTCGATCAGATCAAGCAGATAGGCGTGGTGCACCTGCGAGACGACGAAGTCGATGAAGGTGCGTCGCTCGGCAGGTCCCCCGGCCGTGATCGCGCGATGATGCGGCGAGAGCGCGACAAGGGGGAAGCGGCCGATCACATCGGCCGATGAGGGAACTCGTGCATTGTCGAAGGAAATGGACTTGCGCAGGGAGGCACCGAATCGAACCTCGACCGTGTGCTGCGACCCACCGTCCGTGCGGAAGCTCCCACCCAGGTCAAACTCGGTGTCACCGGTGGCGAGCAGCACGCGGTCCTGCGTGGTGACAAAGCTGCGTGTCGTGCACAGCATCGAAATCCCTTCCAGCACCGTCGTCTTTCCAGCTCCGTTGTCGCCCCACAGCAGCACGATGCCGGCGGGACAGTCGAGGGTCGTCAGCCTGTGGTTTCGGAGGGATCGAATGCGGAGCTGTTGGATCGTCATGGTCAGGAATTGAGACGCAGCGGCATCACCAGCATGAGGATGTTCAAATCCTCCGGCTGAATCGTGGGACGCAGCAGTCCCGCGCGGGTCGGGCTGCTGAACGAGAACGTCACGTTCTCCGAATCGAGATGCGAAAGCGCATCAACCACATAGCGCGCATTAAAACCGACCATCATTTCCGCATCACCACTGTACACCGCCGGGATCATCTCGCGCGCTTCACCGCCATATTCCTGATCCTCGGCCGAGACGGTCAGTTCGGAACCGCTGATTGCAAAACGCACCTGATGGGTAACGGCGTTGGAAAAGATTGCGCAGCGATTGACCACCGCCTGCAACTGCGTGCGATTCACCTCGAGCGTGATGTCGTTGTCGAGAGGAATCACGCTCTCGTAATTCGGATACCGCTCGTCGATGATCCTGCTGACCATGCGCATCCCCAGGAAGCTGAAGCGCACGTGCGACTTGCCGAAGACGACGGAGACGGGACCCTGGTCGAGCGATCGCGAAAGAATGTTCAACGCCTTTGCGGGAATGATCACCTCGCGCTCGCCGCCTGTGTCGGCGGAGGCCAGCGCCCCGCTGTGCCGCAGCTGCACGAGTCGATGCCCGTCGGTGGCGACGGCGCGGAACTCGTCTTCACGCCACTGCATGAGCACGCCCATCATCGAGGGACGCAGATCGTCGGTCGTGACTGCGAACGATGTCTTGGTCACGATGCTGCGCAACAACTGCGCATCGAGCTCGACCGAAAACTCCTCGGCCACCTGCTCTTCTTCGGGAAAGTTCACCGCTGAATCACCCGACATCCGGTAACTGCCCTGCTCGGTTTTCACCGTGATCCCGTGCGAGGCCTTGTCTGCGATGAACGTGATGTCCATCGACGGAAGCGCACGCATGGTTTCATTGAGGATCTTCGCCGGCACGGTCACACGGCCGTCCTCCATCCCCTCGACCTTGATCGTGACACTCATCGACAATTCGAGATCGCTGGCGGTCAGCGTCAGTTCTCCGCCGCTCAGGTCGAACAGCACGTTCTCGAGAATCTGCAGCGTGGACTTTGAGGGAACAACGCTGATGATGCGCGCAAGCGCCTTCTGAAGATCGCTGCTGAGGACGGAAAACTTCATGGAAACCTCTGTTGACGTGAGTTTCGTGTTCAGTTCCACAATATACCGAAAGCCGCCCTCAGATCGAAGGATTACGCGAGGTAGCGGGAGGTGATGTCCATCGCACGACGTGTCGAAACAAAGCGGAAGGCGTCGACGGGCATGTTCGGATCGGTCGTGACCTTGATGCGCACGAAGAACTGTAACATGAGCCGCATGAGGTGCGACGATTCACCTTCGGTCAGAAAGGCTGCAAGTGCGGGATGGATCGTGAGCTGCAATCGCACCTCCTTTGATTCGAGACGGAAACGACGCAGCCACCGCTCCATGATGGTCAGCACGGAGGTCTTCGACTGCACCATGCCCAGACCCTGGCAGGTGGGGCAGTCTTCGCTGAACGACATCTGCACGCTCTCGCGCACACGCTGCCGGGTGATCTGCATGAGACCGAAGTCACTCACGGGAAGAATCGTGTATTTGGCGCGGTCGCGGCGCATTTCCTTGCGCATCTCCTCGTAGAGTTTGCGGTTGTAATCGTCGCTCTCCATGTCGATGAAGTCGATCACGATGATGCCGCCCAGATCGCGCAAACGCACCTGCCGAGCGATTTCACGAGCGGCCTCGAGATTTGTGCGCAGGTTGTTCGCCTCCTGGTCGGCCTTGCCCGCAAAGCGGCCGCTGTTGACATCGATCACCTTCATTGCTTCGGTATGCTCGATGATCAGGTAGCCACCGCTCTTGAGCCAGACCTTGCGGTGCATGGACTGCTCGATCTGCTTCTCGATCTCGTACTTGTCGAAGATGGGCACATTGCCCCGCCAGTACTCGATCGCATCGACCTTGTGCGGTGCAACGAGATTCACGTAACTGCGGATTTCCTGATACATGGAACGGGTGTCGACAGCCACACGCGTGACATCTTCACTGAACAAGTCGCGAATCACGCTCGAGGTCGCGTTCATATCCTTGTACACCAGCGCGGGTGCCTTCGACTTGCGAATCGTGCGTTCGACGTCCCGCCACGCCTCGACGAGCGAAATCAGATCGTCACGCAGCACTTCCTCATCGCGCCCCTGTGCGACCGTACGGATGATCACACCGAATCCAGGAGGCAGAATCGACTGGGCGATCCGGCGCAATCGACGCTTTTCCTTGAAATTCGAGATCTTGCGCGAAACACCGATCATGCTGTCGAAGGGCATGAGCACGATGAAACGACCAGGCAGGGAGATCTCCGACGTGACACGCACCCCCTTGGTTCCCACAGGCTCCTTGAAGATCTGCACAACGATTTCCTGGCCACGCTGCAGACGGATGCGCCCCGAATGACGCGGGGGACGACGACGACGGTCCTTCTTGTCCCCGCCCCTCTTGTCGTCGGACTTCTGATCACCGTCCGCCTCCACATCGGGCATCATGTGTGGATGCCGGTGATCGCTGTCCGATGTATCGGTATCGCGGAAGGCCTTGCTGATATCCGAGTAGTGGAGGAAGGCGTCCTGTTCGAGTCCGATGTCGACAAAACAGGCCTGGATGCCAGGCATGACCTTCGCGACCGTCCCGAGAAAGATGTCGCCCACCATGCGTGCACGTTCGTCGCTTTCGACGAACAGCTCGGCAAGTCTCCCCTCTTCGGTAATGGCAATGCGGTGCTGATTGGCTGCCGCATTGATGATAATTTCCTTTGACATGTATTCTCCATCGCGCGCATGCGCGCGATCGTACTGCACGGTCGACAGCATGCGCGTCGTGCGCGCGTGCTGATTCCGTGCGGATTAAAGCTGGGTGAGCAACGACAACCGGACGCCGTCGAACGGATTGACGACGCGGCAGATGCCGCTGGAACAGACCAGACCCCCACGTTCGCTTCCGTAGCTGATCGTGGCCGTATGGCTGTTCTTGATACGGTACGACAGTTCGCCTGCCGCCCAGAATTTCTTGCCCGAGGGATCCGTCTCGTCGGTGGTGGCCTCCATGCGGACGGTCGCTGCAAGCGTCGGCGACTTCGAGAGGGTCAATGCAACGTAGACGTTGTCCCAATCAGGATTCGATGGAACGGTCGAGTCATGGTACTGCTGATATTCGAACTGTCCGGTCACGCTCCACTCGTCGTCGAGTACGTATTCGATCAGCACCGGAAGCGTCGTGCTTGTCTGGTGCTTCGCCTTCTTCACGTATTCGTCATAGGGTGATTCGTTGCGATAATTGAACGCGGCACGAAGATAGGACTGTCCGTCGAAGTACCACTCGACGTCGGCATAGAGCTCATGCCATGGCGAGTACTTCTCGTCGAGTGAAAGCAGGGTTCCCATATCGCCGCTGGTGCTGGCAAAACTGCCGTCGGATCTCATCACATACACGTTCTGACGACTGGCAACCGAACCATTCAGGTTGATCGTGATTGCAGGAGTGAGTGAATAAAACACGTCGAGCTGCATACCCTTCTCATCGTTGAAATCGATGATGTGGGGATTCCGCGACAGCAGGTAGAACGAATGCTCCTTGTGCACGATCGGGGGATTCTGCATTGGCAGCATGCGAGTCGGCCGGTTGACATCCGTCCGCTCACCGGGATCGACGGGATCGAACGAGTAGTCCTTGTACTCGAAGGTCACACCCAGACCGATCTCGCTCGTGTACGCAACGCTCCCGTACATGCCCTCACCGTCACGCTCGAACACATTGACCGTGGTTCCCGGTCCGGGACGCAGACCGGACGAACGCTTGTGGGCGTATCCGGCGAACACCTCGAAACCCAGACCCTTCAACGTGACCATTCCCTCGCGGATATCGGCACGCACGTGATCGATGCCGAAAGGCGACGGAAGCTCTCCCGTCGCGCTGACTAGGCTCCCACCGAGACGGATCCAGTCGATGGGACGCACTTCCGCATGAGCACTCTTGACTGAATACGTCTCGATGCGATTCGAGTTGATAAGATCGTAGTACCGCATCGTTCCGGCAGCGGCAATCCCGGTCAGGTAGTCGTTGCGATAGATGCCACGCAGACCGTCAAGCCCGGTATCGTAGTTGATACCGCGGTTTTCGAACAGGTTCATGGCCAATCCTTTGCCGAACAGCGTGAAGAAATCGCCAGCCCGCAGTTCGATGCCGTCGCGCGCAAATTCGACGTAGCGCTTGCGCATGCCCTGCCAATTGGGACCGAATTCCGGCGGATCGTCATACAGATACTGAAATCCGACCGTGAAATCGTTCCAGAACAGACGCACATTCGTCTGATTCTCGAAGTACTCCTTGAACTGTTCCTGCCCGCCGACAATCTGCGTCCCGTTGCCATAGCGCATGTAATTGCCGACAGAATACTGCACCTGCGCT
The DNA here is from genome assembly GCA_023432805.1 of Bacteroidota bacterium. Taxonomy (GTDB): domain Bacteria; phylum Bacteroidota; class Ignavibacteria; order SZUA-365; family SZUA-365; genus JAEYUG01. The sequence continues at coordinate 5,003 of JAEYUG010000038.1, read as the reverse complement.
GTGGCCGTGCCGGTGGCAGCGACCAACAGCGTCACACAGAGAAAACGGGCACCGATGCGCATGCTCACTCCAGAATCTTGCGGATGTCTTCCTCGATTTCCTTCTCATCCCCGGCGATGAAACCAACACGCTTGGCGATGAGCTTGCCGTCCGAATCGACGATGAGTGAATAGGGCATGCTCTGACCGTTCAACTTCTTGAACACCTCCGAATTCGGATCCAACCAGAATCGGTACGGTAGCTTCTGCGACTTCACCCATGCATCGACTTTGGCGAGGCTGCGGGGATTGTCGGTGTTGATTGCCAGATAATGCAGGTTCCTGGATGCGTACTTCTCGTAGGTGGCCTTGAGCGCCTGCATCTCCTGTTTGCAGGGATTGCACCACAGCGCCCAGAAACTGATGATGACCACACCCTTGCGCGGTGTGGCCTCAGACCCGCGCACCTCTTTGAGGAACTTCTGGAAGGACTGATCCTTCCCTTCGATGTCGCGGAGGTGGAAATCGACATTGGTGAGATCCTGAGCAACGAGTTGCATCGTGCCCGCGACGAGGAGGACGGCGAGCAAGGTGACTGTCTTCATGAAACGACTCCGAATATGGATTGTGGTATCAGTCCTGTCAGACGCCGCGCGCAGGCAGCGCATGTGCGGCGAGCACATCGCGCACACCGGCGTTCGACACGAATTGATACGCGTGGATGCCGAGTTCTGTTGCCGCATGCACGTGCATGCGGATGTCGTCGAAATACAGGCAGGATGCGGGGGAAACACCTGCCCGCTCCAGCGCCCGCCGGAATACGACGGGATCGGGCTTCGCCGCCTGCTCCAGATGGGAATACACCTCGACGTCAAACGGTGCGAGCACGTCGGCGAAACGTTCGCGGATGAAGGCAAGATGCAACGCGTTCGTGTTCGAGACGAGCAGAAGGCGCACACGACCGCGCAGTCCCTCCACAACGGGAAGGATGTCGTCGTTGCGCCAGAACATGTCGCACCAGGCGTTGGCGAGGTCCGCATGCGAGACACGTCCTTCTACTCCGAGCACGCGCGTGAACGCATCAAGAAAGTCCTCGGCTGCGAGCGCACCCGTTTCCGCTGCATGGATCAACCGCCGCCACGTCGAGTCATCGTCGGGAAGTGCCGCATCCGGCGCAAGCCGTAACAGATTCGACGCAATCAGACGGTGGTCGAAATGCAGCAGCACATTGCCGAGATCGAACATGACAGCCGTGATCGGCACGGCTGGAAATGCTGGGAAATCCGGGATGGTCGAGGTCGACGTGAGCACTGGTGGTGACATTGAAAACAAGTTGTAATGTAGCAATTTTCCATGCCCCGAACCAATCCAAACGGCGTCCGCCGCCTCTGCAATTGCCCGGGAGGATGGACGCGGTGTACATTGCAGCGCAGTGCGTTCACCCGCTCCGGAGACACGATGGCATCACGCGTCCAACGCTTCTGGCTATTCAAGGTCGAACCCTCGGTGTTCAGCATCGACGATCTTGCAGCCGCCCCCGACCAGACGACGAGCTGGGAGGGCGTGCGGAATTATCAGGTCCGCAATTATCTGCGGGATGAAATCACCGTCGGTGATGGCGTCCTCTTCTACCACAGCAACACCGAGCCTCCCGCCGTGGTCGGTCGTGCGGAAGTCGTCCGTGCCGGATACCCCGACCGCTACCAGTTTGAAATCGGGCACACGTACTTCGATCCGAAAGCCGACCCCGCCAATCCCCGCTGGTATATGGTGGACATTCGCTACGTCGATCACTTCGCAGCGCCGATCAGCATCTCGGAGCTGCGATCGACACCGGGACTCGAAAACATGGAACTGCTCCGCAAGGGCAGCCGTCTCTCGATCACACCCGTCACCGCCGATGAATGGCGCATCGTCACCGCACGCGGCACATCGGGAGCACCCGTGACCTCGCCCCTGCTCCGCTGAACATTCGCCTGAAAGGAGATGGACGTCTGCGCCCCGGTCCGAACGGACCGGAGCACCCGTCCTCACATCATGCGAGCAGACCGAGCAGACGCAACGTGTCGCGGATGATGAAGGCCGTCGCCCCCCAGATGGTCTCCCCGTCAAACTCGTAGTAGTACACGTTCCGGGTGAAGCCGTTCACCGACACCGTGCGGACCACGGCGTTCTGCTCGTCGGCGAAGACGGCAAGCGGGACGGTGAAGATCCGCGACACCTCGGCGGGATTCGCCGCAAGTTCGTCCAGCCCGCGTACGAATGCCAGTACGGGCGTGATGCAGAACCCCGAAGGCGTCCAGCGGTCGTCGATCAGACACAGCGTCTCGATGCAATCACGGGCCAGCCCGATCTCCTCCCACGCTTCGCGCACAGCCGTTTCGATCGGATCCTCCCCCTGTTCGGCAACTCCGCCGGGAAATGAAATCTGCCCGCGATGGTGTTCGAGATCCTCCGTCCTTCGCGTGAGCAGAACATGCCACTCCCCTTCCACACACAGCAGCGGCACCAGCACCGCCGCCTTGCGCAATCCCTCCTGATCGATGACGCTGCGTTGCGCACCGGCCGCGCACGCTCGGATGACGTCTTCACTCAACACTGCGGACTCCGCACACTGCCGCGTTTCACGCGCGACGTTCACGGGAGCATCTCGACATCGAACGAAATGTCGAGCGCACGCACGGAATGCGTCAACGCGCCGATCGAGATCCTGTCCACACCCGTCCCGGCGATGTCACGCACTGTCTGTTCATTCACATTTCCGGATGCCTCGATCTGAATCTCCGGCCGCCGCTGGCGGATCAGCCGCACGGCCATTTCCATCTCGTCGAGCATGAAGTTGTCGAGCAAGATCATGTCAATCCCCTCGCACTCGAGCACCGCAACAAGTTGCGTCATCGTATCGACCTCGAGTTCCACCTTCAGCTCCGTTCCTGATCCGCGCCGCGCCCGCACCAGTTCCACCGCCTCGCGTACACCCCCCGCGGCCGCAACGTGATTGTCCTTGATCAGCACCATGTCGTCGAGTCCGAAACGGTGATTGCGTCCGCGTCCGTCGCGCACCGCCTGCTTGTCGAAGGCCCGCAGACCCGGCGCCGTCTTGCGCGTATCGTAGATGCCCGCCTGCGTTCCCTCGCAGAGGTGCACAAACGCACTCGTCATCGTTGCGATCCCCGACATGCGCTGCATGAAGTTGAGCGCCGTGCGCTCGGCGGTCAGCATCGACGCGATGCTTCCGCGCACCGTCGCAATCCGTGCACCGCGCAGCAGTGGCATGCCGTCGCGTAGATGCCGCTCGAGCACAAGCGTGTCATCAACCAGATGCAGCACCGCTGCCGCAACATCCAACCCGGAGAGGATGCCGTTCGCCTTCGCGATGAACATGCCCGTTCCGGCAAGGTCGGTGGGAATAATGCACTCGGTGGTCACATCGCCGAGGCCGATGTCTTCACGCAGCGCCGCCACGATGACGTCGAGCATGCGGTTGTCGGTCAGTTCCATGTCTTGATCAGGGGGATGGTGCAGCATGCATGCACGCTGCTAGAGCGTGCCCGCCGCCCGCGCGGCGAGGAAATCGTCGAGATCGAGCCCGCGTGCGAGATCACCATGCGTGCGGTACTGGTCGACGTAATGAAGGTAGTTCTTCGCGCTCTGGCGGATCTTCTCGCGTTCCTCCGGGCGCAAGGGACGAATGACGCGCGCAGGAACGCCCGCCACGAGGTGTCCCTCGGGCACCACGACCCGCTCGCCCACGACCGCACCTGCAGCCACCAGACATTCCGGTTCGATCACTGCGGCATCGAGAATGCGCGCACCCATGCCGATCAGGCAGGCATCGTGCACCGTGCAGCCGTGCAGCACCGCGCTGTGGCCGATCGTCACGTCGGCGCCGATCGTCAGGGCATGCTTCTTCCAGGTGACGTGCAGCATGCAGAGATCCTGCACGTTCGAGCGCGCTCCGATGCGGATGCGATGCACGTCGCCGCGGATCACACTGCCAAACCAGACGTTCACGTCCTCGGCAAGCGAAACGTCTCCGAGGATGGTCACGTCGGGAGTGAGAAACACCGAGGGATGAATGTCGGGCCAGACGCCCTGGTAGGGATGGATCATGTGGTTGTCAGCTTGCGCGTGGGGGACCCCAGCCGGGGCGCTTCCAGCGGATGAGTTCGATTGTGACACTTCCGAGAATGACATGCATCTTCGCCTTGATCGGCACGCCCGCGGCATCGTCACTGAACCATCCCTCGAATCCCCCCGTCAATCCGAAGATCCCGGTGAAGCCCGTGTCGCCGTCGATCTTGACCGTCCGCACGGGATAGCTTACCGCATCGATGTCAATCGCGTCGACCGCCACCGTGTTGTGGATCGTCGTCGTCGCCTTGGTGCGATAGATGATGACGGGCACATGGTCGAGTGCCTTCGTGCGCGCACGAGCGCGTGCGAAGAAGAGCAGCGACAGTCCGTCCTGCCAGCGCTTGCCGTCCAGCGACAGCGTATCGTAATTCTCGGGCACTGGCGTGCTGCCGACACGCTCGGAGATGTACATCACGTCGTAGCGCCGCCCGTAGGTGTAGTTGATGTACTTGTTGGTTGTATCCGAAATGTGCTCGCGCGTGGCGAAGCTGACCGACGCGAGCGAATCGTTCATCGTGCTCTGGAACAGCGTGTGCAGCGTGACGAACGGCACGCCCTTGTACGATCGTATCAGACACTCGGCGCGGACATGGATGCGTCCCCGCACGGTGTCGATGCCGAGCACCCTCGTGGAGATCGACCCGAGTTTGATCGTCAGATAACTCACCTCCCAGGTGAGCTGCTCGCCCTGCACGAAGATGGGATGGAGGGAAGGAAGCGCACGCGCGGATTGCATGAACCCCGACTCCGCCACGAAGGCCGCACCAATCGTCGGAAGCCCCCGCCCGTCGCCACCGGTACGCAACGGACCTGCCCCATGAAAACCGCTTCCGACACCAAGCGTCAGAATCACGGCTCATGCGAGAACGACGTGGGCGGCGCGGGGGG
>JAEYUG010000090.1 GCA_023432805.1 Bacteroidota bacterium | reverse complement strand
TCCATGTCCCTCTACACCGTGCGCAATCGATGATCATGCGCATTCCTGCTCTTCGTCCGTTGCTCGGCGTGCTCGCGTGCGCGTCGGTGTTCGGTCTCGCATCCTGCGGGGGCGGACAGAGCGAGTCGACACCCGACCTGCCCGTGCTGCGCGATGCGCCATCCTTCTCCTGCGTGAATCATGATGGCGGCACCGTGACGCAGGAGGCGCTCGCCGGGCGCATCTGGATCGCGTACTTCTTCTTCACGAGCTGTTCGGGTCCCTGCCCCATCATGAACTCCACCGCCAACGTGCTGCAGGCCGAGTTCTCGGACATGGCCGATCTGCGCATCGTAGGATTCACGGTGGATCCCGACAACGACACGGTCGAGCGTCTGGCCGCGTATGCAGAGCGCTACCACGCGCGGGCGGGACGCTGGTACATGCTGCGCACGGACACGGAGAGCGTGGGATCGCTTGCTGTCGACGGCTTTGCGATGGGCGACCGCACGACGCCGGCGCTGCACAGCACGCGGTTCGCGCTCGTGGACCGTGACGGCAGGGTACGCGGGTATTTCGACGGCACCGATCCGAAGAATGTCGACGAGCTGCGGGCGGCGATCCGTGCGCTCGACCGGGAGCGCGGCTGATGGACGTGTCGATGCTGCCCGGCGTGAACGCCTCGCTCAACGGACTTGCAACTCTTTTTCTCGTTGCCGGATTCGTGTACATCAGGCGCCGCGAGATCGAGAAGCATCGCGCGATGATGCTGGCCGCGTTTGCGACCTCGGTGCTCTTTCTCGTCTCGTATCTGACCTATCACTTCAACACTCAGCTTGTTACGCGCTTCACCGGCGAGGGAGTGCTGCGTGTCGTGTATTTCGCGATCCTGATCTCGCATTCGGTGCTGGCGGCAGTCGTCCCTGTACTGGCCGTGCTGACCCTGTACCGAGGACTGAAGATGAAGGTCGCACTGCACCGGAAGATCGCGCGGTGGACGCTTCCGCTGTGGCTCTACGTGTCCGCAACGGGCGTAGTGATCTATGTCATGCTCTACCATCTGGACGTGTGATCCCATGAAATCAGTGTTTCCACGCTTCCTCCTGTTCATCACCCTGACCCTGCTCGCGCTTGCCGCGCTGAGCGACATCGCCCTGGCCTGCCCGAACTGCAAGGAGGCCGTGATGGCTGACAGCGGTGTGTCGGCCGCGGCGGGATTCAGTGCGAGCATTCTGTTCATGATGTTCATGCCGTTCATTCTGCTTGCCGTGTTCGGCATCCGCATCTGGCTGTCGGCACGCCGGCGGGCCGCGGCCGAGACACGGTAATCACCAACGACAACCTTCGACCATGTTCAACGAAAAGATCGATAGAAGCATCAAGCGCGCCGTGACGGCGGGACTCGTTCTCGTCGCGATCGGTGCCGTCGTGTTCTACTTCGGCCGTCACCCGCGTGTGATGGACGTCGGGTATCGTCCCGTGCAGCCGGTGCCGTTCGACCACAGCGTGCACGCCGGGCAGCTCGAGATCGCCTGCGTGTACTGCCACACGAGTGTGGAGACGAGTGCGCACTCGACGGTGCCGCCGACGCAGACCTGCATGAACTGCCACACGTCGGTCAAGCGCGACAGTCCCAAGCTGAAGGTCGTGCGCGAGAGTTACGAGAACAACCGTGTGATCGAGTGGGTGCGGATTCATCGTCTGCCCGACTACGCGTACTTCAACCACAGCCGCCACATCAAGGCGGGCATCGACTGCGCATCGTGCCATGGCGAGGTCGAAACGCAGGCGGTGGTTGCGCAGAAGCAGCCGCTGACCATGGGCTGGTGTTTGGATTGTCATCGCGCGCCCGACGAGTACGTCGTGCGCACGCGTCCGATATCCGGTGTCGACGTTTCGCCTGCGAAGCTCGCCGCGCCGCTGCCGCGCGGACCCGAAAACTGTTCCGCCTGTCATCACTGATCATCCCCGCATCGCGCATATGAACGACACCCCGTCCAACGGCAAGACCTACTGGAAGAGTTTCGAGGAGCTCTCGCGAGATCCATCCGTGATCGAGCAGCTGCATCATGAATTCGAACCGGATTACGACCGGCCGACGCCCGGCGTGTCGGCCGTCACCCGCCGCACGTTCATGGGACTCCTCGGCGCTTCGATGGCGCTGGCAGCCACGGGTTGCCGACGACCCGAGCAGAAGATCGTGCCCTACGTCAAGAAGCCCGAGTATCTCACGCCCGGCATCGCCAACCACTTCGCGACCTCGCTGATGCACGGATCGTTCGCACACGGCGTGCTGGTGCGCTCGCGCGAGGGGCGTCCCGTGAAGATCGAGGGCAACGACCTCGATCCCGTCAGCCGGGGCAAGTCCACCGCCATCGCGCAGGCCGCGCTGCTCTCGCTCTACGATCCTGACCGCGTACTGCGTCCCACGGTCAACAACAGCGACTCGACGCCGCAGAACGCGATCGACCGCATAGCCATGGCGATTCGCGACGTGACCGGGCGCGGCCGGCAGGTGTGGATCATGACCGACGAGCACGCCTCGCCCTCGCGTGCGGCAGTCTTGAAGGATCTGGAAGCGGGGATTCCGAACTGCCGGGTCGTGACCTGGCCGGCGATCACCGCCACCGGCGCAGCGGAAGCCGCGCGCGCCGTGCTCGGCGTCGATGCAACGCTCGTGGCCGATCTGTCGAAGGCCGATGTGATTCTCGGCGTGGATGCGGACTTCCTCGGAACCGACGTCGACAGCCTGTGGCATATCCGGAACTTTGCGGCGAAACGTCGTCCCTCGAAGCATGCACCCGTCATGAGCCGCTTCCACGCGGTGGAGAGCGCCATGACGATGACCGGCACGAATGCCGACACGCGCACGGTGGTGCATCCCTCTGAAATCAACGCGTTTCTTCTCTCTCTCCTCCACGAGCTTGTCGTGGTGCGGGGCAGGGGAGGGCTCGATGCGGCGCTGGTCGCGGAGATCCGTGCGCAGGGTGCGGGTGCATTTCCTTCGGTGAAGAAGATCGCCGGGGATCTGGCCGCTGCGAAGTCGGTGGTGATGATCGGGCGGCATCTGTCCGCGGAGACGCATGCGCTGGGCATCCTTCTCAACAGTGTGATCGGGGCGTTCGAGACCGACGGCGCGTACGGTGCGCGGCATGCGCTGCCGTACAGCGGGGCGAGACGGGAGACGATGGATGCGTTCCGCGGCGCGCTGAAGCGCGGCGAGGTCGGCGTGCTGCTGTTCGCCGATGTGAACGCTGCACACGCACTGCCGTCGGGAGCGTTCCGCACGTTGACCTCGAAGGTGCAGTACCGGTTTGCGGTTTCGCAGTATGCCGATGAGACGTCGAAGTTCTGCCAGATCTTCATTCCCGTTGCGCATGCGCTCGAGAGCTGGGGCGACACGCTGTCGCTCGATGGTTCGCAGTCCGTCGCCCAGCCGCTCATCGCCCCATTGAACGAGGGACAGCTCAGCCTCGGTGACGTGCTGTTGCGTCTCGGTCAGGCGATGAATCCCGAGTACCAGAAGGGCACTGCCACCTGGCACGACTACGTGATGCAGCGCTGGCAGCGCGAGGTGTATCCTGCGTTCGGAGGGGGCTTCCCCCGGTTCTGGGAGGAGACGCTCCGAAACGGGACCGTGGCGACCACGGCTTCCCCCGTGACCCTTTCCACCAATGCCGGCAGTGCCCGCTCGATGCTGCGCGCGGCGGCATCCGCACCGCGCACAAAGCAGCTGGTGGTCGGCGTGCTGCCCTCGCATGCGCTCTACGACGGACGCAACGCGAATCTCGGCTGGCTGCAGGAACTGCCGGATCCCGTCACGAAGATCACGTGGGACAATGCGGCGATCATGAACCGGGCGACGGCCGGGAAGCTCGGCGTGACGCGTGACGACGTGGTGCGCGTGAAGACGAAGGGCGGATCGATCGAACTGCCGGTGTTTCTGCAGCCGGGTGTGGCCGACGACGTTATCGTCGCTCACACAGGCTATGGACGCAGCGAGGGAGGACGCGTGCTCGACGGCGTGGGGGCGAATGCGTTTCTGCTGATGCCTTCGGGATTCGACAGCATCGGGTACGTAACGGCGACGGTCGAAGCGACGGGCCGCTCGGCGAAGATCGCCACGACGCAGAACAACTTCTCGCTCGGCGGCGACGACACCTACGGCATCGATCGCTCGGGCATCGTCAAGGAAGGCACGCTCGCGCAGCTGATCGCGGATCCTGCGAAGATCGTCGATGATGCGATTCCCGTGTACGGCGCGCCAGGGCAGCTCGACCGGCCGATCTCGCTCATGCCGGGGCACGATTACTCGAAAGGTCATCGCTGGGGCATGACGATCGACACGACCGCGTGCGTGGGCTGCAATGCCTGCGTGACCGCGTGCTATGCCGAGAACAACATCCCCGTCGTGGGCAAGGACCAGGTGCTGCGCGGCCGCCACATGGCATGGATCCGCATCGACCGCTACTACGCGGGCGACGAGGCTAATCCCCGTTCGCTGCTGCAGCCGATGCTCTGCCAGCACTGCGAGAACGCACCGTGCGAAAACGTGTGTCCCGTCGCAGCCACGACGCACAGTCCCGAAGGCCTCAACGAGATGACCTACAACCGCTGCGTGGGTACGCGGTACTGCTCGAACAACTGTCCCTACAAGGTGCGCCGCTTCAACTTCCTCGACTACCACAAGGAGGAGCGCGATCCCGTCGGTCTCATGTACAATCCCGACGTGACCGTGCGCATGCGCGGCGTGATGGAGAAGTGCACCTTCTGCGTGCAGCGCCTGAACGAAGCCAAGTACCACGCGAAGAACGAGGGTATCGATCTCGTCGCCGACGGCACGGTGCAGACCGCCTGCCAGCAGGCATGTCCCGCCGACGCGATCGTCTTCGGCAACACGAACGACACCGAGAGCCGCGTCGCAAAGGTGCGCACGAGCGAGCGCGGCTACCACGTGCTGCGCGAGCTGAACGTCCTTCCCTCGATCACCTATCTGGCACGAATCCGCAATACCGACGGAGGCAACGCATGAGCACGACGCACGATCCCCACCGCACGGATCATTGGAATGTGGAGGGGGGAGGGACCCTGACGCTCGATCCTGCGCAGACCTATCGCGAACCGCTGGTCGGCGGCGCGCCGCGCCTCTCAGACGTGACCGAGACCGTCGCCGCCGTCGTCGAGCGGAAGCCGTCTCCCCCCTGGTACCTCGCGTTGATGATTTCCGGGAGCATGGCCGCGATCGGCATCTTCGCGATCCTCTACACCGTGTTCACAGGCATCGGCGTCTGGGGCAACAACCAGCCGATCGGATGGGCGTGGGACATCACGAACTTCGTGTTCTGGATCGGCATCGGCCACGCCGGCACGCTCATCAGCGCGATCCTCTTTCTCTTCCGGCAGAAGTGGCGCACGGCGATCAACCGCGCAGCCGAGGCCATGACCATCTTCGCCGTGATCTGCGCACTGATCTTCCCGATCATCCATACCGGTCGTCCCTGGCTTGCGATCTACTGGCTGCTGCCCCTGCCGAACCAGATGCAGATGTGGGTGAACTTCCGGTCCCCATTGCTGTGGGACGTCTTCGCCGTCTCGACCTACTTCACCGTCTCGCTCATGTTCTGGTTCGTCGGCCTCGTGCCCGACCTGGCCACGCTGCGCAATCGCGCGAAGTCGAAGCTGCCGAAAATGCTGCTGACCTTCTTCAGTCTCGGGTGGACCGGTGCGAACCGCCACTGGCACCGATACGAAAAGGCCTACCTGATCCTTGCCGGACTCTCGACCCCGCTCGTGCTCTCGGTGCACACCATCGTGAGCTTCGACTTCGCCGTATCGCTGTTGCCCGGATGGCACACGACCATCTTCCCGCCCTACTTCGTGGCCGGCGCCATCTTCTCGGGCTTCGCGATGGTGCTCACGCTCATGATCATCGCGCGCAAGACCCTCGGACTCGAAGACTACTTCACGATCAAGCACGTCGACAACATGAACAAGATCCTGATGGCGACCGGCATGATGGTCGGCTACGCCTATGGCATCGAATTCTTCATCGCCTGGTACAGCGGGAATCCCTACGAGCGCTTCGTGTTCATCAACCGCGCGCTGGGTCCCTACTCCTGGGCGTACTGGACCATGATCACCTGCAACGTGCTCGTGCCCCAGCTGTTCTGGAGTCGCAGGCTGCGTCGCAACCTGCTGGTGACATGGATCATCTCGATCTTCGTGAACATCGGCATGTGGTTCGAGCGCTTTGTGATCATCGCCACCTCGCTGCATCGCGACTTCCTTCCCTCGTCGTGGGGCTACTTCATTCCCACCTGGATCGACGTTTCGATCTTCGTCGGCACCATCGGCATCTTCCTGTCCCTCTTCCTGCTGTTCGCCAAGTTCCTGCCCGTGCTCGCCATTTCGGAGGTGAAGGGCATCCTGCCAGGCGCACAGCCCACCCATCACGGCACGCACTGAGGAGGATCCCCATGCAACCCATCGTCGGTGCCACCGGCATCTTCACAAGTCCCGACAAGGTCATCGTCGCCGCGCGCCAGCTGCGCGAGGCCGGCTACCGGAAGTTCGACTTCCACACGCCGTATCCGCTGCACGGACTCGACGACGCCATGGGCGTCAGGCGCACCATCCTCCCGTGGATTTCCCTGGGGGGAGGACTTGCAGGACTCGCTCTTGCGACCCATCTGCAGTGGTGGACGGGCGCGGTCGACTATCCCCTCGTCATCGGGGGGAAGCCGTTCTTTGCGTTCGAGCCGTCGCTGCCGATCATGTTCGAGCTCACCGTGCTCGTCAGCGCCATCGCCACCGTCGTCGGCATGTTCGCACTCAACGGACTACCGAAGTGGTTTTCGCGCTGGCAGCATGACGCGCATTTTTCCCGCATGATGGACGATGCCTTCGTTGTCACCGTCGATGCGGAGGATCCCCTCTTCCACCAGGAGAAGACGCCCTCGCTGCTCGCGGTGCTGGGCGCCGATCACGTACGAATCGTCGAACACCATGTCTCGTAAGAAACTTCCCGTGCTTCCGCTCGCGCTTGCGGGCATCGTCGTCGTCGTGCTCTTCGTGCTCTGGGCGGGCAACGACTTCCAGGCGCTGCGCTCGAAGGAGCCGCCCATTCAGATCATCACCGACATGTACTATCAGCGCAAGGCGGCGGCGCAGCAGCCGAGCACGTTCTTCTCCGATCGTGCCGCCATGCGTCCGGCAGTGCCCGGCACCGTTCCCCGCGACGGATCGGTGTACACGTTCACGACCTGGCAGCAGGCCGACTCCGCGCTTGCTGGCGCGATGCCGGCGGTGACACGCGAGATGCTTGCCCGCGGCGAGAACCGGTTCAACGCCTTCTGTGCTCCCTGCCATTCGACGAGCGGACAGGACACGACCGAGGTCGTGCGCAAAGGGATGCAGAAGCCACCCAACCTGCTGCAGAATGCACCGGGCTTCAGCGACGCGCATCTGTACCACATCATCAGTGCGGGACAGAACATCATGCCCGGCTATGCCGACAAGCTCAAGCCGGAAGATCGCTGGGCGGTCGTCGCCTGGGTGCGCGAGTTGCAGAAGGCGCCACTGCGTCACCCGCTTCCGACGGCGGCCCCGGCGACAGCCACCGCGGACTCTACCGCGAAGAAACCCGCATCCCCCACCGCAACCGGCACGCAGTCATGACGCACGACACCCATCTCGGATCCACCAGTTTCGTATCGCGGCTCACCACGATCGGATACGGGGCCGCGGCGGTCGGCATCGCGGCGTCGCTCCTTGCCGCGTTCACCGATTACGACCGCTTCATCTTCAATTACCTCGTTGCGTTCGCGTTCTTCGCGGGCATCGGCATCACGGCCGTGTTCTTCAGCGCGCTGCAGTTTCTGACGCGGTCGGGATGGAGCGCTGCGGTGCGACGCATTCCCGAGCTCATGAGCGGGTTCGTCCCTGTGACCGTGCTGTTGTTCATTCCCATCGCGCTCAGCACGGGCCAGCTCTACCACCACTGGGTGCATCCCGAGGCGGGTGACATCGTGCTTGCCGGCAAGGCTGCATGGCTGAACGTGCCCTTCTTCCTCATTCGTCTGGCGATCTATGCGCTCGTATGGGTGGGACTGTATTTCTTCATCGTCGGCAACTCGTTCCGGCAGGACGCCTCGAGCGACCACGTACCGACGAAGCGGAACTGGACGTTCAGTGCTCCCGCTGTCATTCTCTACGCAGTGACCATCACCTTCGCGGCATTCGATCTGCTCATGTCGCTGTATCCTCACTGGTTCAGCACGATTTTCGGTGTGTATTACTTCGCGGCGTCGCTCGTGGGCACGGTCGCGGTGACGACGGTTGTGGCCGTGCTGCTCAGGAAGAACGGGTTGCTCACGCACTGGCTCACCGACGAGCGCTTTCACGATCTCGGCAAGCTGCTCTTCGCGTTCAATGTTTTCTGGGCCTACATCGCGTTCTCCCAGTATCTGCTGATCTGGTATGCGAACCTGCCCGAGGAGATCGTGTTCTTCAAGTACCGCACCCAGCATGGCTGGGAGTACGTGTCGATCGCGCTCGTCGTCGTGCATTTTCTCGTGCCGTTCTGGTTGCTAATCTCGCAGAGTGCAAAGAAGAACCTGAATGTGCTGATGGGGGGAGCGGTGATTCTGCTCGTGGCCCACTTCATCGACATGTTCTGGCTCGTGATGCCGAATTATGCGCACGATCATGTGCCGTTCGGGTGGATCGAGATCGCGCCGATGATCGCAGTGGGTGGGATTTTTCTGATCGTGCTCGGGATGCAGTTCAAGCGTCGGAGCGCGGTGCCGGTGAATGATCCATTCCTGACGGAAGCGGTGCAATAATGTAGCGGCGGACGGACGAGGGCGTCCGTTATCCCGGAAACGCAGCAGGGCGGCTCTCTCGAGCCG